>CAJPUK010000009.1 GCA_905373785.1 uncultured Johnsonella sp. | reverse complement strand
ATAGATATTGATGAGCTTTTGGTGATGACATTTACCAAGGCGGCAGCTTTGGAGATGAAGGAAAGAATAGCTAAAAGTCTTGAAGAAGAGCTGCTTAAACAAAGCCATGAAAGTGATAAGTATAAGAGGCTTAAAAGACAGCTTACACTTATAGACAGTGCCAATATAAGTACTATAGACAGTTTTTGTCTGTCTGTAATAAGGGAGCATATAGATAAGATAGAGCTTGATCCGTCTTTTAGAATAGCGGATGAGTCGGAGCTGGAGCTTCTTAAGCCTGAAACCTTGGATATTATTATGGAAGAGCTTTATCAAAAGAATGATGGCGGATTTATAAAATTGCTTAATGCATATACCAAGGCAAGAAGTGATGACAGGTTAAGGGAGTATATACAGGAGATATACAGCTATGCCATGGCTATGCCAAGACCCTTGCTTTGGCTTGATAAGATACTGAAAAGCTATGAGACCGAAGATTTTAAAACAAGATGGGAAGCTTATATAGTTGAAAATATAGTTAAAAATGCAAATGATATTAAAAATGAAATAGAAAGAGCCATAGACATCTGTGACAGGGGAGAGCTTGGCTATAAGCAGACCTTTATAAACGAACTTGCACTTGCAAAAAATCTTTGTCTTGCAAAAGACTATGCAAAACTTAGAGAGGCACTGCTTATGTTTGATTTTCCTAATATAGGCAGGGTATCAAAGGACGCAGATGCAGAGCTTAAAAATATAGCAAAGGGAATAAGGGATAATTACAAAAAATTTATAAAAGAAAGGCTTATAAAGGACTTTATAAGGGATGAAGAAACTCTTGAGATAGAAGCGGAGTATGAAAAAGAGGCAATAAGTACTCTTATAAATATAGTAAAGGACTTTATAGTAAGATTTAAGCAGGTAAAACTTGAGAAAAATGTTGCCGATTTTGCGGATCTTGAGCATTATGCTCTTGAGATCCTCTACAATGAGGATATGTCAAGAAGTCAGGTTGCCCTAGAATATGCAAAGCATTTTAAGGATATATACATAGATGAGTACCAGGACTCAAACTATGTTCAGGAGAGTATATTGTCAGCCCTTGATAACGGCAATGTATTTATGGTAGGAGATGTAAAGCAGTCCATCTATGCATTCAGGCAGGCAAGACCCGAGCTTTTTTTATCAAAATATAATACCTATACAGCCCATGATAAAATGCAGTCGGAGAAAGAAGTAAAGGTAGTGCTTAAAAAGAACTTTAGAAGCAGAGAAACTGTGCTAAAGAGCATAAATGATCTGTTTTTTAATATTATGTCCGAAAGTGTAGGGGGTATAGACTATGACAAGGAGGCGGCACTTTATGTAGGAGCTGATTTTGAAAAAATAAATAAAGACGGTTTAGCTACAGCTTCACAAACTGAACTGCTTTTACTCGAAAAGTACGATTTTGAAGAAGACAGTGCAGTACTTGAAGCAAGCATGATTGCAAAGCGCATAAAAGAACTTAAAAATACGCTTTTGGTAAGGGCTGAGGACGGCTCTTACAGACAGCTTAAATACTCGGATATTGTGATTTTATTAAGATCCATGCAGGGACAGAGTGAAAAATTCATAGATGTACTTTCAAAAGAAGGCATACCGGCATATGCCAACACTTCAACCGGATATTTTGATGCCATGGAAGTAAAGCTTGTACTGGCAATACTTTCGGCAATAGATAATCCCTATATGAACATAGACTTAAGCGCTTTTTTACATTCCCCCATAATAGACTTAAGTGATAAGGAGCTTGCACTTATTACAGCCTATTACAGAAAGTACATGGAGAAAGAAGAGGACGAAACTAAAAAAAGCAACAAGGTCTATGAAATGTGCCAAGCCATATTGCAGAAAAAAATAGCCTTTAATGATCATGATACGGAAAAAAAGATAAAAAAAGCTTTCGATCTGCTTTTTGATTACAGAAAAAAGTCCTCATATATGGAGCTTAGTGAGTTATTAAGGTATATATATGACAGTAGCGGATATCTGGATATAGTATCCTTACTACCTGCCGGACATATAAGAAGAGCCAATCTTTTAATGCTTACAGAGATGGCTAAACAGTATGAGAGCATAGGCTACAAGGGGCTTTTTAACTTTATAAAATATATAGACAACTTAAAACAGTATAATACTGATTACGGAGAGGCTTCGGTAGTGTCGGAGTATGAAGATACTGTAAGGCTCATGAGTATACATAAGTCCAAGGGTCTTGAATTTCCGCTATGTTTCGTAAGCGGCTTACATAAAAGATTTAATACTTCGGATTATAAAAATGCCATTATAGCCGACTCAAAGCTTGGAATAGCCTGTGATTATGTCGATCTGGAATACGGATTAAAGTCAAGCAGTATCAAGAAAAATGTATTAAAATACAAAAAAAGGATCGATAACTTGGGTGAAGAGTTAAGAGTCCTTTATGTTGCAATGAGCAGGGCAAAGGAAAAGCTTATACTGACTGCGGTAATTGATACTGCCGACAAGGCGTATGAAAAGTACAGCCATATAGAAGAAAGTAATAAACTCAGTATGCTTGATATTATGAATGCGAGTTCATACCTTGACTTTTTGCTGCTAAGTGATGTAAAGACAAGAGAAAGTATAGAAACTAAGCTTGTTAAGATTGAAGAACTTATGCGCTATGAAGAAAAAAAGCAGATAGAAACCATTAGATTAAAAGAAAAGCTCGACAGCATGAAGCTTATAAATGATACTAAATTAAATGAGCTGGTAAAAAAGCCGTACAACTATATAAGTGATATTGACCTTGACATAAAGTTTTCAGTGTCTGACATTAAAAAAAGCCTTATAATAGATGAAGAAGCAAATATTCTCTATGAGGATAAGGAGAAGAAATCTACAGAGCCCAATAAGGCAAGTATAAGAGGAAATGCCTATCATAAACTTATGCAACTTATTGATTTTGATGAGGCTGAAAGTTCGGGGCTTTCGTCATATATAGATAAACTTTATAAGAAAAAGCTTATAAGCAAGGATTATAAAAGCCTTATAAACTTAAAGGATATAGAAAATTTTATGCATTCGGATCTGGCGGATATTATGAGCGAGGCTTTTAGGAAGGGTATATTAAAAAGAGAGGCAATATTTACTATGGGTATAGCGGCTGACGAGTTGGGGCTGTCAAGCTCAAAAGAAACTATACTTATACAGGGAATAATAGATGCCTATATAGAGTATGAAGACAGGGTTATTTTAATAGACTACAAGACCGACAGGGTCAGAAAGGAAGATACTCTTATAAAAAGGTACAGTATACAGCTTGATTATTATGCAAGGGCACTTTCTATGATGAAACAAAAGAAGGTTACAGAAAAAATCATTTGGTCATTTGCACTTAATAAGTCAATAACTTGTTAATCTTCATGTAATAAAGTATAATGAAAGATATATCATAGAAAATGTGTTTGGTATAGTAATAGAAATTGACAGGGGGACAACTGATGACCAGAAGGGTATTCAGAGAACATTGTCTTAGAATGATGTTTTGTATATCATTTTATGAAGAAGAGGAAGAAAGAATTGAACAGATTGAAAGATACTTGGAGCTTGAGGAAGAAGCTGAGGAGGAGTCTTTTTCAGTTGAAACTATAGAACTTTCCGAAAGAACCGAGCTTAAAAAACGAATGGAAGACATTATAGGAAGTATTGG
Source organism: uncultured Johnsonella sp. (assembly GCA_905373785.1). Classification (GTDB taxonomy): domain Bacteria; phylum Bacillota; class Clostridia; order Lachnospirales; family Lachnospiraceae; genus Johnsonella. Next base: position 24,893 of record CAJPUK010000009.1, on the reverse strand, counting down.
CTATATAGATGAAAAATTATCCGAAGTAACTACAGGCTGGAGCTTAAAGCGTATAGGCAGGGTGGAACTTGGTATTCTCAGGATAGCCTGTTATGAGATGAAATTTGATTCAAATATAGTTGCCAATATTGCCATAAACGAAGCGGTGGAGCTTGCAAAAAAATATGCCGGCGATGAGGCACACAGTTTTGTCAACGGAGTCTTGGCAAAGCTTGTGTAGTATTAAAAATAACTTGACTTGACTTTTTGTATTTTATAACTGCAAATAAAGTAAGAATCAGTTAAGTTATTTTGATAAAGTTATGGCAGTGTAGGAGGTTTATGTCTAAGGTTTATACGGTAAGCAAAATCAACTCTTATATAAAAATGCTTATAAGTGAGGATTTTTTGTTAAAAAATATCAGTGTAAGCGGAGAGGTGTCAAATTGTAAGTATCACGGCATGGGACATATATATTTTACTTTAAAAGACAGTGAAGCGGCTATTTCAGTCATTATGTTTTCAAATTACAAGAAAAATCTTGACTTTGTATTAAAGGACGGAATGAAAATAATTGTAAGCGGAAGTCTTAATGTATATGAAAAGAACGGAACTTACAATATACTTGCCCAAGCTATAGAAAAAAGCGGTATAGGAGATCTATACAAGAGATTTTTGGAACTTAAGAAAGAACTTGAAGATATGGGAATGTTTGCCGATGAGTATAAGCAGGCATTACCTGTATTTTCAAGTAGGATAGGGGTGGTAACTTCCGCTACGGGCGCAGCCATACAGGATATATTAAGGGTATCTAAAAGAAAGAATCCTTATGTCGAAATATTCTTATATCCGGCAATAGTACAGGGTGAAAAGGCTGCAAGCAGTATAGCAAGAGGAATACGAAGTCTTGATGCCTTAGATCTTGATGTCATCATAGTGGGAAGAGGCGGAGGTTCTATAGAGGATTTGTGGGCTTTTAATGAGACGGCAGTGGCAAATACTATATTTAATGCCAAGACCCCTATAATATCCGCAGTAGGTCATGAAAGCGATTATACCATAGCGGACTTTGTGGCTGACAAAAGGGCGGCTACTCCAAGCATGGCGGCAGATATGGCGGTGATGGATTATGAGAGTTTTGAGGAATATATGCAAAGATACTCTTCAAGAATAGAACAGCTTATGCTTGAGAAACTTTTTGTTGTCAGGAATAGACTTGATATGGCAAAAAAAGATTTGCTTATAAATTCTCCCACATCCAAACTTGAAGGTTATAATAATAGGCTTAAGGAAGTAAAAAGAAGCCTATACTCCGCACTTAAGTATGGCATAGATAAAAATAAGGAAAGCTTAAGAGTATACATAGAAAGACTTAAAGGCTTATCTCCTTTGGATAAATTATCATTAGGCTATGCCTTCGTAACCGATATGGAGTATAATAGAATAAATTCCGTAAGTGAGTTGAAAAGTCAAGAAGAGATACTTCTGAGCTTTTCGGACGGAAGGGTTTTAGCAAAAGTGGAAAGAATAGAAAAAGCTGAAGGTGGTAGTGATGGCTAAGGCAAAAAGTATAGAAGATAATATATCCGATATAGAAGAAATTATAAAGAAACTTGAAAGCAAGGATACCGGTCTTGAGGATATGTTCAAATTATACGAAGAAGGAATGAAAAGAGTTAACGACACATATAAGAAAATAGAGAAAATAGAAAAAAACATGCAGATAATAGCCGGTGAAGAGGTATAGAATGTAAAAGGAGGGGAACATGGCATTTGATTATGATGTAAAGAGTATAGATATGGAGTTGGAAAAGTATTTGCCTAAGGTGGAAGGACTGCAAAAAAAGGTTTACCTGGCGATGAGGGAGGCAATAGCTGCCGGCGGAAAGCGTATAAGACCTGTATTTATATGGGAAAGTTATAAGGTTTTTGAGGCGGGAGAACCTGATATTAACAAAGTATTATCTTATATGGCAGCCATAGAGATGATACATACGGCATCTTTAATACATGATGATTTGCCCTGTATAGATAACGATAAGTTAAGAAGAGGAAAGGATACAACATGGGTAGCCTTTGGAGAAGACATGGCTGTGCTTACCGGAGATGCCTTTTTTATAGAAGCCTTTGATGTGATAGCCTCTGATATGCTTAATAAGTTTGAGTCTGAAACAAGTTCACTGCCATATATAAAGGCTATGTTAAAGGCAAACCGTATATTGGCAAATAAAGCCGGTATGCAGGGCATGATAGGCGGAGAGGTAATAGATGTGGAACACACCGGTAAAGTTATAGACAAAGAAGTACTGGATGTTATCTACAGTTTAAAAACCTCAGCCCTTATAGAAGCTTCCATGCTGATAGGTGCAGTACTCGGTATGGCGGGAAACGGAGAGCTGGCTATAATTGAAGAGGCGGCAAAGTCTGTGGGAATGGCATTCCAAATCAGGGATGATATACTTGATGCAACTTCAAGTACTGAGATTTTAGGAAAGACTGCCGGTTTGGATGAAAAGAATAACAAGACTAATTATGTAAGTCTTTACGGACTTGATAAGGCAAAAGAAGAGTGTTGGAGGTTATCGAGAGAGGCAAAGGATTTACTTCTTAGCCTTGACAGGGACACAACAACTTTGAGAAAAATAATAGAGGGACTTATAGATAGAGAATCTTAAATTCGGAAAATCTTAAATCCAAAGAATCTTTAATCAAGAATCTTTAAGCTAAGAGGAAAATATGATATTAGAAAAAATACAAGGCTCGTCGGATGTAAAAAGAGTCAAGAAAAAATATTTAAAAATGCTTGCAAAAGAGATGAGGGATTTCCTGATAGATAAGCTTAGCAAGACCGGAGGGCATTTGGCAAGCAATCTTGGAGTGGTCGAACTGACCATTGCCCTTTATAAAAGCTTTGATCTTCCGAAGGATAAGGTGATTTGGGATGTGGGACATCAATCATATCCGCATAAAATACTTAGCGGAAGGCAAAAAGATTTTGACGAGCTTAGGATGTTCGGCGGAATGTCGGGGTTTCCCAAGACCAAGGAAAGCCCTTGTGATGCTTTTAATACAGGACATTCTTCTACAAGCATATCGGCAGGGCTTGGTCTTGCAAGGGCAGCTTTGCTTAAAAAAGAAAATAACTATGTAGTATCGATTATCGGAGACGGTGCTTTGACCGGCGGTATGGCGTATGAGGCTCTTAATAATGCAGCTGCGCTTAAAAGGAATTTTATTATAGTATTAAATGATAATGAAATGTCCATTTCAAAAAATGTAGGAGGTATGTCATCCTACTTAAACGGTATAAGGACAGGAGACATATATAATAAGTTAAAAACCTATATATATAACAATCTGGAAAAAGTACCTAATGTAGGAAAGAGACTTATAAAAAGTATAAGGCAGGCAAAGTCCGGCATCAAGCAATTTATTATACCCGGTATGCTTTTTGAAAATATGGGAATAACTTACCTCGGACCGGTAGACGGACATGATATAGACAAGTTATGCAAGGTATTTGCCGAGGCGAAGAAGCTTAATCATGCGGTTATAGTACATGTTATTACCAAAAAGGGGAAGGGCTATAAGCCGGCAGAGGATAATCCGGAGAAATTCCATGGGGTATCCGCCTTTGATAAGGTTACGGGAAGGTCTAAAAAGCAGAAGACGGATGAGGACTATACGGATGTATTTGCGAAAAAGATAGTTGAAATCGGAGAAAGAGATAAGGATGTGGTTGCTATTACCGCCGCTATGCCTGACGGTACCGGGCTTAAACTTTTTAAGGAGCATTTTCCCGAAAGATTTTATGATGTGGGCATAGCAGAGCAACATGCCGTAACCATGGCAGCCGGAATGGCAGCCGGAGGCTTAAAACCGGTGGTAGCCATATATTCATCATTTTTGCAAAGAGCTTTTGACCAAATCATACATGATGTTTGTATACAGGATCTTAATGTTGTATTTGCCATAGACAGGGCAGGTCTTGTGGGAGCTGACGGAGAGACACATCAGGGAATATTTGATCTGTCTTATCTGAACTGTATACCGAATATGAGCATAATGGCTCCAAAAAACAGCTTTGAGCTTGAAAATATGCTGGACTTTGCTTTTAAGGGGGGCGGTCCGGTAGCTATAAGGTATCCAAGAGGAAAGGCTTATAAGGAGCTTAGTGAATTTAATCAAATAATAGAGTACGGTAAGGCGGAGCTTTTATACGAAGAGAAAGATATAGCCATAGTTGCCTGTGGAAGTATGGTAAGTACCGCAAAGCACGTAAGAGAGAAACTTAAAAAAAGAGGTTATTCGGTAAGCTTAGTCAATGCAAGATTTATAAAGCCTATAGATACGGACATGCTTGATTATATATGTAAAAACCACAGCCTTATAATAACTATGGAAGAAAATGTTTTGCTTGGAGGTTTTGGGCTTACTGTAAGGAATTTTATAAGTGACAAATACAAGGATATAGATATATTCCATGTAAACATACCGGATAAATATGTAGAACATGGTGATGTATCCTTATTAAGAGAAACACTTCATATTGATTCGGACTCTGTTATAAGAGATTTGGATGAGAGTGGATTGCTCAAAAAATTTAAGAAAGAGGTCTCTGATGAAAGAAAGATTAGATCTCTTATTGGTTAAGAAGAATTTAGCAAGCAGTAGAGAGAAGGCGAAAGCTATAATTATGTCCGGTATAGTATATGTAGACGGACAGAAAGAAGATAAGGCAGGGGCATTATTTGAGGAAAATAAGAGTATAGAAATACGAGGTCAGAGCCTAAAGTATGTAAGCCGAGGAGGGCTTAAGCTGGAAAAAGCCCTAACTGAGTTTGATATAAGGCTTTCTAACCTGGTTTGTATGGATGTTGGAGCCTCTACCGGAGGATTTACCGACTGTATGCTTCAAAACGGTGCAAGCAAGGTTTTTGCTGTAGATGTGGGTTATGGACAGCTTGACTGGAAACTTAGAAATGATGAAAGGGTTGTAGTATTCGAAAAAACCAATATAAGATATCTTGAGGAGTCAAGCTTAGAGCAAAAGGCGGATATGGCATCTATAGATGTTTCATTTATATCTCTTTCAAAGGTTTTACCTGCAGTTGTGAAACTGCTTAAGGAGGATGCTTTTATAGTGGCTTTGATCAAGCCGCAGTTCGAGGCGGGAAGAGAAAAGGTGGGAAAAAAAGGTGTTGTAAGAGAGGCGGCGGTACATGTGGAAGTAATACAGGCGGTTTATACTTATGCCTCCGACAATAAGCTTGATGTTATAGGACTTACATATTCACCTATAAAAGGACCCGAAGGAAATATAGAATACCTTTGTTATATGAAGAAAAATAATACATCCATGCCTAGGCAGGCAGATGAAAAGCTTATAAACACGGTGGTAAATGAGGCACATACGGCTGCATTCAGATAGGAGTGATATACATGAAATCTTTTTATATAGTCGGTAACAGTGATAAAAGCGGTGTTGAGAAAGTTGCTGAGAGCATAATGAAACGTATTAAAAGCAAGGGGGCGGAAGCAATACTTAATTTGGGGTATTTGGAGATTTCCAAAATTCCGGGGAATATAGATTGTATAATTACCCTGGGCGGAGACGGTACTTTGATAAGAGTTGCCAGAGACACCTCATATCTTAATATCCCTTTGATCGGAGTCAATCTTGGGCATTTGGGATACCTTACCAGCCTTGGCAGCGAAGGAGGGATAGAAGATATGGTAGATAAGCTGCTTGCCGACGAATATAGTATAGAAAACAGAATGATGATAGATGCCTATGTGAAAAGATCTGGAGCAGCCTCAAAGACTCACCAGGCACTTAATGAGGTGGTAATAGCAGGCAACACCTGTTCAAAGTTTATAAGATGCAGGACCTATGTTAATAAAGAATTATTGAATGAATATTGTGCAGATGGTATAATCGTTGCTACACCTACAGGGTCCACAGCCTATAATTTAAGTGCCGGAGGTCCTATAGTAGAGCCGGGAGCAAGAATGTTTATAATTACCGCAATCTGTCCTCATGCACTCAATCAAAGGAGTATAGTGCTTGCACCTGAAAGTAATATAGAAATAGAAATTTCAAAAGAAAATAAGCAGGAGGTCTTTGCGGTATTTGACGGAGATATACAAAAGGGTCTAAGCTATAAGAGCAGATTAATTATAAAAGAGTCGGATACAATAACCAAACTTATCAAATTAAAGGGCGGTACCTTTTTAGATAACTTAAGAACTAAGATGTCCGGAATATAAAAAGAAAGATGAATACATGGTATGAAAAAATTAAGACATGCTATGATAGTGGAACTGATTGAGAAGGAAGTTATAGAGACACAGGAAGAGCTTGCAGACAGGCTTAAAAGTGCAGGTTTTGATGTTACGCAGGCAACTGTTTCCAGGGACATAAGGGACCTAAAGCTTACTAAGGTTACACTTGATGACGGTAAACAAAAATATGTATTGATAAAAGAAAAAAATAATGCAGCCAAGAAGTATATAAGGGTTTTGCAGGAAGGTTTCGTATCTATGGATATGGCACAAAATATACTTGTTATAAAGACTATGCCCGGACTTGCTATGGCTGTTGCAGCTGCTTTGGATGAGCTTAATATAGAGGGTATGTTGGGCTGTATAGCAGGTGATGATACTATAATGTGTGCTATAAAAGATATAGCTTTGACATACGATGTTATGGCAAAGCTTGATAAGATGCTTGAAAAATAAGGAGAATTATGCTACTGGAGTTGCATGTAAAAAATCTTGCTTTAATTGAACAGGTTGATTTGGAGTTTTTTGCGGGTCTTACGGTGCTGTCGGGTGAGACCGGTGCAGGTAAGTCCATACTTATTGATTCAATAAATTTGGCACTTGGTGCAAAAGTCGGGAAGGATGTTGTAAGAGCCGGAGCGGATTTTGCATACATAGAGCTTTTGTTTTGTATAAATGACAGGTTAAAACTTGATGCAATAAGAAAAATGGATATAGAAGTCGGTGAAGACGGACTTATTACCATGTCAAGAAAGATCAGTAAACAAAAGAATGTACTTAGAATTAACGGAGAGGTAATAGCTGCGGCAAAGGGAAGAAAGCTTATGTCTTTGCTGATAGATATACACAGCCAGCACGAAAGCTATGGGCTTTTGGAAGTAAGTAAGCAATTACAACTTATAGATTTATTTGCAGAAGACAGGATCAAAGAGGTAAAGGAAGATATCAAAGAAGAATATCAGAATTACAAGGCTATAGAAGAGAAACTTTCCGAAACGCTTGAAGAGAATTTAAGAAAAAGGGAAATTGAATTCTTAAAATATGAAATAGAAGAAATAGAGGATGCACAGCTTAAGGAAGGGGAAGAACAGGAACTTGTTCAAAGATACTCAAAAATCAAAAACGCTTCAAGAATAGCCGATGCGATGTCTAAGATAAGCTCATACATAGAAGAAGACGGTATAAGTCCCTCGCTTAAACTTATATCCTCGGTAGTGCAATATGATGAGGAGCTTTCAGACATAGAAAGTCAGCTTTTTGATGCGGAATCTATTATTGCGGATCTAAGGCACAGTATATATAATTATATAGACGAACTTGACTTTAATGAAGAAGAGTTTGATACTATCAACAGCAGATTGGACACAATAAGGAGTTTACAAGGCAAGTATTCTGAGGATTTGAAAGAAATCAACAAAATATATGAAGGCAAAAAAGAAAGACTTGAATTTCTTGAAAATTATGAAGAACTGATAAGCGAATATAAAGAGCAGCAAAGAAGCTCGGTTGCAAAACTTAACGAGCTTTGTGATAAGCTTTCCGGGTTAAGAAAAGAGTCGGCAGGAGTGCTTAAGGAAAGCATTATACGGGAGCTTCATGATCTTAACTTCCTTGGAGTCGATTTTGACATAGAGTTTAAGAAACTCAGTGACTTTACTCCGCAGGGTAGGGACAGTGTTGAACTTATGATAAGTACCAATCCGGGAAATCCTAAAAAGCCCTTAAGGGAAATTGCAAGCGGAGGAGAGCTTTCACGTATTATGTTGGCAATTAAAACAGTGCTTGCAGACCTTGACGAAGTTGATACCTTGATTTTTGACGAGATAGACACGGGTATAAGCGGAAGAACCGCACAAAAGGTATCCGAAAAGCTTATGCTTATAGGAAGAGGACATCAGGTTATATGCATTACACATTTGCCGCAAATAGCGGCTATGGCAGACCACAACTACCTTATAGAAAAGCATACCGACGGACACAGTACCAAAACCGAAATATCTTATGTAAAAGAAAAGAGATTGGTTGAAGAAATCGCCAGACTTATAGGCGGAAGCGAGATTACCGAAGCGGTATTACAAACAGCAAAAGAAATGAAGGATTTGGCAGATAAATTAAAGGGATAGATACATCTAAGAAAGGGGAATATATGAAAAATATACTATTCGTTGCTTCTGAAGCGGTACCTTTTGTCAAAACGGGAGGTCTGGCAGATGTTGTAGGCTCACTTCCGGGATATTTTGACAAGAAATATTTTGATTGCAGAGTAATGTTACCCAAGTACATGTGCATTCCTTGGGAACTTAGAGAGCGTTTGGAGTATGTATCGCATTTTTATATGGATTACCTTGGGCAAAGCAGGTATGTAGGCATACTTAAAACAGAGTATGAGAATGTTACATATTATTTTATAGACAATGAGGGATATTTTTCAGGGGACAGACCTTATGGAAATTGGCTTTATGATTTGGAAAAATTCTCATTTTTCTCATTGGCGGCACTTTCCGCCCTTCCGGTAATAGGATTTAAGCCGGATGTGGTTCATTGTCATGACTGGCAAACCGGTCTTATACCGGTTTATCTGAAGGACAGATTTAGAGAAGGCGAGTTCTTTAGAAACATGAAGTCCGTATTTACCATACATAACCTTAAATTCCAGGGAGTATGGGATGTGGATACTATAAAGAGGTTTTCCACCCTTCCCGGATATTATTTTACAGAGGATAAGCTTGAGTCATACAAAAACGGCAATATGTTAAAAGGCGGAGTGGTTTATGCCGATGCTATAACCACAGTCAGCGACACTTATGCAAAGGAAATACAAACCGAGTTCTTCGGTGAGGGGCTTGACGGGCTTATGAGAGCAAGAAGTAACTCTCTAAGAGGTATAGTAAACGGCATAGACTATAGGGAGTTTAATCCCGAGACTGACGGCTACATATATCAAAAATATGATGCGAAGAATTTCAGAAAAGAAAAGTATAAGAATAAAACAGGTCTTCAAACCGACTTGGGACTTGAGGTTGATGAGGGAAGATTTATGCTTGGTATAGTCTCAAGATTAACCAACCAAAAGGGACTTGATCTGGTAAGGTGTGTTATAGATGAAATCTGTCAGGAAGATACACAACTTGTGGTACTCGGAACCGGAGATGAGGAATATGAAAATATGTTCAGACATTACGACTGGAAGTATTGTAACAGAGTATCAGCTCAAATTTATTATTCGGAAGCCATGTCTCACAAGGTATATGCAGCCTGCGATGCTTTTTTGATGCCTTCTTTGTTTGAGCCTTGCGGACTGAGCCAACTTATCTCTTTAAGATACGGTACTGTGCCTATAGTAAGAGAAACCGGAGGTCTGAAAGATACGGTAGAGCCTTATAATGAGTATGAGAATAAGGGAACCGGATTTAGCTTTTGTAATTACAATGCACATGAGATGCTTGACAGCATAAGATATGCCAAATATATTTTTTATAACAGAAAAAGAGAGTGGAATAAGATAATAGACAGAGGAATGGCTAAGGACTATTCATGGACTTCATCAGCTCTTAAATATCAGGAATTATATGACTGGCTTATAGGATATTAGGATATTAATATAAGGAGAGAGAAACTAATGCATATATGGTACGAGTTACTGTCTAATACGGTTTTGGTAAGTGCGATTACAGCATGGTTTGTAGCCCAAGTTCTTAAAACCTTAATAGATATGTGGTATACAAAAGGATTTTCTATAGAAAGGATGTGGGGAAGCGGTGGTATGCCGAGCTCCCATAGTGCGACCGTATGTGCACTTATGATTTCGACTGCTTTTGAATATAAAGTTTCTTCATTTGAGTTTGCCGTAAGCTTTGTGCTTGCCACTATAGTTATGCATGATGCTATGGGAGTCAGGAGAGAGACCGGAAGGCAGGCAAAGCTTCTTAACCTGATACTTGATTCCGACTTTATGGAGATAAAGGGTATTGAAGATTTTGAAAAAAGACTAAAGGAGTTTGTAGGACATACCCCTTTGCAGGTTTTTATGGGAGCTGTACTTGGTATAATAATAGCAGTTATAATAAATATGATGTTACATCCGGTTTAATATAGATTATTTTTATGAGATGAATTAGGATAAAAAGGAACTGTATAAAGGTGGATTTTGCACAAAATTATAAGATAATGTGAATGAAAATCTATTTTTAGGCAGTTCCTTTAATATTTACTTAAGTTTAGGTTTAGTGTATAATTTCATGGTGTTGGCGATAAAGATTTAAAATATATGCCAACAGTAAACTTGCTTATGAATTATAGATTCAGGTTTTAAGCATTAAGGAGACAAATTAAATGATTAAACTTATAGCTTCAGATATTGACGGTACTTTGGTTGCAGACGGTACTGCCGATATTAATCCTGAAATATACGAAGTTATTTCCAAATTACATGACAGAGGAATTGCAATCGCTGTGGCTACGGGAAGACATTGGAAGAGTATAGATAATCTTTTTACACCCATAGCCGATAAGATATTTTACATAGCCGATAACGGTGCCTATATAGGAATTAAAGGCAGAAGTTTATTCCTAAACGGTATACCCAAGCAACAGGCTCTTGATTTTATTAAAGATGTTCATAGAAATAAAAAACTCCTGCCGGTAATAGCAACAAAAAGTTCCTACTTTATAGACAAGAATGATGAAAAATTTATGAGTTGGATCAGAGAAGGTTATCAGGGAGAGGTCGAATACATAGAAGATTTTTCCTTGTTAAAAGAAGATATACTAAAAATAGCTGTTTATTGTGAAAATATATATAATGAAGTGGATTATATAATAGAAAAATACGATAAGGCGCTTGATCTCAGATATTCCGGAAGCATGTGGCTTGACTGTGCAAGAAAGGATGTAAGTAAGGGATTTGCTATAAGAATATTGCAGGAAAGCCTGGGGATTAAAAGCGAAGAAACCCTGGTATTCGGAGATCAATGTAATGATATAGATATGCTTAAATCGGCTTATTATTCATTTGCGGTATCCAATGCGGTAGATGAGTTAAAGTCGGTTGCAAGATTTGAAACAAAGGCGAATGTTGAGGACGGAGTACTTGATATAATGAAAATGCTTTTGTAACAAGCGGTTTAATAAACTGTTGATATTTGAGCTGCTGCTGTAGGTACTTTGTCTGTAAGACGGCAATCAGTCCGAATATCATTGAGTTGCTACATTAGCGTGGTGGAGTAAAATGTTTAAATTAAGTAGAAAGAATATTTTAGTTTTATTATTTGTCTTTATTCTCAGCTTGCTTTTAAGCGCCTGCACAATAGCCGAGAATATAGCCAAGGATGAAGAATATAATATACATGTGGATTACACTGCGGAACAGATGCTTCTTATTACCGCTTCCAAAAAAAAACATATTAATGATTTTTATACAAAAGATATATGGGAAGTCAGAACAGGTGAGGAGTTCGGAACCTATAAGGATGTATTTCTTGAAGAAATGCAGGTGTTCTTTATACAGCTAAAGGTACTGAATGCTATGGCTGTAGAAAGTGCTCAAACACTTAATTCCAAGGAAACCGGGGATGTTAAGGATGCGGCACTTAAATTTTATAAAGAGCTTAAAAGTTCAAGTGTAAACTTCCAAAATATAGGCTATGATGATGTGGAAAAGATGTTTATAGACTATGCAACGGCATTAAAGTTCAGAAACAGCATAGCTGATGATAAGAGTTTGGAAGTCAGTGAAAACGATGCCAGAGTAATGCATTTGCAGCGTATAATACTTGATGATGAGGCAAAGGCTAACAGTATTTATGCGGAAGTTAATGCGGAGGGAGCTGATTTTGCGGCTATAGCCAAGGCTAATTCGATAGATAAAAATATCGTGCTCAATGTGGGGCATGAGGGACTTGACCCGGTGTCTGATGAGGTGGTATCCGTACTTAGTGACGGTCAGGTAAGTGATATTATAAATATAGATTCAAAATTTTATATATACAAATGTATAGAAGGTTATGACAAGGATGCTACGGCTGCAAAAAAGACAAAATTATTAAATGAGCGAATAGATGCCAAGCTTAAAGACTCTTACAATCAATATCTTATGAGCAAGCAGGTGGATATAGATGATAAGGCCTGGAATAAGATGATAGATGAGCTGTCGGAGATAAATATTGATAATATGGGGGCGGATTTTATTAACAGTTTTCGGGAGGCTAATATATGGTAGCATATGAAATAGTTGATAAAAAAAGTTTTACAAAGGAGCTTTTTGACGGTAAATTATTTGATAACTTTTTATTGGTTTCAGCAGAAATAGTTATATATAACACTTTCAATATAGACGGGAAGATTAAAAAGGCGTACTATAGTGGTGAAGAAAAAGAAGAACTTAATTTGGATGAGTATTCCGGTTGGGAAGTCATAAGACCTGTATGTTTTTACCTGATAAAGGGTAAAAAGCTTCCCGTATCTTTCAAAATAGTTTTGAAGCTCGGCGAAGATTCAAAGAATAAGTTTCTAAAAGAAAAGGAGATAAATAATATACCTGTATCACAGTTATATATAAATATCAGGTATGAAGATAATAAGATTCATTGCATAGCTGCCTGCTCATATAACGAATTTGTTATAGATAAGAGTGCAGAAGCAAAATGGGATGAGTATATTAAAGAATATTTGGTAAAAGCGGGTATAGACATTACCAAAATAGAATAGATATAATGGTTTTGGCAAACTCTTTAAAAGGGTTTATTAAAAAGGTTTCAATTAATTATAAAAAATACATGGAGGTAAACATGAAAGGAAATGTAATAGTAGGGCAGTCAGGTGGACCGACATCGGTTATAAACTCAAGTCTTGCAGGAGTTTTTAAGATGGCTAAGGCAAAAGGTTATAACAAAGTATACGGTATGAGAAACGGTATACTGGGCTTGCTTGATGAAAGATATGTGGATCTGTCAGAGTACTTACAAAATGATTTGGATATAGAAATACTTAGAAGGACTCCGGGAGCCTTCCTCGGAACATGCAGGTTTAAACTTCCTAACATAGATGCTGACAAAGAGCTTTATGAAAATGTTTTTGCTATTTTGGATAAACTTAATATAAAGTGCTTTATATATATAGGCGGCAACGACTCTATGGATACTATAAATAAACTTGCAAAGTATGCGGCTGCTAACGGCAAAAAGCAAAGATTTGTAGGTTGTCCCAAGACTATAGATAATGACCTTGTGTTAAATGATCATACTCCGGGCTTCGGAAGTGCTGCAAAGTATATAGCAACATCTGTAAAAGAAATTATTATAGACAGCTTAGGTATGTCTTATAAGAAAAAGAACATCGTTGTAGTAGAGATAATGGGAAGAAATGCAGGCTGGCTTACAGCAGCAAGTGCACTTTCAAAGGGCGAGGACTGTGAAGGACCTGATATGATATACCTTCCCGAGACGGTATTTGATATGGATAAGTTCAATGCCAAGGTGGAGAAGCTTCTTTCACAAAAAGATATAGTAGTAGTTGCAATATCAGAGGGTATAAAACTTGCTGACGGAAGATATGTAACCGAGCTTGGAAATGATAATGCCTATGTGGATGCTTTCGGACATAAGCAGCTTACCGGTACCGCAACCTATCTTGCCAATACTTTGGCAGCTAAGTTCGGCTGCAAGACAAGGGCGGTTGAGTTCTCAACACTTCAAAGAAGTGCCGCACATATGGCAAGCAAGGTAGATATGGATGAGGCAATGATGGTAGGAGAGGCAGCCATAAAGATAGCTGATGAAGGTTCTACAGGTATGATGGTTGCTATAGAAAGAGTATCTAACGAGCCGTATCAAAGCACCTATGCAATACATGAAATAGACAAGGTGGCTAACGGAGAAAGAACTATACCAAGAGAGTGGATCAATGAGGAAGGAGACTATGTAACCGAAGAGTTTATAACGTATGCAAAACCTCTGATTGAAGGTGAGTTCTATCCATACATAGTTAACGGTATACCAAGACATCTTGTAATCAAGTAAAGGTTGTACTATAAAAATTTATAATTATAATAACAAGTTCGTCAAGTTTCCAAGTCGGGAAATTGGCGAACTTGTTCTAAATATTTCCTTAAACGGCAGTGGAGGTCAAAATGAGCGTCAGACGTATTTATGTGGAAAAAAGGCAAGATTATGCGGTTAAAGCAAAAGAACTTAAAGATGAACTGAAAACATATTTGGGTATAGGCGGTATAGACAGTATTAGAATACTTATTCGTTATGATATGGAGAATATATCGGATGAGATATATAAAAAAGCTTTAGTCAATGTGTTTTCGGAACCTCCTGTAGATAATTATTATGAAGAGAAAATAGAGCTTGCAAAAGAAGACAGAGTCTTTACCGTGGAGTATATGCCGGGGCAGTTCGATCAAAGAGCTGATTCGGCGGTACAATGTATAAAGCTGCTTGAAAGTGATGTGGAAGTTTTGGTGAAAAATGCTACAACATACGTAGTAAGCGGGCATATAAGTGACGATGAATTTGAGCAGATAAAGGCATACTGTGTCAATCCGGTAGACTCAAGGATAGCCGAGGAAGAAAAGCCCGATAATTTATTTGCCGAGTTTGAAACTCCGGCAGATGTTGAGTATCTTAAAGACTTTTATACTATGAGTCTTGATGATTTTAAAAATTTATATAAAAGCTTAAGTCTTGCCATGAGCTATGCGGATTTTTTGTATATAAGGGAATATTTTGAAAAAGAAGAAAAGAGAGATCCAAGTATTACGGAGATAAGAGTACTGGATACTTATTGGTCGGATCACTGTAGGCATACTACCTTTTTGACTGAATTAAAACAAATAGAATTCGAAGACGGTTTTTATGCTGATGCAATAAAAGAAAGTTATAAAGAATACTTAAAAGATCGTGAAGAAGTTTTTGAAAAGCCTGAGGAAAGAGCGGTATCTTTAATGGATCTTGCACTTATGGCTATGAGAAAGCTTAAAAAAGAAGGACTTCTTAAGGAACTTGAAGAGTCCGAAGAAATCAATGCCTGTTCCATAGTGGTACCTGCCTATGTAGACGGTGTAAAGGAAGAATGGCTTATTAATTTTAAGAATGAAACACATAATCACCCTACGGAGATAGAGCCTTTTGGAGGAGCTGCTACCTGCCTTGGAGGAGCTATAAGAGATCCGCTTTCGGGAAGAACTTATGTATACCAGGGAATGAGGATCACCGGTGCGGCAGACCCAAGAAAGCCGATAGAAGAAACTATAAAGGGTAAGCTTCCTCAAAGAAAGATAGTTACTACTGCAGCCTCAGGATATTCTTCTTACGGAAATCAGATAGGTCTTGCCACAGGTTATGTAAAGGAAATATACCATCCATCTTATGTGGCTAAAAGGATGGAAATAGGAGCTGTAATAGCAGCTAATAAAAAGGAAAATGTAATCAAATGCAGTCCGTCTGTGGGAGACAGTATAATACTGCTCGGCGGAAGAACCGGAAGAGACGGTTGCGGAGGTGCAACAGGATCATCTAAGGCACATACGGGTGAATCCATGTCGGAATGTGGTGCAGAAGTACAAAAGGGCAATGCACCTACGGAAAGAAAGATACAAAGATTATTTAGAAGAAAAGAAGTAAGTTTACTTATAAAAAAATGTAATGATTTCGGTGCAGGCGGAGTATCTGTAGCTATAGGAGAGCTGGCAGAGGGACTTAGTATAGACCTTGATAAGGTACCGAAAAAGTATGCCGGACTTGACGGAACAGAGATAGCCATATCAGAATCACAGGAAAGAATGGCGGTTGTAATATCACCTGAGAATGTAGAAAAATTTTTAGCCTATGCTAAGGAGGAAAACCTGGAAGCGGTTGAAGTTGCCAAGGTTGAAGGTGAAAAAAGGCTTGTTATGAGTTGGAGGGGCAAGAATATAGTAGATATCAGCAGAGCCTTTCTTGATACCAACGGTGCAAGACAGGAGGCTGATGTTTGTATATGTATGCCTGACAAGGACAGTAATATCTTTGTAAAACCTGAAGTTTCCGATATCAAAAAAACATGGCTTGAGATGCTTAAAGACCTTAACTCATCCTCTCAAAAGGGCTTGGTAGAGATGTTTGACTCTACAGTGGGAGGAAAGAGTGTATATATGCCTTACGGCGGAAAGTATATGCTCAGTGAAACTCAAAGTATGGTTGCAAAGCTGCCTTTAGTTGATAAGGATTCGGACTTTGTTACTATTATGAGTTACGGTTTTGACCCTTATATGGCTCAGTGGAGTCCTTATCACTCAGCAGCCTATGCTGTGCTTGATTCCGTTGCAAAAGTAGTGGCGGCAGGAGGAGATTACAGTAAGATATACCTCAGTTTCCAAGAATACTTTAAAAAACTCGGTACTGAGGCTAAGAGATGGGGAGAACCTTTTGCAGCTTTGCTTGGGGCATATTCCGCACAAAAAGGACTTTCTCTTGCCGCAATAGGCGGTAAAGACTCCATGTCCGGAAGTTTTAATGATTTGGATGTAGTGCCTACACTGGTATCATTTGCGGTAGCAACCGGCAGTGTAGAGGATATTATAAGTCCTGAGCTTAAAAACAAAGGTTCCAAGCTAATACTTATAGATATAGCCAAGGATAAGTATGATATGCCGGACTATGCCGATGTAAAAGAGACCTATGCAAAAGTACATGATGATATAAAAAATAAAAGAATTATATCAGCTTATGCGATCAACAGATTTGGTATAGCGCAGGCGGTTTCCTATATGGCATTTGGCAACAAACTTGGTGTAAGACTTGAGCATAACTTGGATGAAAGAGAGCTTTTTGCTCCGAGATTCGCAAGTTTAATAGCGGAAGTCAAAGACGGGGAGCTTGGCAAATTAAGTTGCAGTTATACTGTTATAGGAGAGGTCAATAAAGAAGGCTTTATAGAGTATGCCGATACTAAAATAGATTTGGAGGAGGCTATTGCTGCATGGCAGGAGACCTTAGAGCCAGTATTTCCAAGCAGTGCAAAAGAGCTTGCCGATAAAAAGATAGAAGTTAAACTCTTTGAGGCTCCTACCGTGCATATCTGTGATAAAAAGTGCGTAAAACCGCAGGTAATAATACCTGTAATGCCAGGAACAAACTGTGAATATGACTCTGAAAGAGCCTTTGTAAGAGCAGGGGCAAGCGTAAGCACTATGGTATTTAGAAATAACAGTCCTGAGGATGTTAGAGAGTCTGTAAAAGAACTGGCGGCAGCTATATCAAAGTCCAATATACTGATGCTTCCGGGAGGATTTTCAGCCGGAGATGAACCGGACGGCTCAGCAAAGTTTTTTGCTACGGTATTTAGGAACGAGCTTATAAAAAGAGAAGTTGAAAAGTTGCTTAAAGACAGAGACGGACTTGTTTTAGGAATATGTAACGGATTCCAGACACTTATAAAACTCGGACTTGTAACGGACGGAGTTATAAAGGATCAGGATGAGCACTCACCTACACTGACCATGAACAGTATAGGAAGACATATATCAACCATGGGATATATCAAAGTAATGAGCAATCTTTCACCATGGCTTAGAAAGGCGGAGCTTGGAGGCGTATACGCTAATCCGGCTTCACATGGAGAAGGCAGATTTGTTGCACAGTCTAAGGATATAGAAAAGTTTATATCAAACGGACAAATCGCCACAATGTACGCAGACCTTGACTTAAGCCCCAATATAGGAGATAATTATAACTTCAACGGCTCATACATGGCAGTAGAGGGAATGAGCAGTCCGGATGGCAAGATATTCGGAAAGATGCTACACTCAGAGAGAATAGGAAGAGGAGTAGCCATAAATGTATACGGTGAACAAGATATGAAAATCTTCGAATCAGGCGTGGAATACTTTACTGCATAAGCTCTTATGCATGTAAAAGCAACTATACACACTTGTATGTATAGTTGCTTTTACATAACATAAGTCAACAGGTATGAGGAAGAAGTGCGAAAGCACGTATTCCGAATACCTGTTTTGGCTGCGAGAGTGCGAAAGCACGAAGCAGGCAAAAGCTTATGCAGAGTTGAAAAGCGTAAGAGTTATTTGGAAGAAGTGCGAAGCACGTATTCCGAATACCTGTTTCGGCTGCGAGAGAGCGCAGCACAAAGCAGGCGAGAGCTTATGCAGAGTATAATTTTATAAATAATTTTGAAAGGAATAGTTTTTGTTATAAAACTTTATAAAAAGGATGAATATAGTAGCAAAATTTGGTGGAAGTTCTCTTGCAAGTGCAGAACAATTTAAGAAAGTTGCGGATATAATACGTGCTGATAATGACAGACGTTTTGTAGTCCCTTCGGCTCCGGGTAAAAGAAACGATGATGATGATAAGGTGACGGATTTGCTATATTCTGCATATGAGCATGCTGCTGCCGGCTTAGAGTACAAGCCTATAATGGAAAAAATAAAAAATAGATATAAGGATATTATAAAAGGCTTGGAACTCGATCTGAGTTTGGATGAAGAATTTGATACTATAGAAGACCTGTTTATAAAAAAAGCCGGAAAAGAGTATGCGGCTTCCAGAGGCGAGTACTTAAACGGTATAATTATGTCAAGATATATGGACTTTCCGTTTATAGATGCCGCAAAAGTTATATTTTTTAATGAAGACGGCACTTTTGACTCGGAGTACACCGACAGGGTATTGTCAAAAACCTTGGAAGGACTGGAGCACGCTGTAATTCCAGGATTTTACGGTGCCGACCACAGCGGAAATATCAGAACATTTTCAAGAGGAGGCTCAGATATTACCGGCTCTATAGTCTCAAGGGCGGCAAGAGCGGATATATATGAAAACTGGACGGATGTATCCGGATTTTTAGTAACCGACCCTAGAATTATAAGACAGCCTGAGGTAATAGATACGATCACTTACAGAGAGCTGAGAGAGCTTTCATATATGGGAGCAAGCGTTTTACATGAAGAAGCCATATTCCCTGTAAGAAAGGGCGGAATACCTATAAATATTAAAAATACCAACAGACCCGGGGACAGGGGAACCATGATAGTGGAAAGTACCTGCAAACGCTCCAAATACACTATAACCGGCATTGCAGGTAAGAAGGGCTTTTGCTCGGTCAATGTCGATAAAACTATGATGAATTCGGAAGTCGGATTTTGTAAAAAAGTTTTAGATGTATTCGAAAAAAATAATATGTCTATAGAGCATATGCCTTCAGGAATAGATACCATGTCTGTTTTGGTTCATCAGGATGAGTTTGAAAAAAATGAGCAAAATGTAGTTGCAGGCATACATAGAGCTGTAAAGCCGGATTCTGTGGATATAGAGACCGGACTTGCCTTAATTGCGGTGGTCGGAAGAGACATGAGGGCAAAAAGAGGTACGGCAGCCAGGATATTTGCAGCTTTGGCACACGCAAGGATAAATGTAAAGATGATAGACCAGGGCTCATCCGAGTATAATGTCATAGTAGGTATCAATGATTGCGATTTTGAAGATGCAATAAAAGCAATCTATGATATTTTTGTTACAGTAGAGTTATAGGTAAAGAATGAGTAAGGTAATAATTATAGGTGCAGGAGCTGCCGGTATAATGGCGGCTGTTTCCGCTGCACTTAACGGACACACAGTAAGTATTTATGAGAAAAACAACCGTATAGGAAGAAAGCTTTACATTACAGGTAAAGGACGCTGTAACATAACCAATGCCTCGGATATAAAGACAATTATGGAAAATGTAGTAAGTAATTCAAAGTTCTTATACAGTGTATTCAAACAATTTGACAATAAAGATATAGTTGAAATGCTGGAAAATATCGGCTGTCCTACAAAGGTTGAAAGAGGCGAGAGAGTGTTCCCTTTGTCGGACAAGTCATCAGATGTAATCAAAGCATTTGAGAAGATACTGTCAGAACTGTCTGTAGAAGTTAAACTGTCTACAGAAGTAAAGTCCTTGATAATAGAGGAGTCAAGATGCAAGGGAATTAGACTTGGAAGTAAAAATATATATGCAGATGCCGTAATAGTAGCCACAGGAGGAAGATCCTATCAGGGTACAGGTTCTACCGGGGACGGTTATAAATTTGCAAAAGCTGCGGGGCATAAAGTTACTAAATTATATCCGAGTTTGGTACCGTTTACTTTGGAGGAACAGGAAAAAATCAAGCAATTACAGGGGCTATCACTTAAAAATGTTGCTGTAAGCATATATGATGAAGATAAAAATATATATACGGATTTTGGTGAAATGCTGTTCACACATTTCGGTGTAAGCGGTCCGACATTGATATCCGCAAGTTCATATACTGTTGTGGAATTAATTGATAAAAATAAAAAACTTAAGCTCGTAATAGACCTAAAACCGGCTCTTGATAATGAAAAACTGGATGCAAGACTTTTAAGGGATTTTGAAAATGCAAAAAATAAACAACTAAAGAATGTATTGCCGGATTTACTACCTGCAAAATTAATTCCGGAAGTATTAAGACAGGCTGATTTGAAAGAAGATATTAAGATTTGCAATATAACTAAGAAAGAAAGATTTAAGCTACTTTATTCGCTTAAGAATTTAAGTTATACTATAAACGGTGTAAGAGGATTTGAAGAGGCTATTATAACCAAAGGCGGAGTTGATGTGTCCTTGATAAATCCCAAAACAATGGAGTCAAAGCTTATTAAATCCTTGTATTTTGCAGGTGAGGTACTTGATCTGGATGCATTGACCGGAGGTTACAACCTACAGGTGGCTTGGTCTACAGGTTATGCGGCAGGAGGGAATTTAGAGTATGTATAAAAGTATAGCTATAGACGGTCCTTCAGGTTCGGGAAAGTCTACAATAGCAAAGTTGCTTAGCGAAAAACTGGGGTTTTTGTATATAGACACCGGAGCAATGTACAGAGCTATGGCTTTGTATATAAGCAAAGTAAAGGGCGATGAAGATATAGAAGCGAAGCTTGAAAAATATATAGACGACATAGATATAGGCATAAAGCATGAGGACGGTATACAAAAAATCTATCTGAACGGTAAGGATGTGTCTGCCTGTATAAGGCAGGAGACTATAGGTAATTTGGCAAGTGTGATAAGCGTGTATGGCAATGTTAGAGAAAAGCTTGTTAAACTTCAAAGGAGCATAGCAGCCAAATACAATGTGGTTATGGACGGAAGAGACATAGCTACCACAGTTTTACCGAATGCCGATGTTAAAATATATCTTACGGCAAAGCCGCATACAAGGGCGCTTAGAAGATATAAAGAATTGACTCTGAAAGGGATAAATACAGATATTTCTGAAATAGAACAGGATATAATCAAAAGAGATGAAAGAGATATGAACAGAGAAATATCGCCTCTAAGGCAGTCTCCTGATGCCTATGTAGTGGATTCATCAGACAAGGATCTGAATGAGACGCTTGAAGAAGTTCTTTTTTATGTGAAGAGGATATTAAATGAAAGAAGTTAAATTAGCCAAAAGTGCAGGCTTTTGTTTCGGAGTGGAAAGAGCTGTGCAAAAGGTCTATGATGAGGTTGAAAGAAATAAGGGAAAAGTATATACATACGGACCCATTATACATAATGACGAAGTGATAAAGGATTTAAAATCCAAGGGAGTGGATGTAATAAAAGACAGTGAGGAGTTAAAGACTGCCGAGCAGGGAACTCTGGTGATAAGGTCTCATGGCGTAGGAAGAGAAGTATACAAAAGCTGCGAAGAGACAGGATTTGAGATTGTGGATGCCACCTGCCCCTATGTAAGAAAGATTCATAGGATAGTTGCTGCTGAATGTGAAAAGGGAAATAAGGTAATAATAGTGGGAAATCCTGCCCATCCTGAGGTTCAAGGTATAAAAGGTTGGGGTGATGACTCTACTGTGGTAATAGAAGATTATGAAGATTTCACAGCTTTAGGTATAGAAAAAAACACAAAAATATACATAGTAGCACAAACTACTTATAATCATAAGAAATTTCAAGAACTTGTTGATAAAATTAAGGTTTTAGAGTATGATATTACTTGCTTTAATACAATTTGTAGTGCAACACAGGAAAGACAAACAGAGGCAGGAAAGATTGCGGCTGAAGTTGATACAATGATAGTTATAGGAGATAAGAATAGTTCAAATACGACCAAATTGGTTGATATATGTAAAGATACATGTAAAAAAACTATTTTTATACAGACAGCAAAAGATTTGGATACTGAGGAGTTGCCAAAGGGACAAAGTATAGGTATTACAGCAGGAGCATCAACGCCAAAACATATAATTGAGGAGGTTCAAAATAATGTCAGATCTAAGTTTTGAACAAATGTTAGAAGGAACATTGAAAACTATTCATACAGGGGAACTGGTTACAGGTAAGGTTATAGATGTCAAGGAAGATTCTATAGTGCTTAATGTAGGATACAAGTCAGACGGTATTATTACCAGAGATGAGTATAGTCAGGATTCAAACCTAGATTTGCGTACAGTAGTCAAAGTCGGTGATGAGATGGAAGCAAAGGTTCTTAAAGTTAATGACGGTGAGGGTCAGGTAGCACTTTCATACAGAAGACTTGCTCAAGACAGAAGTAATAAAAGACTTGAGGAAGCCTTTAATAACAAAGAAGTGCTTAAGGCTAAGGTTGTAGCCGTTCTTGACGGCGGGCTTAGTGTTGCTGTAGAAGAAAGCAGAGTTTTCATACCTGCAAGTCTGGTATCCGACTCATACGAGAAGAATCTCCAAAAGTATAAAGACGAAGAGATAGAATTTGTTATTATAGAGTTTAATCCTAAGAGAAGAAGAGTAATAGGAGACAGAAAGCAGCTTTTAGTCGCTAAGAAACAGGAACTTCAAAAGGAGCTTTTTGCAAGAATCAGACTTGGTGATGTTGTAGAAGGCACAGTTAAAAATGTTACCGATTTCGGAGCTTTTATAGATCTTGGCGGTGCTGACGGACTCCTTCATATTTCAGAGATGAGCTGGGGAAGAACGGAGAATCCCAAGAAGGTATTTAAAAGCGGAGACAAGGTAGAAGCATTTATCAAGGATGTATCAGGAGATAAGATAGCTTTAAGTCTTAAGTTCCCGGATAAGAATCCATGGCTTGATGCGGGCGTAAAGTATGCTATAGGTAATGTGGTATCAGGTACAGTTGCAAGAATGACCGACTTCGGAGCTTTCGTAGAGCTTGAGCTTGGTGTAGATGCACTTTTACACGTATCACAGATAGCTGTAGAGCATGTAGATAAGCCTTCAGATGTACTCAAGGTAGGCGATAAGGTTGAGGCCAAGATAGTGGACTTTAACGAAGAAGATAAGAAGATATCTTTAAGTGTAAAGGCACTTAAACTTGAAGAAGCTGCAAAGGAGCAGGAAGTTAAAAATGAAGAGGCTCCGAGTGAAGAAACAGTTACAGAAGAAGTAAAGCCTGAAGAATAAACTTAAAACTTAATCATCCGTAAACACTTAAAACGTGGTATACTGTTTACGGATGATATAAATATCGGGATGTAGCGCAGATTGGTAGCGTACTTGACTGGGGGTCAAGGGGTCGCAGGTTCAAGTCCTGTCATTCCGACTAAAAGAAAACGGCTTAAATAGGCGAGAAAGTGCCTGTTTAAGCCGTTTTGCATGGGTTAAAGAGTAAGTACAAGTATGAATAAGTAGTTGTTTGTAAATGTCTAAAACAGGTCTAAAAATGCCTGATTTTAAAGTAGATGTCTAAAAAATGTCTAAGAAAAAAAGGTAAAAACTATAGTAATACAGCCTTTTCGATGGAGTCATTTACCCGTTCTTTTTCTTCTAAGATATGGCTGTATACATCTGATACCATTCTTTCTGTATCACCAAGTAGCCTTGCTATCATCTTGGTAGTCTTGATAAATTTATAGTAGCATTGTATCTTAAGTATGTCAGTGAGCTTATAAAAATGCTTAGCCCTACATAAGGACTAAGCTTAAACCGGTAATTAATCTCAAAACATATATTATTACAAGTTAGCTAAATCTCTCCAGTTAATAGGGAAGCCCATCTCAAGTGTAACATTATCTATACTTATAGTATTTATTTTATTTTTTAAAATACCTATGGCTCTATATAATTCCTTTATTAATTTACTATATTCATTATTTGATGATAAGCCTTTTAACGCTATTAAAACAGCAAACAAATCTCTTTTCCCATATACAAATTCTCTTGCTTGATTAGTGCGTATAGATAGGGATTTATGATATTTGGTATCTATAAGTGTTTTAGTTGTTCTATGGCAGTATATTCGATTTCCATGGGCGCACATATTTCTTATAGATGAGATATAAGCCAACCTACTTTCTAATTCATTATCCATAATGCGAAATATTTTAGAAATAGATTGTTTTTCAGGCTGTTGCATTAAACTATAAAATTTACTTACAGTTCCTAGTGTAAGTATATTGGTCAATACCCATAAAGGTATGTACCCGTATGTTTTCAAATAGTGGGATATGCAAGGATCGGAGTATCTGTTCGTTATTTGTCTATGAATATCTGATATTAATATAGTAATTTTACTTTCAGCATCTTTAAGGGAAGTATTAAAATTGGTAAAAACTAAATAGTTTTTATGTCCATACTTCTCAGAAAAAAAGTATGATATTAAACTTTTAATATGAGTTTCTATAACT
>CAJPUK010000008.1 GCA_905373785.1 uncultured Johnsonella sp. | reverse complement strand
ACCCTGACCGGTGGCAACATCCAAATCATTAAAAGGATGCACAAAGCATGCCCCGGTCTCTTCAGCTATTCTGTAAGCTGCAGCACAGGCATCATCAAATACATCACCCTCCAGCACAACCTCAGCTCCATAGGACTTGGTTCTGTTTATCTTGATAAGCGGAGTTACCATGGGCATACAAACCGTAGCCTTAACCTTTGCAAGCTTTGCCGCATAGGCAAGTCCCTGAGCATGATTACCTGCACTGGCAGTGATAAGACCGTTTGCTTTTTCCTCATCACTCAGTGTTGATATTTTATAATATGCTCCTCTTAACTTATATGCTCCGGTATATTGCATATTTTCAGGCTTAAAATAAATCTTATTCCCTGATTGCATTGAAAAAAACTCACTATGTATAAGCTTTGTTTCAACTGTAACTTCCTTTACTGTATCTGCTGCCTTCTTAAAATTCTCCAGTGTTAATTTTTTCATCCGCTACCTTTCCCTTAATAAACTGTTCCTTTTGTACCTTTTATCAGTTACACCTTAAGCAAAGTATATATTATCTGCTTCCAAGCCGTCCTCATAAAGATCGTATTACAGATTTGGTGATATTTGGGCTGTGATAAATAGATAAATACTCTCTTACATTGTAACATTTTTACATATACGAATTTATTTATGACTCTATTAAATTATACATCTAAAGTACTGCTTTTTTCTATATTAAAGAGTGCGTCAACAAATTCTTTCGGATTAAATTTATTCAAATCATCAATTTTTTCTCCGACTCCTATATACTTAACAGGAAGTCCCAGTTCAGCCTGTATAGCAACCGCTATACCTCCTTTTGCAGTACCGTCAAGCTTGGTAAGTATGATACCTGTAATATCCGCCACCTCGCTAAATTGCTTTGCCTGCTCTATAGCATTCTGACCGGTAGTGCCGTCCAATACCAAAAGAGTTTCCCTGTAGGCATCGGGATATTCCTTATCAATAATTCGGTTGATCTTTTTAAGCTCTTCCATAAGATTTTTCTTATTATGCAGTCTTCCGGCAGTATCACAGATAAGCAGATCTACATCTCTTGCCTTTGCTGCACTGCAGGCATCATATACAACCGCTGCAGGATCAGAACCCTCCTGCTGTGCAATTATATCCACTCCTGCCCTGTATGTCCACTCCTTAAGCTGCTCTATAGCACCGGCTCTGAATGTATCGGCTGCTGCAACAAGCACCCTTCTTCCGGCTTGCTTAAACTGCCCTGCCAGTTTACCTACGGAGGTTGTTTTTCCTACTCCGTTTACTCCGATTATAAGAAGTACGGATTTTCTATTTTCAAATTCATAGGCACTGGCACAAAGCTCCATGCGCTCCCTTATGCTGCTTATAAGTATTTCCTTACATTCAGAAGGGTCTTTGATATGCAGATCCTTCACCTTGGTTTTTATTTCCTCTATTATGTTACTTGAGGTCTTTATACCTATATCGCCCATGATAAGTATTTCTTCGAGTTCTTCATAAAAGTCCTCATCTATGGAATTATAGCCTAAAAATACATTCTCTATACTGCTTACAATAGCATTTCTGGTCTTACTTAGACCTGCTACCAATTTACTGAAAAAACCTTTTTTCTTCTCTTCCATAAATATTTCTCCTTAATTATCAGATAACTCTCCTTCTACCAGGTTTACAGATACCAATGTCGATATGCCCTTTTCCTGCATGGTGATACCGTAAAGTCTGTCGGCACTTACCATAGTACCCCTTCTGTGAGTGATTACTATAAACTGAGTTCTGTTACTGAGCTTATGCAAATAATTGGCAAATCTATCTACATTAGAGTCGTCTAAAGCCGCCTCTATCTCGTCCAATAAAGCAAAGGGCGAAGGTTTTAAGTTTTGTATTGCAAAAAGCAGTGATATGGCTGTAAGTGCCTTTTCTCCACCTGAAAGCTGCATCATATTTTGAAGCTTTTTCCCCGGAGGTTGGGATATAATACTGATTCCTGCCTCAAGCAAGTCAACACCCTCCTCCAGTTTCAAAACTCCGGCTCCTCCTCCGAAAAGCTCTACAAATACCTTATTGAATTGCTCGTTGATCTCAACAAACTTTTCCGAAAATTGTTTTCTCATCAGTTCATCAAGATTTTCTATGATTTCTATCAGGGAGGCTTCCGCACTTATTATATCCTCATATTGAGTTTTCATAAGTTCATATCTGTCGGATACTTCTTGGTATTCCTCAATAGAGTGCACATTGATATCTCCAAGCTCTTTTATCTTCTTCTTAATATCAAGAATGATTTTTTGTACCTCTGCCAAGGATAAATCGGAACTCTCCGGCTTTTCAAACTGTTCTTTTGCCGTACTTAGAGTTATTTCATACTCCTGCCACATATAGTTTGAAAGTTGTGCAAGTCTTTCTTCAATCTTTTCTTTTTGGGTTGTAAGTCTGTAAGTTTCCTTTTCCAAACCGGAAATAGATTTACTTAATTCGTCTTTCTTAGCAAATGCCTCTTTTTGTTTTTTTATCTGCTCAGACTTAAGTTTTGCATACTTAAGCTCCTCTTCCTGCAATTCTGCTATCTGTAATTTTAATTCATCTATCTTAAATTTACTTGAACTTATGTCTTCCTGCCTTTTTGACAGTAAGTCCTTATTCTCTTCTTTCTCCTTGTAAAGCCTTAGTTTTTCTTCCTCAAGACTTTGTATTTCAAGTTTTAATCTCTCTACATTCTCATTATTAAAACTTATACTTTGCCCGGTACTTGATATGCTAAGTCTTAAATCTGAAAGTTTTTGTAAAAGCTCTTCTCTTTCAAGTCTGTAAGTTTCAATGCCCGATTCGGCTTCGCTTACATCTGTTTCTATTTTTTTATGAATGTTTTGTATATTTTCAAGCTCTTTAATAAGTTCAAGCTTTTCTTTTGACAACGCAGCCTCTTCCTCTTCAAGCCTCGTTCTTTCTTCCATAAACTCTAAGGTGGCTCGGTTACTGTCTTTTAGTTTTTTATCATAGGCATCTACACTTACACTAAGAGCCGAAACTTCCACTTGCATTTCATGCAAAGCATTATTTAACTCATTTCTGCTTTTTTTAAGCTCCTCATATTTTTTACTTTGCATCTCAAGCTCAAGTCTTAGTTTCTCTTCTTCTTTAAGTGTGCTATTAATACTTGCTTCAAGCTCCTCAAGTTCTCTTTTTCTCCCGAGAAGATTGCTTGTATTCTTATAAGCTCCTCCGCTTATAGAACCTCCGGTATTAAACAGATCTCCTTCTAAAGTTACAAGCCTATACTCATATCTATACTTTTTAGCTATTACAACCGCTTTTTCTATATCGGAAACTACAATTATACGCCCAAGCAGGTTGGATACCAGTGGGCTGTATATTCTGTCAGCCGATACAAGTTTTGAAGCCGTACCAAGCACTCCGTCTTCATTTAATATAGGTACATCCTTTATATCCTTACTTTCTTTTACAGCAGTAAGCGGTATAAATGTAGCCCTTCCGAATTTATTTTTTTTCAGATAATCTATTAGATTCTTGGCGGTATCTTCCGTATCGGTAACAATATTCTGTATTCTTCCTCCAAGTGCCGTTTCTATTGCAAGCTCATATTTTTTCTCGGTCTTAATAATATCGGCTATAACTCCGTGTACACCCTGTGAGGATATGCTATTACTTTCCATTATTTTTTTTACGGAATTTCCATAGCCCTCATACTTTTCAGCTATATTTTTAAGACTCTCAAGCCTTGCATTGTAGTGCTGGTATTCTTTTTGCAGCCTTGATACATTGTCATTCAGTGTATTTATTTCAGAAGCTTTTTCGCCGATCTGTTTTAGTACCTCATCAAGCTTTGTCTGTTTTTTGCCCTCTTCAAGTTTAAGAGCGGAAAGCTTTTGGCTTTCTTTATCAAAATCAGACCTTAATCCGGCTTCATTTGTTTTAATATCTATAATCTTTTGAGCCGCTTCGCTTTTTCTTATGCGTATCTGCTCTATTAAAGTTTCATACTTTTGATTTCTTGTAAGTATGGATGATTTTTCATTAAGGCTTTTTAATATCTCACTTTTGCTTTCTGAGATATTACTTTCCACATCTGCAATAAATACATTCTTGGACTTGACCTCATCTTCAAGTTTTTCTATTTCAGCATTTTGTGATTGTTGTTTTTCGTTAAGGCTTTTTATATCTTCCCGATATCTAAGTATATCGGCATTTTTTCTTTCTATATCCGCCGATATGGTATTAAGTCTTAACTCAATATTTTTATCATTTTGTTTATTATTACTTACTTGTTCAGTATATAAGGCAACCTTTCCTTCAAAATCACTGATTTTAAGACTTGAATTATTGATATCGCCTTTTACCCTGTCTATTTCCTCGTCAAGCTCTGCTGTCGCCTTGTCAAGCTCTTCATATCTTTTATTTAACTCTTCAAGTTCTTTATTTAAGCCCTCCAGCTCCTCAGCTACAATAAGCTCGTGTTCACCTGCATTTAAGCTGTCATTTCTTAGCTTATCGGTCTCATTTACAAATATATTGATATCATGGTTTTTTAATTCTTCTCTTAGCTTAAGATATTCCCTTGCAGTTTTTGACTGCTCTTCCAAGGGACCTACCTGTCTTGAAAGCTCCGACAATATGTCCTTTACTCTAAGGAGATTTTCTCTTTCATTTTCAAGTTTTTTCTCAGCTAAAAGTTTTCTTCTTTTATACTTTGTAATTCCGGCAGCTTCGTCAAAAAGTTCTCTTCTGTCCTCCGCCTTTCCGCTTAATATCTTTTCTACCTGCCCCTGACCTATTATTGAATAGCCGTCTTTTCCTATACCGGTATCAAAAAAAAGTTCACTTATATCCTTAAGCCTGCATGCGGAGCCGTTGATCATATATTCGCTTTCTCCCGAGCGATATATACGTCTTGATACCATAACCTCTTCATAGCTTATATCTAAGGAATGGTCGGAATTATCCAAGGTTATTGCCACATAGGCAAAACCCTGCGGCTTTCTTATCTGAGTTCCTGCAAATATTACATCCTGCATATTTCCGCCTCTGAGCTGCTTGGCACTTTGCTCTCCAAGCACCCATCTGACGGCATCTGCAACATTGCTTTTACCTGAGCCGTTAGGACCTACTATGCCTGTAATTCCTTCATGAAAGTCCAGTACTATTTTATTTGCAAATGATTTAAAACCATGTATTTCTATCTTTTTTAAGTACATTACAGACTCCTACTTGAAATTTTTACTTATTGTTTCAAGCTTTTCCAGTGCTTTAAAAGCTGCCATCTGCTCCGCTTCCTTTTTACTGTGTCCGCTTGCCTTTCCCATCATCTTTCCGTCTATATAAACCGCACTTGAAAAAAGTTTTTCATGGTCGGGTCCCGCCTCTTCAAGTAACTTATACTCCAAGGTACTGCAGCTGTCTTTTTGAACTATTTCCTGTAAGATCGTCTTGCTATCATAAAAGAATACTTTATTGTCAACATCATTTAGTACATAGTTTAATATCAACTCTTTTGCATTAGCAAAACCACCATCCAAATATATAGCCCCTATAAGTGCTTCAAAACAGTCAGATATAATGCTCGGCCTTTCTCTTCCTCCGGTTGTTTCCTCGCCCTTTCCAAGCAAGACAAACTCACCCAGTCTTATCTGTTTTGAGCAAAAATTAAGTGCAGCCTCACATACAAAACTTGCACGAAGTTTACTTAGCTCTCCTTCACTTTTATCTTTATACTTGTCATATAAAAATTCACTGCTTACAAGTTCAAGTACGGCATCCCCTAAAAATTCAAGCCTTTCGTTTGAACCTTTTTTTCCTATACCCTTTTCATTGGCATAGGAACTGTGCACAAGCGCCTGCTTTAATAAAGATTTATTATTAAATTTATAACCTATGATTTCTTGAAATTCTTCTAATTTTATATTCAATTTACATCCCTCATTTTAATAAAAGTCGCATTAAAAATAAAACTATAATATTTAATGCGACCTTTGCCTTTTATATTTACTCTGCCTTAAGCATACTTTCTTCTATAAGTGAAGTTATATTCTGTTCATCAAAACTTATACATTGCAATATTGCCTTGCTTATTTCACTTGCCTTTGAGTTTCCGTGTGCCTTAATCACCAGACCCTTAAGTCCGAGCATTGGAGCACCGCCTTGCCCCTGTTCACTTGTGTCGAATTTTTTAAGTTTACTCTTTAAGGCTGATTTTATAAGTAAAGCGCCTATTTTAGTAATAAATCCTTCTGTAAGTGCACTTTTTATTTCTGAAAGCAGGGTCTTTCCCACCCCCTCATACAGTTTAAGTATTACATTGCCGGTAAAAGCCTCACATACGATTACATCACAATCACCGCTCGGTATCTCTCTGGCTTCTACACTGCCTATAAAGTTAATATCTTTGCTCATCTTTAACAAGGGAAATGTCTCCTTTACCAAGGCATTGCCCTTTTCTTCTTCGGCTCCTATATTAACAATTCCGACTTTAGGCTTATTTATACCGAATACTTTTTCCATATAGATCGAGCCCATCTTGGCAAATTGCACAAGATGCTCAGACCTTGCATCAACATTGGCTCCACAGTCAATAAGCAAAGAAACTCCTTTTTTAGTAGGAAGTACAGGTGCAAGTGCAGCCCTTAAAACTCCCTTGATCCTGCCTACTATAAGCTGTCCGCCTACAAGTACCGCACCCGTACTTCCGGCAGATACGAAGGCTTTAGCCTCTCCTTGCTTTACAAGGTTCATACCCACGACTATAGAAGAGTCTTTTTTTTCACGCACAGCCATGACCGGTGCTTCTTCATTAGTTATAATCTCATTTGCCTCAACTACCGATACTCTATCCTTAGGTACTGATAACTTTTCTATCAGCCCATCTATTAAATCTTTTTTACCTACCAGCTTTATACTAAGGTTTTGACTTTTTTCCAAGGCAAGCTTTGCTCCCTTTACCATCTCTTCCCCTGCATAGTCTCCGCCCATAACATCCAGTGCAACTGTCAACATAGCTATATCTCCTATAATTATTATTGCCGCTTAAATAAAAAAGAGCTTGCAAGCGCAAACTCTACTTTATTTGACTAGTCAACTGATACTATCTCACGCTTATTGTAAGAACCACATGACTTACATACTCTATGAGGCATCATTAAGGCACCACATTTGCTGCACTTGGCAAGATTAACGGCTGCCATCTTCCAACTAGCTCTTCTTTTATCTCTTCTAGCACTTGAAGATTTGTTCTTTGGACAAATAGACATAGATAACACCTCCCTACTCTTATGTCATAACTCTACAAATTATACCTGTATACAAGCCTTTTGTCAAATGTTTTCTTGATTATATTTCGACGCCGGCATTCATCCTTCGTTACATTTCAGGTAGCCTAGATATATATGTATAATATGTTAAATGAAAGCTTGCTTTCAGTCACATATTATACATATATATCTAACAGGATACTGCCAACATTCATCTTCGTCTAATTTATAAATAAGGTTAAACATTTTTAAGTTGTTTTGACGAAGATGAATGAGCTACCTGAACTGTAACCATCCTTCCAATCCAAAATAAAATTTAAGCATTTTTAGTTTTTTGACTAAGGTGACCTACCTAAGCTGTAACTTAAGTTACCATCGGGTTTTAGGTAATCAAGATACGCTGCATTTACTCAAGGTATTCTATCTCCACCAAGGTAAGTCCCCTTGCAGGCATAGTCTGTCCGGCTGAAAGTCTGTTCTTTGAAGCAAAGATTTTTTTAATATGCTCCGGAGGATATACACCTATACCGACCTTTATCAGCGTTCCCGCTATTATTCTAATCATGTTGTAAAGAAATCCGTCTCCCCTTATAACTGTAGTAAGCATATCTTCATCCTGCAATATTTCCAATGAATATATGGTTCGTATCGTGGTAGTTGCCTGTGTTTTTTGTGAGCAAAAACTTGCAAAATCATGCGTACCTATGAAATACGAAGTAGCCTCCCTCATCTTATCCACATCAAGTCTGAAATAACAAAAATAAGCATAGAGACGCTCTGTGGGTATGTCTATTTTTCTGTTAAGTATTCGATATGTATAGGTTTTTATACAATCTCTTTTTCTCGGATGCCAATCAAGCTCCACTTCATCCGACTCCTGCACTCTTATATCATCCGGCAGTCTTTGATTAATTGCAAAAGCGAACTTATCAGCCCTCATCCTCATATTTGTATCAAATACGGCTACATTGCCGTAGGCGTGTACTCCCGAGTCCGTTCTGCTCGCTCCTATTACCTCTATCTCTTCGCCGCATAGTTCACTTATTTTTTTATTAAGCACTTCTTCTATGGTAATTCCGTTGGGCTGCTTTTGCCAACCGCAGTAGTTGGTTCCGTCATATGAAACTATCAATCTTATCCTACGCATATCTTCCCCTAAAAATTCTTATTGCTATACCAAGCAGTAGATACAGTATACAGCATACATATACTACATAATCGGCTTTTTTGTATTTTAACGGTTTCATCTTGGTTCTGCCTTCTCCGCCATGATAACATCTTGCCTCCATAGCCATAGCAAGGTCGGTTGCCCTTCTTATAGCAGATATAAAAAGCGGTACTAAAAGCGGTATCATCGCCTTGGCTCTTGCTATAATGCCGCCGCTTGTAAAGTCGGCACCTCTTGCCATCTGTGCCTTCATTATCTTATCAGTTTCTTCCAAAAGTATGGGAATAAATCTTAAGGCTATGGACATCATCATGGCTATTTCATGCACCGGAACTGAAAATCTTTTTAAGAATCCCAAGCCCTTTTCCATACCGTCAGTCAGTGCATTAGGAGTTGTAGTAAGCGTCAGCACCGAAGAGCCAAGTACCAAGTATATAAGTCTAAGTCCCATAAATACAGCCATTCTAAGACCTTCTCTTGTTACGGTAAATATATAAAACTTCCATATGACCTCACCCGGAGTAAGGAACATATTAAAACCCACGCTCATAAGAAGCAGTAAAATAACTGATTTTAAGCCCCTGAACATGAAATTCAGAGGTACTTTGGAAGCCAATAAAACCACGGCTAAAACTACACTTGCAATTATATAAGAAACTATATCATCCGCTATAAAAAGTGATATAATAAAAATCATGGTTGCAAAAAGTTTAGTTCTCGGATCCAGTCTATGAACTGCGGAGTCTATCGGATAGTATTGACCTATGGTTATATCTCTAATCATTTATTAATGTCTCTTTTCTTATCTATTAGTCTTATAAGTGCTTCCTTGGCTTCACTTAGCTTGGTAATATCCGTATCTATATCTATCCCCTCCTGCTTTAGCCTATGCACCAAATAAGTGATCTGCGGTGCTCTAAGCCCTATTTTTTCAAGTTCTTTATAGTTTCTGAATACAGCTTTAGGCGTATCATCATAGATAATCTCAGACTTATTCATTACTATTAATCTATCAACATATTTTGCCACATCTTCCATACTGTGTGATACAAGTATTATGGAAATACCTGTTTTTTCTTTCAGACCCGCAATAGTCCCAAGTATTTCATCTCTGGCTTTAGGATCAAGCCCCGCACTCGGCTCATCCAGTATTAAAAACTCCGGCTTCATAGCAAGAACTCCTGCAATAGCCACCCTCCTTTTTTGTCCGCCTGAAAGCTCAAAGGGAGACTTAACATAATAAGACTCCTTCATGCCTACCATTGATAAGGCTTCCTTAGCCCTTATCTTTGCATCTTCCAAGCTAAGCCCCTGATTCTTAGGTCCGAAACACACATCAGAAAGCACATCCACTTCAAAAAGCTGATGCTCCGGGTACTGAAAAACCAGACCTACTTTCTGTCTTAAGGTCTTTAGATCATAATTTTTTTCATATATACTTCTTTCCTCATAAAGCAAATCCCCTGTCGTAGCCTTAAGCAAACCGTTCAGCAGCTGAACTAAAGTTGATTTACCCGAGCCGGTTTGACCTATAATACCTACAAACTCATTCTTTTCTATTTTAAGATTAATATTTTTAAGAGCACAATGCTCAAAAGCAGTTCCCTGTCCATATGTAAAACCGATATTTTTCAATTCAACAGACATCTTTTATCCTCTCAATAATTTACATAAATTATTATCAGTATGTCCGGCAAGTGATGCTTAAACTAATGATAATTAGCCTATCACATAAACCGTTACAAATATATCTTGCCTTGTGGCATGACTTCTTAACTAAAGCCTCACAGCGGTACTAAGCTTTATCTTCACCTGATGATGTGTAGGAACACTTTTTATCTAACTTTATGTTGCTAACTACCCGGTAATTTTATTTTTTTAATTTAGGAACTATCTTTTCCACAAACTCATCTATACTAAGAATCGCTTCCTCTATATCAAGTCCGTTCTTTTTAAGTTCATAGGCAAGCTCCGTAACCTGAGGTACATCCAGTCTATAGGACTTTAGTTCTTCCACCTTTGAGAATACCTCTTTGGGGGTGCCGTCCATAACTATATTGCCATCTACCATAACGATGACCCTATCAGCATCTATAACCTCTTCCATATAATGAGTTATTAATATAATGCTTATATTTTCCTCTTTATTAAGCCTTATTATTGTCTCAAGTATTTCCCTTCTTGCCTTCGGATCAAGCATGGCAGTCGGCTCGTCAAGCACTATACATCTTGGCTTCATAGCCATAATTCCCGCTATTGCAACTCTCTGTTTTTGTCCGCCTGAAAGTCTGTTTGGAGAGTTTTTTCTATAATCAAGCATATTGACAGCTTCCAAGCTTTTAGTTACTCTTTCCTTAATTTTCTCACTTTCCACACCTAAGTTCTCAGGTCCGAAAGCCACATCCTCTTCAACTACATTTGCAATGATCTGATTATCAGGATTTTGAAATACCATACCCACAGTCTTTCTTATCTCAAGTAACTTGCCCTCATCTGTGGTAACTATTCCGTCTACCCATACAGTGCCTTCTGTAGGCAAAAGTATGGCATTCATGTGTTTGGCAAGTGTAGACTTGCCTGAGCCGTTATGCCCCAGTATGGCTACAAAATCTCCTTCCTTTATCTCCAAATCAAGTTTATCTATAGCCCTGTTTGTTTCTATAACCTCATTATGCTCATTTTTTTTTACATAATCGTATATAAGTTTAACAAACTTTATAATTCCCATCCATGCTCCTTAAATATCCTCTCTTTAGACTTATGCTTTTTATTTTTCAATAAAAATTTTGTATAAGAGAGAAGCTTCTTTTTAATTAGTGTAAGTCATACCGCTAAGAGCAGTCCGAATTCATAAAAATACAAGATTAAAGAGTATTTTCCACCTTGCACATATTAACACTAAAGAAGTTATATCTCAAGTACAATATCTGAAACTATTTTTAATTTTCGGCACAGTCTTCCCATTTTACCATATTAAGCAAAACTTCCTTTGAATTAAGTTCCGGTCTTTCTAAAACGGATAGAAGCAGCTCATCCAGTATCTTCCCTATAACAGGACCTTTTTTTATACCAAGCTTCATCAAATCATCACCTTTTATGTCAAGCATTGCTATGGAGATCGCCTGTCCTTGCATTTGGATATAATCAAGCTTTTCCTCTATAGCTTTAAGTACTTCTTCAGACTCCTCAAGCCTTTCCAAAAGCAGTCTTTTTATATATATCAAATCCCTAAATCTTTCAAATCCGATCTTAGACAATAGCTTTCTTATTGATATTTCATTGTCCGGCAGTTTTACTTTTACATACGAGGTTAATATAAATACCTTGGTGAAGGTATCCCTATCAACCTTTAACTCTTTTAATATAGCCTTTGCAAGACTTGCATCTATATCCTTCATAAATACAGTCCATGCAATATGCCTTTTACTCTCTATTCCCTTTATATATAACATATCAAGATAAGAGTTTTCTTTAACAGCATTAAAATTTTGTGAAATATACTTATATAAACCGCTGTTATACACTTCTTTTATATAGTATGCATTCTTTGAACATACTGTCTTATCAAGTTCTATAAACACTCTTTCCTTACTTACAAGTTTAAGCTTATCTGCAAGAGTACCAATAGCCGCAAATGTATTCTCTTCTATACTAAATCCCAGCACAGCCGCAAATCTTACAGCTCTTAACATTCTTAAGGCATCTTCATCAAACCTTTCAAAAGCCTTACCTACACAATTTATTCTCTTTGCCTTAATGTCTTTAATACCGCCAAACAAATCTATTAAACCGTCTTTATGTGAATAAGCCATGGCATTAATGGTAAAATCTCTTCTTTTTAGATCCTCTTCAAGACTTGTGCTGAATTCCACACTGTTCGGATGCCTTCCGTCTCCATATTCCCCATCAATCCTGTAGGTTGTAATTTCATAAGTACTTTTATTGATCAGCACCGAAACTGTACCGTGTTTTATGCCTGTATCTATAGTTCTTTTAAATACTCTTTTTATATCCTGCGGCAATGCCGAAGTTGTGATATCCCAGTCTTTTGGATTTATTCCCATTATGCTGTCTCTTACACAGCCACCTACTATATAGGCTTCATAGCCTGCATTTTCCAATTCTTTTATTATATTTTCCACATCCTCAGGTATATCTATATACATACTTATACCTCCAAAACTTTATAAGTACTTTCCCTTACACAATAAAGCTGCTGCAATAAGCCGATATACTTTTTGCAGCAGCTCCTCCTAAAATCATAAATATAAAAATCTCAATTACTCAGTTTTAACAACATTACTCGGATCTTTAGCCATATTTGAATATGGTTTGCTTTCAGAACCTGTAACTTCATAATAAAGCTTTGCAGCAATATCTCCCTGAACACAATAATCTTTGCTTACTTTAAACTCAAGGTTTACACTTTCCCCCGCTCTGAGCACAGGTATAAACCATGTTATATGCTCTTTGCCGTTGACATAACCGTAATCACCCAAAGAACCGCTATGAGAATAATAATGTGTATATTCAGGTATATACTCTCTTATCCTAAGTCCGACAAGGTCTTTATCATATAGGTTTTCAAGCTTTATATGATAGGTAATTATTGCTCCATCCTCTACATCATTTGCCGGGACATCCACTCCATCTACATCTGTATATACTTTTGCCTTAACAAGACTATTGGATTTAATTGCATTATCAAGCCTTTCTTTTTCACTTATAACAGCTTTGGCAGAGTCTTTTTTATTGTTTTCCGGATGAGCCGGGTTTGAAGGTCTCGGATTTTCCCTATTATTATTGCTGTTATTATTGTTATTATTACCGTTATTATTATTGTTACTGTTGTTATTACCGTTATTATTGTTATTATTGCCGCCATTATTACCGTTGTTATTATTATCCGGTATATTAGGATTTAATATATACTTATTGGTAAATACAAACCTGTTATTTGGCAACACATCCAAGGATGAGGTATATCCTTCCAAATAACTTTCCTGCCTTACATACCATTGTACAGGCAAAGCGGAAAATGCATTTGAGGGACTTGAGTTTGAAGGTGTTGAAGGCAAAAGGTCTTCATCTCTTATATGCCAGGTATGTTCCCAATTATTAGCGACATTTAGTCTGACCGGATCAGAGTAGGGAACTGCATTTCTATAAAGTCTTACTTCAACGTATTCCGGTAAATTTACACTGTCAACCCATAGAATTTTTGTGCTTACAGTATTTGAAACAATTTTATTTATATACTTAATCATATGAATACGTGAAGTTTTGCGATATACAATATTTTCTTCGCCGGGACTATAAGTCTCACTTGTTAACGTAGGCTGCATCTCTACCGGAGGCAGACCATAACAATACATATGGGATATGGTATTAATCGTTGAAGAAATATCTGAATTTCTAAGCACTCTTACATCATAGCTTAGAGTAAACTCTCTATTTATATCTTCCAAGTAACTACTAAAGTCAATATTGAACTCCAAGTTATAATTCTCTTCATTAACTTGAACTTCATTAAAACTTGTAATATCGCCGTAATTTAGACTCTCATTCCCCAAATACTCAAGTTCTTTCGGAAGACTTTCCACCAGCTTTATATGCCTTGTTCCCACAGTGTCCAATTTTCTTATTCTAACCGTATATCTGATTATGTCTCCCGGCTTTGCACCGGAATTTCTGTTTGATGTTCTGTTTACTGTAGCTATAGGTACATTGACAACTGCCAACACTGTTGCAAAAACAGCTAAAACCAAAGAGACCAGCAAAAACAAAAATACGGAAATATTAAATAAACCACCCTTATATTTATTCAGGTACACTCCCTTTATATATTTCATATCATCCTCTATCAATCAACCAAACTAAATGTATTTTATTTCTCAATACCTTTGTATTCTTCATCTATACTAGGTACATCTTCTATTTGTTCATTAAAATCCTGTCGGTGTCTTACAGTTAAATCACTTTCAACATCATTTATCTTTTTTCCGATATATATATATATTATAATACCCACTATCAAGAAGAAAGCTATAACTGAAAATTCTATAATATTCCTAAGGTGCATCTCCAACTCCTATGATAATCAAACTCATTATTTATTCAGATACAATTTTTTCTCTATTTCGCTTCGCTTTCTTTTAATCCACATAAGTGCAGCTACCATAGGTTTAAGCACATACACATACCACCATGATATTGCTATTGCTCCCACACCTGCACATACGTCTAAGGCATTTACACCTGCGTACAAAGGCAGGACAGCATCGGACACGACAGTCGGCGCTTTTATACCGGGATGCTCCATGAATGTTTTGGAATCCTTAAGTTCTCCCTGTTTTGAAACGCTTACCTTGCTTTTTGCTACACTGCTATCTTTCCCAAAATCCTCAGTTTCCTGATTTTTTTGTGCACTATCTTCCGTTTCACTGCTTGTACTGTTTTTATCTGTACTAAGCTTCCCTGCATCCTTCTTTACAGACGTTACAGTAGCTTTTACAGCAGCGGAAGGTTTTGGGCTCGCCGAAAGAGCCGGTATTGCCTCTTCTTGATAATGAGGATGCTCGGGGTACTTGGTACATATTCTATACCTGTGTCCTTCTGTTGTTTCAGTAGGATTTACATCAACTATCCAATCACTCCAAATGTGCCCTGTAGCTTCTATCGTCTCTACATGGCTTTCTCCGCAGATCTTACACTTATACAATCTCTCTCCGTCCGTATGCTCCGTAGCTCTACGAACAACACTAATTTCATATTCATGTTCTATATGTGTGCCTACCTTTAAGTCCTGTGCATACACTCCTCTTACATTAAATGCACAAACACACAGAGCCAAAATAATGCTCATTTTTATTATTCTCTTATGCATCCACACTACTCCTAATCACATAACTACACAACTGTCTTTGTAATAGCTTCTTTTAACTTATTATAATACGTCCTTCCTACCGGTATAACAACTCCATCAACTAAGGTAAGTTCTGTATATGTAAAGTTTTTTATTGCAGATATAGCTACCATAAAGGATCTGTGTACCCTTATAAACCCCTTGCTAAATAATAAATTCTCTAACTTACCTATAGTTGATACAAACTCAAAACTTCTATTACTATAATGCACAGTAATAATCTTGCCATTGACCTCAAAGTACTTTATCGATAATACCGGTATGTTCCTATACTCACCTATACCGGTAAATAGCATATACTCTTTTGTCTTTTCTTTAGCTACATCAATAGAACCCAGAATTATTTTTTCAACTCTTTTTGTATCAGTTTCACCCTTAACTATGTAGTTAAAAGCCCTTACATCAAAAGCACCGGGCATATGCTCTTTTGAACAGGTAAGGAATATTATTTCTCCCTTGTATGAGTTCTCCCTTATGCTTTTGGCAAACTCCATACCGTTTATTCCCGGCATGTTAATATCCAGTATCATTATATCAATTAGGTTCAGCTTATCCTCCATATCGAAAAGCAATTGAGACACGTTTTCATATGGGATAAGTTCTATATCTTCTTCCTGCGCACCAACTATAACATTATTTATTATTTCAGAGTATTTTTTTATGTCATTAGGATTATCATCACAAATTATAATCCTCATAAAAAACCCCTTAATATTATTCCATTTCTTCCCTATGTTTTTTTAATAAAGCATTAATTCTGGCTGCCGGCAGCATAAGCTCACTTATCGATGAATCATGATTCAAATTATCTATTATAAGAGCTATATACTTACTTATGTCTACACTTACATAGTACGGCTTACTTAAAAGTTGCGGTGATTGATAAACTAAATTTGTTGTAAAAATCGCATCTATTAAGCCCATTTCATAATACTTATCAAACTTTGTAAGTCCACCCGTAAAAAGTCCGAATGTCGCACAAACAAATACTCTTCCGGCCTTTCTGGCTTTAAGTTCCTTTGCGACATCCAAAACACTCTCGCCCGATGATATCATATCATCAACTACGATTAAATCCTTACCTTCTACACAGCCGCCTAAAAACTCATGAGCTATTATAGGATTTCTACCGTCAACTACTTTAGTATAATCCCTTCTTTTATAAAACATACCGACATCAAGCCCAAGCATATTGGCGAAATATATAGCTCTGTTCATTCCGCCTTCATCAGGACTTATAATCATCATGTGTTCGGCATCTATTGAAAGATTCTTTTGTGACTTCACAAGTGCCTTTAAAAACTGATAAATCGGCTGTACGGTTTCAAAGCCTTTGAGAGGTATCGCATTCTGCACTCTCGGATCATGTGCATCAAAGGTTATAATATTATCTACTCCCATAGATACAAGCTCTTGCAAAGCCACCGCACAATCAAGCGATTCCCTTCCGGATCTTTT
The DNA here is from genome assembly GCA_905373785.1 of uncultured Johnsonella sp. Lineage (GTDB taxonomy): Bacteria > Bacillota > Clostridia > Lachnospirales > Lachnospiraceae > Johnsonella. Next base: position 12,026 of record CAJPUK010000008.1, on the reverse strand, counting down.
ATGCTGTCTGCTTTCATACAAAAAAGGCATAATAACCGTAAGTCTTCTGGCTTTGCCCGCTATTGCAGCTATAACACGTTTCAAATCCTGAAAATGATCATCCGGTGACATATGGTTAGTCTTTCCGAACAAAGAGTAGGTCATACTGTAATTACATATATCAACCATAAGGTAGAGATCATCACCTCTTACCGACACATCTATGGTTCCTTTTGCCTCACCTGAACCGAATCTGTTTATAGTAGTCGGAATAATATATGTATCTCTGTGATAACCCGAAAAAACTATATCACTTTTTACATCCTGCTCTCTTTCATTTCTCCAAGCAACCAAATACTCATCAACCTTTTTTGCCAGGTCTTCACAACTTTTCAGCGGTACCAGACCCAGTGGACCTACCGGTATGGTTTCTATTTTTTTATCTCTGTTGCCCATTCATCCTCCAAATTATGTAAAAGATTCGCCGGTACGACATAGCAAAAGGAATATGCTAAAATCTTTGCTTTCTTATATCTTCTCCATATAGTTTTATAATATCATAACTGTTTAAGAGTCTTGAGACTATCCTATCCGAATAATTATCCCTAAGTAATTTAATAGACAAATTCGTAGATATAATAGTAGACCTCTCAGTATTTATCCTATGGTTTATTATATAAAATAACTGTGTACTTGTAAAGGTATTAACCAATTCTGTTCCCAAATCATCTATAATAAGTACATCATCTTCTAAGATATGTTCATTAATTTCCTTAGCAAACATATCATCTTCCATCTTTGCACGGGCAAGATACTCAAACAACTCAGCCGCACTTAAATAAATCGCCGAATAATACCTGTCTATCAGCTCCTTTGTTATGCAATTTGATAAAAATGTCTTACCCACTCCGGTATTGCCTATAAAAATAATATTTTCATGCTTATTTGGAAAATTATCAACGAAATTCTTACAAAATCCCACGATATCTTCCATATACTTTCTTACAGTTGTGCCGATTTCTTTTTCTATATGTACATCATCAAAATATTTATATGAAAATGTTTCAAAGTTTTCACGCTCAAGTATTTTTTGTATATTGGACTTCTCATAAAGTAATTTTCTGATTTTATCATTAAAACATCGGCATTTTTTTCCGTCAACAAATCCCGTATCCTTACACAAGTCGCATCTGTACCTAAGCTCCGTATAACCATCCGAAAATCCGTGTTTTCTTAAGAGCTTGAGTTTTTTTGCCTTAACCTCTTCTATATTGTCCGATAACTTATCGAGTAATTTTTTGTCCTTTTTTTCTCTTATACTTAAATAACTTTCTAAAGCAAGTTTTCCCGCTGCCAGGTCAAGTGTTTTAAGTTCAGGAATTTTTTGATAGACTTCATCTATTCTTTCTTCTCTTTTTGCTCTTTCTTGTGCTTGTATTCTGTCATATTCTCTGAGTATGGCTTGATATTGTGAATTACTTAACCCCATCTAAACTCCCTCTTAGCTTACTTTGATTAAGTCTTTGCCTTAATCTTTCATTAATTAAGTTATTTAAGTCTTCTTCACTGTCATCTCTTTGTTCGAAATTAATAAATTTATTATTTGGTTTCGCAGTCTGCCTCGGTCTTTGTGTTTCAACGGTCTTGATCCTGTCTTTTTTTATATCCTTTGCGGCTATTTCATCTATAGTTTTTATACCCAGTTTATACCATCTGCCGAGTATTGAATCCGCATAATGAAAGCTGGGTTTTTGGGCATTTAATAAGGTTCTGTCACAGGCTTCTTTTATAACATCTATGCTAAATGCATATTCTTGCAGCCACTTATTCATATACGATACTTCTCCGTTCCCGGGAAGTCTTGAATTTATTCCAAATGCTTTCATAATCTCCCACACTTCTTTCGGATATATGTTAGCTGTTTTTTTGGCTTTTTCTATGCTGTCTATACCTTTTTCATACCAGTCTATTGCTATCTTTTCCATATATCTAAGCGAGGTCTTGCCCTTTTCTACACAGCTTTCAACCATGTATTCTATAAGATCCGCCGACATATCCAGACTTTCATACATGTATGCCACTCTTTCTACATCATGCTGACTTAAATTCTTTTTTATACACATTTGTATAAAATAAAGAAGTGTGCCGAATTCTTCATCTTGTCCGAGTTTTATACTGTCTATGGGTTTCTTTTCAGGGATTAGCTCTGTTTCTTTCGCTTTTTCAATCCCATCTTCAGAGGCTTCTTTTGGTATTAACTCTTCCTCATAATCTTCTTCTAAATCATACGTTTCCCCATAATTTGCTTCAAACTCCGAACTTTCCTCACTATACTCTTCCTCATAATCTTGTTCATACTCATATTTGAAGTCCTCCTCAGACCTTTCAATATCATAAGTATTATTTTCTTCTATTATTGCCTCAATATCTGTTTCTTGAGTCGGAACGGGAAATTTTCTCTCTGCTTTTACTGCATTATCCGCTTTAACAAGTGCAGTCGTATCCGGATTTTCAATACTTATCAAATCATGCCTTAGCCAATACTTTAACGCATGTTTTACATCATTTTCCGTCAGCTCAACATCGCAGGCTATATCTGTAAGTTGAAGCTCTTCTTTTGCATTATATATGAGGTAGAGATATACTTTTATATATTCTCCGTTAGCTCCCGGCATATAGTTCTTTATAAATTCCCCCGATATCACCGCTATATCTTTAGGATCTATATTTTTAAAATTAACTTTCATACATAACCCCTGTATAATATACTTTATAAACTATAATCTCTTAAACATGCTTTTTCTCTTCTCTTATAAGGATACCATAGTGCAGGAAAAAATAAATCCACAACTTTTTTCAAGAATGTGGATAAATTTGTGTGTATCTGTGAAATACCTTTGTTTATTATATTCCCAATATGTCTTCGCCCAATTTATATATATCTCCTGCACCCATAGTAATGCATATATCTCCTTCATCAAGTTTGGAGAGTATAAAACTTTCGATCTCATCAAAGGTCGGGAAATAGTATGCCTTTTCAGATTTTTTATTTATCAAAACTTCAATATCTTTCGCACTTACTCCCAAAGTATCTTTTTCTCTTGCAGCATATATATCTGCCAATACAACCAGATCCGCCTCTGATAAAACCCTTGCAAAATCTTCAAGAAGTGCCTTGGTTCTGCTGTACGTATGCGGTTGAAATACCACACACAGTCTTTTATGTTTTAACTTTTTTGCAGCTTCTATAGTCGCTTCAATTTCTCCCGGATGATGTGCATAATCATCTATTACGGTAAGTCCCTTTATCCTGCCTTTTATTTCGAATCTTCTGTGTACACCGCCGTAACCTTCAAGACCTCTTTTAATCTCCTCAAAGCTTATATTAAGTGCATTGGCAGTTGCAATTGCAGCCAGGGCATTTAATATATTATGTTCTCCATATACGGACAGCTTTATATTCTCTATAAATTTATTTTTTATATACAAATCAAAACTCGCCCTTCCTTCAGAGTCATAGTTTATATTCTTTGCACTTACATAGCCTCTATCTAAACCGAAACTATATATCTTTCCGGAAAAGTTTTCCAAAAGTTCTTCTTTTTGGGGTATTTTTTCATTTATAACCAATATCCCATTATTGTCCAGCTTAGCAATAAACTTTTTAAAAGACTTTCTTATATCCTCAAGATCTTTAAAAAAGTCAAGATGATCCGCCTCTATATTTAATATAATTTCAACATTGGGACTTAATTCCAGGAAGCTGTTGGTGTATTCACAGGCCTCGGTTAAGAAAAACTCTTCCCTACCTATCTTAAGATTGCCGCCAATTAAAGGCAGCATCCCCCCTACGCTTATAGTAGGGTCTTTTTCAGCCTCTATCAGTATATGGCTTAACATGGAAGTCGTACTGGTCTTCCCATGTGTTCCGCTTACTCCTATAGAGTATCTGTAACCCGTCATAATATCCGATAAAAGACTTGCACGATTTACAAGAGGTATATTAAGCTCCTGTGCTTTTTTAAGTTCAGGATTATCCTTTGATATAGCTGCCGTATACACTATATAATCTATACCCGGAGTTATATTTTCCGCAACTTGGGTATAGTTTACTCTTACACCCTCTTCTTCCAGCTTTTTTGTAAGTTCTGATTCTTTTATATCCGAACCGCTTACATTTATACCCTTTTGGACAAGTATTCTTGCTAAAGCACTCATACTTATCCCGCCTATTCCTATAAAATATACATGTTTCGCTGTGCTAAAATCTACATGTGCAAAATCCATATTTCCTCCAAAGTAATCTACAGCTTAAAATATTTCTCTAACGGTTTTATCCTATAAAAATCCGAGCCGGAATTCATCTTCATCTGACTTATAAATAAAAGTTGATTTTCAGTTTTATGACGAAGATGAAGGACCCGGCTGAACTGTAATAATTAAACCGTTAGATTTTCGGATATTTTGAAATATTATCTTTACTCTCTAAATAAAATACCCCTATACTTTTCAAGTACAATTGAAAGTATACTTCCCAGTATACCTACAGATATAATTTCCCCGGCAGCTACGGTAAACATCATATACCATATCAAATCAGCAGCCCCGTATGCATACTTTAGTACAAAAGGAACAACCAGTGCATTGATCACTATGGGACTGATGTATGCAAGTACCCTTTTGCTCCTGAATAAATAACTTATATAAGCTGCCGCCAAACTTGCCAAACTGCCGAAAACCACATCCCATATAATCGCACCTCCCAGTGCATTGGCAAGTAAGCAACCTATAAAAATCCCCGGTACGGCTGCAGGTGTAAATATAGGCAGCACACATAAGGCTTCACTGACTCTTACCTGTATAGGTCCGTAACTTATCGGGGCAAAAATCAGAGTAAGTACCACATATACAGCCGCAATCACTGCCGCATAAGCTATACTGAGTGCTCCCTTATTTTTAAAATTAATCATATCTTTTCTCCTTAGTTTTTTTTAATGTGTGGATGGTTACGAACACACAATTGACTTGCAGAGTATAGCACAGCATAAGTATTATAGCAATTATTATCTGATTTTTTTTATAATTTCATCAATTATTCTGCTCATATTCTTATTCATTTCATTGATTGTAATATCAGCATATTTTTTGTAAAGCGGAGTTCTCTCATAATATAGATCCCTTAAAGTCTGCCCCTCTTTTAAGCTCACACCTCTTTCTTCCAGGTTTCCGAGTCTACTTCTGAGTGCATAGTAAGAAAGTTCCAAATATATTACGGTGCTTATCTTTTTTAAGTGCTCCATTGCAGCCTCTCCGTATATAACACTGCCACCCGGAGCAATTACACAATTTTCAAGATCAAGCCCGGCATTAGCATCGTTTTCTATTTTTCTAAATCCTTCTACTCCATGCTCATTGATTATTTCTTTAAGTAATTTCTTGTATTTTTGCTGTATTAATAAATCGACATCCAAAAAGTTCATATTAAGTCTTTTGGCAAGTACCACTCCTATGGAACTTTTACCGGCTGCCGGCATTCCTATCAGTGTTATATTACTCTTCATCTTATCCCCTCATAGACTGCGCTGCCACAGAAAGTGCAGGTACTAATTGTTTTTTTCTTGAAACAACGCCTGAGAGTCTTACTATATCCTCGTTTGCATCACTTACCACATCCGCAGCAAATGCACCTGCTGCCATTGCAGCCGCCTTATTGCCTACACATAAAAGCCTGGTACTTTCTTCAAGTATATTGGTAAGCATGAAAAACATCATATCTTCTTTGCTCTCGTCATATATTTTTTTGATATAGGGCAGGAGTTTTGAACTTAATTCAGTAAGCTCATCCTCATTAAGTGAACTTATCTGACCTATGCCGACAAGGAACTTGCCCATGTTGAATTGCTTGTAATCTTGTGAAAAAATCTGCTCATCAGTTTTATTTTTCAAATTACTTGCTGCTGCAAACATTTTATTTGCATAAGGTTCAAGCTCTATTTGAGCAATATTTGCCAAAATTTTTGCAGTCTCCTTATCAATTTCGGTACAAGTCGGCGATCTGAACAGTAAGGTATCCGAAATAATCGCAGAACATAAAAGCCCTGCTATATTTTTAGTAACTTTAACATTTTTTTCCTGATACATTTGGTAAATTATTGTTGCGGTACAACCAAGCGGCTGGTTTCTGAAGTATACCGGACCTACGGTATTGATTCCTCCGATTCTGTGATGGTCTATAATCTCAACAACATTTGCAGTACTCATACCTTCAACAGCCTGGCTCATTTCATTGTGGTCTACAAGTATAATTCTCTTTCCTTTTGCACCGAGCAAATTTCTTCTTGATATCATTCCAAGATATTGACCGCTCTTGTCAACTATAGGAAAGTATCTGTGTCTTACACTTGCCATAACCTCTGTGACCTCATCAAGATAATCATCTTCTGTAAAAGTCATTATATCCTTGGTAGTCATAAAGTGTTTTATAGGCATAGCCTGGTTGATAAGCCTTGCAGCGGTAAAGGTATCAAAAGGCGTTGCAATAATAGTAATATCTCTTTCCTTTGCAATTTTCTTTATGGTATTGGATACGGTTGCACCGTCACAGACTATAAGGCAGCTTGCCCCCATCTCTATTGCACAAAGCTGTGATTCATATCTGTTTCCGAGAATTACCAAATCACCGCTTTCTATATAATTTTCCATAACATCCGGGTTGGCAGCGGCTATTAATACTTTTCCCTTATCATAGCAATTATTCTCATCACCTACTATGAGTTTGCCGTCTATTGTTTCTTTGATATTCGAATACTGTGTCTTAGCCTTAGCCAATATATTGCTGTCATAGATATTCATATATGAACTGGCTATATCATTACCGGTTATTACACCCTCAAGTACACCTGCTTCAGAAATAGCAGGCAGCGTTATACCTGAAACACCTATGTCACGCATCATATTCCATGCTTTTTTTAGAGAAAACTCCTTATTTACAGGTGGAGTACGCCTATACTCAACGTCCTTTATCTGTGTCTTTACATTGGTTATAAGCCTTGGCTCCTTCTCATCAAAATACTCAAGTACAAACCTTGTCTCCTCATTAATCTCTCCCGCTCTTCTGGGCTCAAAGTTCTTACCTTCAGTTCTTTGTTTAAGATACGCATAGGCTATAGCGGAACATATGGAATCCGTATCGGGATGTCTATGTCCCACTATGAAAGTTTTCTGCTCTGTCATATTCCCTCCCTGTTTTTTATCAAGCTTATTGTACCTATCATTATATACAAATTTTTATATAAATACGAGCTTTTTTTTAACATTTTAATTATTTTCACTGTTCAAAAGCCCTTAATTCCTTGCTAATATTGTATATACTCTAATTGTAACAGAAAAAGAATAACAGCAATTAATACAGTTAATCTATACCAAATCACCTATTTGACTATATAAGAGCACATTCTTTTGCAACAAGTCTGAAACTTTCCAAAGAATTTAATACCGTTTCTTCACTTACACAATAGGCAATTCTTACATAGCCGCTACACTCAAAAGCCAAGCCGCCTACCGTTAAAATTCTATATTTCTTGCACTTTTCTATAAAACTTTGTTCTTCTATCGGAGTTTTTAAAAATATATAAAAACCTCCTTCAGGGTAAAGCATTTCAAAACCCAGTTTTTTTAACTCATTATATAAAACAGTTCTGTTTTTATCATAAAAACTTATATCTACTTTAGCATCCGGACAAACTTCTATAAGCTTTTGCATAAGTGAAGGTGCATTAACACAGCCTATAGCTCTGTTTGATACGGTACAGGCTCCTATAAGTTCTTTGGAGCATACACATTCGTCAGGAATAAGCAGCCAGCCTATTCTTTCTCCGGCTAATGATAATGATTTAGAATAAGAATATACCACAACTGAATTTTCTATAAGATCGGGTACCCAAGGTACTTCTTTTTCAACATATACAAGTTCTCTATAAGGCTCATCCGATATGGTAATTATATCTATGTTATACTTCTTAGCACACTTTTTTATACACTTATTGATTTCTTCAAGTACGTTTTTTGAGTAAATTATGCCTGTAGGATTGTTGGGAGAATTAATTATAAGTGCCTTTGTTTTTTCGGTAATCACGGCTTCCAAGACTTTTGCATCCGGTATAAAACCGGTTTGGGAAGTATCTATGCTTATAAGTTTCCCGTTATAATTTTCCACATAGGTTTTGTATTCTAAAAAATAGGGAGCGAAGCATATAACCTCGTCACCCTCATTAAGTATTGATTTTAATATTATATTAAGTGCTGATGCAGCACCGACCGTCATTATAAAATTATTATAATTATATGAGGTATTAAAACGTTTGTTTATAGATTTTGCAATACTTTCTCTTGTTTTTTCAAAACCGGCATTGCTCATATATCTATGTGTATCCGCCCTGTCTTCACTTATTATCTCAAGCATTGCCTGCTTTAGTTTTACAGGTATCTTTGCATTGGGATTACCTAAACTGAAATCATACACCCTGTCTTCACCGTACTGTTTCTTTAATGCATTGCCCTCTTCAAACATCCTTCTTATTTGAGAATTACCTGAAAGCATCTTGTTTAACTTGTTTGAAATTATCATTCTTATCTCCTATATTTTGTTACAGTTTAGGAAGCTTATTTTAAGAAATGATGCACTACCTCAACTGTAACTTATTTTTCAAAAATACTGCTATATAAATCAAAACCGATATTGCAAAGTAAAACCATGTAGTAGGATTTGAAAACCATGTAGTAAAAAAAGACAGGAGCAAATATAGAGTGCTCTGCACATATATTAAATAAATTATAGGATTGCTTTTTATATACATGAGTCTCTCCAATACATATATCATACAGCCCAATAAAATTCCAAAAAGAATGATTCCAAATATACCGAAATCATAGTAGGCATCATATACCAAGGTCAGAGTACTGAGCTCTTCTTTCACAACGTATATCGGAAAATCTGCCAGTGCCGGCATAAAAAACTTAAGTCCCGTAAGTGCAATAAAAGGATACAAAGATTTTAAGCCAAGACTGTAGCTACTTATATTGCTGACCAAGTAATTAAAGTTGTCATAATTATTGCTTATATATATGTAGGGCTGGCTTATAAAAATCGGTACATTATATCTCATTTCAAAAATTGAATTAAGATACTCTACATCGTGACTTCTTGCTATTGTCAAAATCACGTACATTACTGTAAGAAGTACAAGTGTGTATATTATTAATTTTAAGGGTATGTATCTTTTTATCACTGTTATTGTAAGTATTGCACATATCAAAGCAAATATAAGCTGAAATCTTGATACACAAAGTATAGGTATAAGCACCGATACCAAAACACAGGCTGTTACACTTATCAGCCTTACTTTACTTAATGTATCGCTATACAATGTGTAAATAACCGCAATAGAAGGTACCAATACACAGGATACCGTAAAGTAATGGACTCCTCTTATATGAAAGTATGAGTAAGCATGTGGCACTCCTCTTACAAAAAGCGGAATATAAGAAAGCACCGCCGCCTCCGTCAAAAAAGCCGCCAAAGATATAATGCTGAGCAAAATCATAGACATATATATTATATTAAGTTGTTTTTTAGAAATACTGCTTTTAAGTTCCGTTATACTCTTTATAGTTTTGTTATACTTAAACTGTTTATTTAATATATGATAGCTTATATAAGGACAGGCATACGCCAAATAAAGGCACAGCCATGTAAGCGGCAACCATGTATTTTGCAAGTATGAAAGCTTAAAACAGGCTATACCCTGTGCAGCTATAAATCCAAGTCCGTATACTCCGAGTAAATCAAGTATATTGGAACTTTCTTTATATCTTTTTCTATATATGTATATAGCAGCAAATATTAATACAATCCCGGATACCTCGTTTAAAGATATCCGGGAAAGTATAAAACTGACTATATATGCTATTGTATATACTAGCATCTTTCCTCCAAAAACGCTCTTACTTTACTTTCACTTTCCAATGCCATAACTGCCTCTTCCATGTCCTTTAGAGATTGTATATCCGTATCCGTTACAAGCTTTCTGCTCTTAAGTACATAGGAAGCACTCATTGAAAATTCATCAAGTCCCCAATAGAGTAACAAAGGTATAAGTTTAGGATCCGCTGCAGCCTCACCGCACATACCTACCTGTATACCTGCCTTTTTAGCCTCACTTATTATATGCTTTATAGCTCTTAATACTGCCGGATTGTATGCAGAATACAAGTAGGATACCTTATCATTTCCCCTGTCTACAGACATTGTATACTGTATAAGATCATTAGTACCTATACTGAAAAAGTCAACTTCCTTAGCCAGTATATCCGCTATTAAAGTAGCTGCGGCGGTTTCTATCATTACACCTACTTTTATAGACTTATTGTAATTTATTCCCTGTGCATCCAAATTCTTCTTCTCTTCTTCTATAAGTTGCTTTGCCTCATATACCTCTTCTATACTTGTAATAAGCGGAAGCATAATCTTGATATTTCCAAATGCACTTGCACGAAGTAAGGCTCTAAGTTGGGGTCTGTATATATCATCTTTTCTGTCAAGGCAAAGCCTTATAGCCCTGTAACCTAGGAAGGGGTTTTCATCCTTTGATATGTTCATGTAAGGAATTTCCTTATCTCCGCCTATATCCAATGTTCTTATTATTACAGGTTTATCCTCCATGGCAACGGCAACTTTTTTATATGCCTCAAACTGCTCTTCCTCATTAGGAATGCTGTCCCTATCCATAAAAAGAAATTCCGTCCTGAATAATCCTATACCGTCGGCATCATACTCTAAAACTTTTTTAACATCGCCGGGCTTTCCTATGTTGGCAGCTATTTCAACTTTCCTTCCGTCTTTTGAAACGGACTCCTTACCCTTATAAGTCTCAAGTATCTTTTTAAACTCAATTTGCTCGATTTGTTTTTTCTTAAAATTCTCTATTATTTCCTGTGAAGGATTAATATAAAGCTCTCCGCTCTCCCCGTCCATGCATATCGGATCCTTATCGGATGCTTTATCTAAAATCTCGGCTACTGAGAGAATTGCCGGTATCTCAAGGGCTCTTGCCAGTATTGCACTATGTGAAGTCGTGCCTCCGAATTGTGTTATAATACCCGTTACTTTTTCAGGATCCAAGCCTGCAGTCATTGAAGGAGTAAGGTCCTTTGCTATTAATATACTGTCAGCCTCAAGCTCTGATAAATCAACATCCTCAAGTCCAAGTACAGACTTTTGAAGTCTGGTCTTTATATCCCTCATATCGGTAGCTCTTTGCTGCATAAGCTCATCATCCATTGACTCAAAAATAGCTGCAAAACGCTCACATACATCTTCCAAAACATATTCGGAATTCAGCATCTGTGTTCTTATACCTGTTTCAATTTCCGCAATAAGCATAGGGTCGGACATAAGCAGTACATGACCCTCAAGTATCTCAGCTTCTTTACTTCCCACTCTTTTTCTTAAAGTCTCTGCCATAGCCTTGCTTCTTTGTTTTGTATGCTCCAGAGCTTTATTAAAAAGTTCCAACTCAAACTCAAAGTTATCTATATTTCGTTTCTTTATATCAAGCTCGATATCTTTTATTACAACTGCCTTACCTATACCTATACCTACAGAAGCTCCTATTCCTTTTAACATAAGCTACCTCCTTAAAAATCTATCAATAAACGCTAATCTATTTATTACATTTTTATTCCGTTTCACCAAAACCGTTTTCAGCTAAGTTAATTATAGCTTTAAGAGCTTCCTCTTCATCCTTCCCCTTACACTCCACTTCTATTTCATCACCCTTTTTTATACAAGCCCCAAGAACGCTCAGTACACTTTTGGCATTAGCTGTTGTATTACCAAAGATAATACTTATCTTGGATTCATATTTTAGAGCCTCTTTACACAAGTTCCCCGCCGGTCTCAAATGCAATCCGCTTGCATTTTTTACTACTACGCTTTGTTTTAACATTTCCTTCCTTTCTTTACCTTCACCCGTTTTTAGTTAGTTTAT
>CAJPUK010000007.1 GCA_905373785.1 uncultured Johnsonella sp. | reverse complement strand
ACCAACCTGTTACCATATAACCGGCATCATTAAAAGCATACCATACGGAGTCGATCTGCTGCCAGGTTCCTTTAGGATATGAGCCGTCAGCGTTCTTATACCACCAACCGAATGGATCTTGCATCCAGCTGCCTGGTTGTTTTGCAGGGCTTTGAGCTCTGCCCTTAGCCACGCCGCCTCGTGAGATGCCGCCACCGGAGCCGCCTCGTGAGCTGCCGCCACTTCCTGAACCGCCACTGTCTGAGCCGCCGCCACTGCCGCCACTTCCTGAGCCACCGCTGCCACCTCCTTCGAATGGCTTATCTTCCCATATAGCAGTAACTACCGTATCTTCGTCTACTACTATCTCAGTACCCGGAGCATACTGCATACCGAATACTTCCCAAACCTTAAACTGCTTACTTGTTGGTGGGGTAAACGTGCACTCAGGCAAGGTATACTTACTTCCTTCCACGTACTCTACATCAGCCATGCTGCCCGAACCGCCTCCGCCATTAAAGCTTATATTACGCTTATAAGCCACTTTTACATACTTTATATTAGGATGAGCAGAACGATTTGCTTCATAATAGTATAAGTTATTAAGCTCATCCTTAACTATAGACTTGGCATTCTCCTCGCTATCTCCGGCTAAAACTGTGGCTTCATCAGGTACACTAAACTTTGCTGTACCATCCGCCACATCAGGATTACAAACCAACACTTCGTCCGAACCTTTATCTCTGACTATAAAATACGAACCCGGACTAATATCCTCAAAGTTAATGCCTACGTTAGCAGAATCATGCAGCCTTATATAACCTTCCATGTCAATCTTATACTTGTCCTTTATGTCAAGCTTTTCTGCCGCTATAGCAACATCTGTACCCTTAGTGCTTATACTGTTATCTCCTGAAATATTTAACTTTGAAAAATCGAATGCAATTCCAAACAACTCTGCTTTATAAGCCTCTAAGCCTTCTCTGGGCTTTATATTAAGACTAATATCGGAGGAATTAATATTAATATCTTCTCTAATATAAGATTTTATAAGTGCAATACTCCCTATATTAACATGTTCACCAAGCTTCTCATTATATCCTACATGGGAATCAATATTAATAGTTGCATTATTTATATTAGTAAGCCCGTAAATACCACGAACAATTTTTGCATAGCCATGTATATTTATATTAATAGTTACATTACTAAGGCTGCTGCCGGTAGAATTTATTCCCCATAGTTCTCGCAATTGCTTTAGCTTTGTTTCCGCATTAATATTTATGCTAAGGCTGCCATCTCCATCACAATATATTCCATTTCCACGAATTCCAAAGATACACTCTAAGTTATCTGTATGTTCGCCTTCAGCAGCTGTAATATTTATAATATTATCTCCCTTAAGTATTAAGTCAATATCCTCAGATGCAACAATAAACTCATAAAAACTAATATTTTCTCTTGACGTATTATCTTCTGCTATTAGATTATTTAGTGTAAGCTTGGCTCTTTGCTCTCCATTTGCCGGCTCATACTTTATACTTCCTCCGTCACCCAGCACATCATCTTTATTATCGGAGTTTACTCTTATATTCTTTACCCAGACATCATATTCAGTCTGGCTTTCAACAAGCATATCCTCCTTATCCGCTTTAGAAAACTCCCCTTCAGCTTCCGCCTCCAAAGACTTAAGCTTTGAAAGCTCCCCCTTATCTTCTTGGGGCATAAGTGTAGGAAACTCTTGCTCACTTAAAGTTTCAAAGACTTCTTCCGCCCCTTCTATAAACATTTGTTTGCCTTGACTTACTACATTTGCAAAAGCCACATTCGTATTTATCAGCAGTACGCTTAAAAATACTGACATTGCAAATAAAAGCATTTTCTTCATTTTCATGGCTGACCTCCTTAAAATATTTTTTCTTACCTCAAAATACAGCATATTTTTAAGTAAAAGCTAACTTAGCAATATGATGTCACACTGTTAACTATAGCTTTGCAAAAAAGTTATTACGTTTTTTTAAGAATTTTACTTTTAATACCTATTGTCATTTATAAAATAAATTAATCCCTTATTACTAAATTTTTCCGTGACAATAATTTTTCTTAATAATTTTTTTTAATAACTTTTTATTCTTTTCCTGCTCCTAAAATACCATATTTTTAAAAAAAGTATAGTATACGATGAATACTCTTTTTAAAAAAACTCAAATATTATTCAACGAATAAGAACACATTGCACAAAAAAACACCTTATTTTTATGCAATACTGACAAGGGTTTCTTTTGTTACAAAAAAACTATTTAGGTATGATAATAAATATTTTTAGGTATGCCTAATATAAGGAAGGGGATGGTTTAATATTTTGTCAAAAAATATTGCTTTTTATAAAGAGAAAAACTCTGTTAACAGAGTTGGATAATTGTATAAATTAATATTCTATTAAGAATATAAACAATTATAAATTCATCTTACTTTGATGTCTCTCTAAATCAAAGCCTTATAGCGGCACTGAAAGAGTCAAAATATAAACAATTATATGCTTAAACTTGTATAATATAGTATACAATATTTGACCCCGAGTTGTTTTTGTGCTAAAATCTTGGAATTGTATGTGGAATAGTTGTTAGATTAATTTAGGAAAGGATTTTTACAAACAGAAAATGCAAAAATTCAATAAGATTTTAGCTCCTGCTTTTTTAGGGCTCAGTATGTCTTTATTATTTACTGTATCTTCCTATGCAAGTGCAGAGGGCTGGAAGGCGGAAAACGGTACATGGAAGTATTACAAGGACTATAAGGCACTTAAATCTTGGCAGAAGCTCGGTAACAACTGGTACTTTTTTAATGAAGACGGAAGCCTTAAAACCGGCTGGCTTAAAGACAGCGCTAATAATTGGTACTTTTTAGAGAGAAACAGCGGTTCCAATCAAGGAGTGCTTTTGGTAGGCTGGCAATGGATAGACGGATATTGTTACTATTTCGAAACCTCACATTCAGATACTTTGGGAAGAATGTATGCCGACACTGTAGTTGAAGGCTATAAACTTAGCTCTATCGGTAGATGGGTTGATGATAACGGTAAAGAGTACTATGATGCTGCAAAAGGCATTATCAGCAATAAAGAAGAAGCAAGCTCTAATAAAAGCCTTACAAAAAAGGGGGCAGCCGGTGTGAACAGAGCCGGTGGCACCGGAGGTACTTCCCACCGTACCAAAGGAGGCTCGGGCTCTTTTGCCGGTAGCTTAAGCAATGATAACAGAAGCTTGGGCAGTGCCGATAACAGTTCAAGCAGTACCAAAGATAATTCAAATAATGGCAGCAGTGATAACAGCTCAAACAGTGCCGGGGGTAATTCAAATAACGGCAGTCTCAGTTTGGGCAATACTGATAGCAATTCAAACTCTGTTACCAATCCGGATAACGCTTCAGATAATCAAAGCCCGAATAAGCAACATACTGACAGTAATGACCCGGCAGGCACCAATGCAAAGCAAAATACTGTTCCTGATAAATTGGGCAATAAAGAGTCTGAGGATACAATTAAAGAAACTCCTAACGCAAGCAATGAAAATAGCACTTCACCGACCGACACCCATGCAAAAGGAAGTCATGCTCATAGCCCAAGTGCTGATACAAAGCCGGCTGACAGCAATACAGCTACCTCTTCCAATACGGCTCCAAAACCCGAAAAACCTGAGAATAAGGAAATTCCCAATGCCACAAAGGATAATAAAAAACAGGATAATGACAATAAGCCTAATGAGCAGGAAGAAAATAAAGCTGATAAGGTTAAAGATTCGTTAACTACTGCCAAAAATAATAATATAGTACAGTATACAGATGAGAACGGCAAGATAAGAACAATCATTTGGGCAAAGGGCATATCCGCTCCTATAATGGGAGACGGCGGTGATTTTAGGAAAGAAGTAACTCATGCCGGCTCGGATACCTATATTGATTATAAAGCCCCCTTTGCTTTCGGTAATTCTTGGTATGACATTAATAAATCAAGAGCAGGCGGCAATACCGATATTGACAAAAACCTTTGCTTTGGAGCTACCTCAGCTAATATGCTGCACTGGTGGCTTGAACAAAACAGCTCATATATAGACAGCTATATAACTAAAGAAGGAGATATAACACGCTCGGGAAGAAGCCTGTCAGAGCTTAGAAACTCATTTAACAGCCAGCAGGACAGCGGTATATTTGAGCTTTTTAAAGTTTTATTCGGTTATAATGACAAGGGCTTTTATTCAGATCTGCTTATGGACTTATTTATTAACGGTTATACTCCAAAGATAAGCGGTGCAACCAATATTGAGAACGAAGATATGACTCCCGATAACCGTGGCGGCTTTTTCTATAATGTATTTAAAGAAGTTAAACTTACTGAGCGTACCTATGGAGGAAGCTACGAGAACTTAAGTGAAAAACTTAAAGATATATTGGGAAATGAAGGTATCATAGGTATATCTCACAGGACCTTCGGCAGCAGCTCTCATATAGTAACCTTATGGGGTGCGGAGTATGACCTTAACGGAAAACTTAGCGCAGTCTACATAAGTGATTCCGATGATCAGAATGAGGAAGCTGATGAAACAGACCTTGGCATGAAGCGTTATGAGGTAAGAAATGTAGGAGGTGTTGCAAAACTTTCCACAAATCAAAGCAACAAAAATGCCGGTTCTGCAATAGGCTACTTACACGTACTCTACCTTGGAACTGAGCAATGGCAAAGTTATATTAATCAATAAAATACCAAAACAGCTTAGAAAATAGGCTGCTGCTCCATAGATGCACTTTATTACATCTGTGTAGCAACAGCCCTTTTTATTAAAGTTTTTGTTCTTTTTATATATCTATCTGAAATACCTCATATTCTTTATCAAACACATAACCCAACTTTTGTGCAAGCTCTACAGAATGGAAATTAGCAGCGTCCCAGTTCGGATAGATGTGCTTGTCCATACAATCTAAGATGAACTTTGCCGCACAGGCTACTGCAAGACCTTTTCTCCTGTAATCCTTTCTGGTTGCTACGGTTACCTCCATCATACCCTCTGAAACTCCATAGGCTGAACATCCGCTTACAAGTTGTCTGTTGTGATAAATAACATAACCCATACCATGCTCTAAAAACTTAGACTCACTCTCAAAATTAGAGACGAAATCACTGCTCCAGTCTTCAGCCAAGGCAACCTTATATGCGTACTTATCAATATGTTTTATCTTCATATCCTTACTGAGGCTGTCCACATAGGACTGCAGAACCTTTTTATCAAAGTGCTGTTCATCCTTTTTAAGTGCATATCTGCTTACCATCCTATAATTACAATCAAGATTCTCTTTAAGCCACAATTCCCATGCCTCGTTTTGCGGAGTTATATAGGCTCTGTTACATTCATTTATAATTAAAGCCCTAAGCTGTAAAAGCCTTTCACCACCGGTAGGAACTAAACCTATAGGATAAACATAATTTCCCAACTTAATAATACAAAAGCTCGGATTCTCAAGTTGATACACCCAAACCCTTCCCATGCATCCTTCCATGGCGGATCTGACCAATACTTCCGTACTGCTTTCACATAGCGGAACCACTATGTCTCTCTTACTATACCCCAACTCAATCATAATTATCCTCCATATACGTTTACTCTTAGTACTTATAAAACCTTTATTTCATATATTTTGAATTATACCATGTTTCAGCCTCTGCCATAATATAAAATCTTGTATTCTTATCTGTAGATTTTATAAGCTCTATCATATATTCTTCAGGTATACGTATACATCCTGCCGATCCGGTACTGCTGTTTAATTTTGTACCTGAATTATTAGAGTTTGTGCAATGTATGAAAATAGCAGAGCCCTTATAAGGAACTGCAGCACTGTTATAATCCAGTGCTATACCGTAGTTATAAAACGGCGCTTCAGCTATCATGTTTTCTGCCGATTTCCAATCTTTTTGTACATCTTTTGTATTGACAAGTTTATTATAATACTTGCTCTCGGAATCATCTACCCAATAATCACCCTTTGCTATTTTGTGATATTCTATCTTACTTCCCGGATCGTCCTTGATACCGAAATTCATAGTTGCCTTGAAGAATCCGGAAGGAGTTTTTTTATCCCCTTCTTTCTTATCATCGGTTATTCCGTTCGCTCCACAGATACCGTTTACACTCCAGTTCTTATGCCATGAACCGTCTTTATTCTTTGTATAATCATTAAGTGTAACCTTGGACTTATCAGACTTATGAGCCGCTATTACTATTATACGGTCTACATCCTGATCTTCATTCTCTGTGGCTTTTACCGCTTCTGTGGCTTTTACCGTTTCTGTGGCTTTTACCGCCTTAACAGATTTTTGTGCGGCATTTGCCAAAGAGCTAAAAGCAGCAGTAAAACAAAGGCTTAAGGATAGTAAACCTGTTATAAGTTTCAGTTTTTTCATAAAAATACTCCTTTCAATAAGTCCAAACTACTGTATCATTTGCAAAAATCCAACCGAATCCTTTGTAAACTCTAATATTACCTTACAGTTCGGGTAGCCCATTCATCTTCGTCAAAACAATCTAAAAATGTTTAATCTTATTTATAAATTAGACGAAGATGAATGTTACAGTAGACTATTATATATAGGCTAGTGCAGTGTATCATTGATATCCGGCTTTATTACTACTTGGTCAATAGATTGTAACACATATAGTCAAAGATAATTAAGAGCTACTATGCTACTGCTGATATTAATTAAATACCAATGATACATTACACTAGCTGAACTGTAACAATATTACAAAGCACAGCATTAATCCGGTGTACCGGCATATTGATATTTACCCTATATTCTATGCCTCCATCATAAGCGGAAAGGTTAAGAACATAATTGAAATCAGAACGATTATCAATATGCCAAACCTTAGGCTTAAGTATAAATGCTATAAGAATCGGTAAAATTATTTTTATTGAAAACCTTAAGAACGATACGCTGAATAGGTTTGGAACAATTACTTAACTACTGTGTTAAATGCTTCCTGTATTCTGGTATTGTCAACCGCACCCGGCAAGGTTCCTACAAGTATACCGTCTGAACCTATATATGCAGCAGTAGGGAAGGCTCTGACACCGTAAGCTTCCATTACTTTACCGCTGTCGTCAAAATATACAGGTATATTGTAACCTTGTTTGGTAAACCATTCTTTGAACTTTTCTTTGCTTTGTTCATTATGGTTTCCCGGGCTGACTACTGTAATTATATCAAATCCTTCATGATTAGCAACCAATTCTTCAAATTCAGGCATAGTACTTGTACATACACCGCACCAGGATGCCCAAAACTTCACATAAACCTTCTTGCCTTTTTGATCGCTAAGCTTATATTCGTTACCGTCCCAATCTGTCAGTACCATTTCCGGAGCCGGCTCTCCTTCGTTTAATACTCCTGAGTCCGCCCCCTCTTTTTTAGAAACCTCTGCACCTGCTTTGCTCTCAGACTTTTCTGCCTCTGTTACACTTTGTGCCGCAGAACTTGTATCATTTGAAGCATTTCCCCCTGCACAGGCTGTAAGCAAGGCTACAGACATAGCCACTATAACTGTCTTATATAACTTATTAAACATATTTTTCTCCTTTATTCTACAAAATCTTACATTTTTATAAATCTAGTGCATCGTTCACAAAATAAGTATACCAAAAATGATGAATATTTTTCTGAGTGTGTACATCAAAAAACGCAGGCGTAGTGGGGCTACGCTGAGGATTTTTGATGTATGCAATCAGGAAAAAATACAAGTTGTTTGGTATAGTTATTTAAGAAACGATGCACCGGTTCACTATCTGAATAAGTCCTGTATAAATGCCGTAATTGAATTTATTTGATTAAGCATCATAAGTACTCCCATAAGTACTATTAAAGCTCCGCCTATTCTTTTTATAAGTACAAGGTGCTTTTTCACAAAGTCCATTTGCTTTTCAAGCATACCTACAGCAAAAACTTTGACCAATACTATTACCAAGAAAGGTATCATCAGTCCTAAAGTATATAAAAGCATCATATATGAACCGTAAAGAGCCGTACCTCTTGTTGCCGATATGGCAAGTATTGAAGCCAGTATCGGACCTATACAGGGTGTCCAGCCTATACTGAAAGACACGCCCATAAGAAAGCTTCCCAGTGCCTTGGTCTTGGTACTTTGAAACTTGAATCCCGGCATATTATCCATTGCTTTGATATGTATAATATCCATTTGATGTATACCTAAAATTATAAGTACTAAACCTGCAATTACAAATACCCATTTATTAAGCAAAAATTTGCCTAAAAATCCGGCTCCGAAACCGAGCAATACAAAACTTACTCCCAAACCAAGTACAAATGCTATAGTTTTAAGTATTGCACCGGTGGCTATTTGTATATTTCCTATCTTTAACTTCTTATACTCTTCATCTTCATCGCTCAGTATACCTATGTACACAGGCAGTATCGGAAAAGTACAGGGTGAAAAGAAGGAAAGTATACCAGCCAGAAAGACCGAACTTGCTAAAACCTGTTCTCCCAACATAATATTCCCATCCTTTATATTGTTACTTTTTCAGTAACAGTTCAGCCGAGTAGTTCATATTCATAAAAATAGTATAAGTGCTTTAAAATTTTATTTATAAAGCAAATGAAGATAAATGAATTCACTATTCCCATAAATATATGCCTGAACTCTTACCTCTTTTAAGCATAATAAAATGCCTGCGGCAATATTTAAGATTACAGTTTTGCTATACCTTCATTCCGGTCAAAATATCATATAACTTATAGTTTAGATTTATAAATTTTATAATGAATATTTATTAAGCTAATGCGTATAGCTGATTATTAATCTGTAACAATTAAATTTGCCACAAGCAAAATATTACCCTACCCTATAGAGTTTGTAAATACAAAAAGTATGAAAAAACTATGAATTCGATAATTATTATTATTTTTATAATATCCCCTCTATCTTTGCAATATCTATTAAGGATAATTCTTCACTTCTGTTTTTAAGAGACTCAGCCAACACTCTGGCGGTATCAAGTGAAGTTAATACGCTTACTCCGGTCTCTATCGCATTTCTTCTTATTATAAATCCGTCTCTGCTTCTTTCCACACCTTGTGGAGGAGTATCTATTACAAGATCTATCTCATGCTCCAATATAAGGTCTAAGAGGTTGGGGCTTTCCTGCTCAATTTTATTGATTTGCAGTGCCTTTATACCGGCAGCCTGCAAGACTCTTGCAGTACCCCTTGTAGAAAATATGGTATAGCCGAGCTCTTCAAAGCTTTTTGCTATTTCTATAACCTCTTCCTTATCCTCATCCTTTACGGTAATTACCATTCTCTTGTACTTGGGAAGCTTTACTCCCGCTCCTTCAAATGCCTTATACAAGGCTTCATTGAAGCTTTTTGATATACCGAGACACTCTCCTGTAGACTTCATCTCGGGACCAAGCATTATATCCGCTCCTCTTATTTTCTCAAATGAGAATACCGGCATCTTTATGGCTATGTAATCCGCCTCCTTTTGCAAACCTACTTTAAGTCCCATATCCTTTAGTTTCTTGCCGCATATTACCTTTGTAGCAAGCTCTACTATAGGAATACCTGTAACCTTGCTTATATAAGGCACAGTTCTTGAAGAACGGGGATTTACCTCTATAACATAGACTTCTCTTCCACTTACTATAAACTGAATGTTTATCATGCCTATTACATGAAGCGCTGCTGCCAGCTTTTCGGTGTAGTCCACTATTTTTGCTTTGATTTCTTCGTCAATGCTCATAGCCGGATACACGCTTATAGAATCGCCTGAGTGAACTCCGGCTCTTTCTATATGCTCCATTATACCCGGGATAAGTATATCTTTTCCGTCACATACCGCATCAACTTCCAGTTCCTTACCTACCACATACTTGTCTATGAGTATAGGACTTTCCTGAGTATATTTATTAATAACTGCCATAAACTCGTCTATGTCCTTATCCGATATGGCTATTTGCATACCTTGACCTCCCAGTACATAAGAAGGTCTTACAAGCACCGGATAGCCGAGTTTTGCAGCAGTTTCCTTTGCCTCCTTGGCAGTATAAACTGTACTTCCCATAGGTCTTGGTATCTTACACTCTTCAAGTATGGCATCGAATCTTTTTCTGTCTTCGGCAGCATCCACATCATTGGCAGAGGTTCCCAGTATATTTACCCCCATCTTGATCAAAGCCTTGGTAAGTTTAATAGCTGTCTGTCCACCGAATTGTACCACAGCGGCGTAAGGTTTTTCTAAATCAACTATGGACTCCACATCCTCATCGGTTAAAGGCTCAAAATAAAGTCGGTCGGCTATGTCAAAGTCGGTACTTACGGTTTCCGGATTATTATTTACTATAATGGTTTCAAAACCTTCTTTTTTTAGCGCCCATGTGCAGTGCACACTGCAAAAGTCAAACTCTATACCCTGACCTATTCTTATCGGTCCTGAACCGAGTACTAAGATCTTTTTCTTATCACTTTCGGTCTCAACCTCGTTATATCCGTCAAAACAAGAGTAGTAATATGCCGTCTGTGCGGAAAACTCCGCCGCACAGGTATCAACCATCTTGTAAGCGGCTCTTATGCCGTAGTCATGTCTTAACTTTTTAACTTCATCTTTGCTTTTTGAGCTAAGGCTTGCTATAAACTCATCAGGAAACTCCATCCTTTTAGCTTCTCTTAAAAGCTCTTCGCTTAAGCTTTCTTCTTTAAGCCTTGCCTCCAACTTAACTATATTATCTATTTTACTTATAAACCATATATCAATTCTGGTTATGTCAAACAACAGTTCGTAGCTCATGCCTCTTCTTAAGGCTTCCGCTATAGCCCATATACGTCTGTCATTTACCTTATATAATTCTTTAATAAGCTCTTCATCATCAAGCTTTGCATGATCTTCACTTATCAGTGAATTTACATGCTGCTCCAGTGAACGTATAGCTTTCATAAGTGCAGCCTCAAAATTGGTACAGATACTCATAACCTCACCTGTAGCCTTCATCTGAGTTCCAAGCACTCTTTTTGCGGATATGAACTTATCAAAGGGCAGTCTTGGAAGCTTTACCACACAGTAATCAAGCATAGGCTCAAAGGCTGAGTAGGTCTTGCCTGTAACCGTATTTTTAATCTCATCCAAGGTATAACCCAGAGCTATCTTTGCAGCCACCTTGGCTATAGGGTAGCCTGTTGCCTTACTTGCAAGGGCGGAAGAGCGGCTTACTCTTGGATTTACTTCTATAACGCAGTATTCAAAACTGTCAGGATTAAGTGCATACTGGACATTGCAGCCACCGGTGATCTCAAGCTCCGAAATTATATTAAGTGCGGAACTCCTAAGCATTTGATACTCTTTATCCGACAGGGTCTGACTTGGAGCAACAACTATTGAATCTCCTGTATGCACTCCTACCGGATCCAAGTTTTCCATATTACATACGGTTATAACATTACCTATAGAATCTCTTATAACCTCGTACTCTATCTCCTTCCAACCTGAGATGCATCTTTCTACAAGTACCTGTCCGACTCTTGAGAGCCTCAGTCCGTTTTGTAAAGTTTCTATAAGCTCTTCTTCATTCTTAACTATACCTCCGCCGGAGCCTCCCAGTGTATATGCAGGTCTTAACACCAAGGGATAGCCTATCCTTTTTGCATATTCTACACCGCTTTCAACATTTTCAACTACCTTTGAAGCAGCTATAGGCTCACCTATCTTTTCCATGGTTTCTTTGAAAGTTTCTCTGTCCTCAGCCTTTTTTATGGTAAGCTCCGTTGTTCCTATTAACTTAACCCCTTGTTCTTCCAAAAACTTACTTTCCGCAAGCTCCATTGCAAGATTAAGCCCTGCCTGTCCTCCAAGAGTAGGCAGGATTGAGTCCGGCTTTTCTTTTATGATAAGCGCCTTAAGTACTTCTACCGTAAGAGGCTCTATATATACCTTATCCGCTATATCCTTATCAGTCATAATTGTTGCCGGATTGGAGTTAAGAAGTATAACCTCCACTCCCTCCTCTTTTAAAGAGCGACAGGCTTGAGTTCCGGCATAATCAAACTCTGCCGCCTGACCTATAACTATAGGTCCCGATCCTATAACCAATACTTTATTTATATCTGATCTGCGTGGCATATTATAAATTTCCCTCCATCATCTTTATAAACTTATCGAACAAATATTCGCTATCTTTAGGTCCCGGAGCGGCTTCCGGGTGGTATTGCACGGTAAATATATTCTTATTAAGATACTTTAATCCTTCATTAGTTGAGTCATTAACATTAACAAAAGCCTCTATTGCTATATTCTTATCTACTGTTTTTACATCTACCGCATAGCCGTGGTTTTGTGAACTTATGTAAGTCCTTTGGCTCTCCAGATCCTTTACCGGATGGTTACCTCCCCTATGCCCGTATTTTAACTTATAGGTATCGGCTCCATTAGCCAGTGCCATAAGCTGGTGTCCTAAGCATATAGCAAATATAGGTATATCTGAATTATATAAATTTTTTACCTCTTCTATTACTTGAGTATTTTCCTTAGGATCTCCGGGACCGTTACTTAACATGATTCCGTCAGGTTTATCGGCTATGATCTCGCTTGCCTTGGTATTATAAGGGTACACCGTTACCTCACAACCTCTTTTAAGCAGATTATTTGCTATATTTTTCTTACTTCCGAAGTCCATAAGAGCCACTTTTTTATAGGTCTTTTCCGGCCTTAGAATGTACTTTTTATCACAGCTTACCCTTGCAACCACACCCTCTACCTTATACTCTTTGATCTTTTCAAGCAGTTTTTTAATTTCTTCCTCACTATACTCCTTGGTGGTAAGAAAACCGTTCATAGTTCCTTTTTCTCTGAGTCTTTTAGTAAGATCCCTTGTATCTATACCGGATATTCCCGGTATGTCATTTTTTAATAAAAAGTCTTCTATACCAAATCTTGCTCTGAAATTGCTGTAGTGTTTGGACAGCTCTCTGACTATAAATGCAGATATCCAAGGTCTCTCGGACTCCATATCTTCTTCACACACACCGTAGTTACCAATTAAAGGATAGGTCATTACCACTGCCTGACCTGCGTATGAAGGATCTGTAAGCACCTCGAGATAACCGCTCATAGAGGTGTTGAACACTATCTCGCTTATAACCTCCTTATGGGAACCTATTTTCTTTCCCTGATATACCGTACCGTCTTCCAATATAAGATATGCTTTCATAAATCCAATACCCTTTCTTCATAATCAATATAATGTCGTTTTCTCACACAAAAAAGGCTGTTACAAAATAGATTTTACCAGAGATTATACTACCTCTTTTAATAAAAATATATTTCGTAACAGCCTCCTTTTGAAAAAAGAAAACATAAACCCTACTGTTTGTAAGATTGAAATTTGAATTATTAAACTTTTTTTCTTCTGTAATGCTAACTTATTCTTTTTTACCAAATATCTTTCACACGGGTAAAACATACAAAGTCTATTCCTCTCCGGCTATATCTATTTCACCGATAAAAACTTCTACTGCCTCTCCGGTCATAAATATGCTGTCTGATATTCTATCATAAGCTATCTTAAGTTGTCCACCTCTTAAATAAACATTTATTGTATCTTTACACAAATTACTTAAAATACAGGCATAAGCACTTGCACTTGCCCCGGTACCGCAAGCCAAAGTTTCTCCGCTGCCTCTCTCCCAGACTCTCATATGTATATTTTCATCATTTTCAACATAAATAAATTCCGAATTTACCTTGTGGGGAGCAAATCTTTCATGATTTTCAAAAAATGCACCTATTTTTTCCAAGTCCAAAGAATTAAGCTCTTCCAAGCTTTTAACAAAGTACACCGCATGAGGATTGCCCATGTCTACACCTATAAACTCTTTTTCTATACCGTTTATAAATATGGGCTCAGGCAGCTTACTGTAGAGCTTAGGACTTCCCATATCAACCGTAATACTTTTTGCCTTATTATTTTCAGCTTCTAAGCTTATCTTCCTGATACCTGCCAAAGTTTCAAGTTCAAACTCCTCTTTTTTAACATACCCTCTGTCATAGGCAAACTTGGCTACACATCTTGAACCGTTTCCACACATCTTTCCCCTGCTGCCGTCAGCATTATACATATCCATTCTTACATCCGCCACTTCGGAAGGGCATACCAGTATAAGACCGTCAGCCCCTATACCGAAGTGCCTGTCGCTTACGATCCGTGCAACTTTTTTCGGATCATTTACCTTATACTTAAAGCAGTCCACATATACATAGTCATTGCCTGCACCTTGCATTTTTACAAACTTCATATTAGCTCCTTCTTATAACAAATCATATATATTAGT
Source organism: uncultured Johnsonella sp. (assembly GCA_905373785.1). Lineage (GTDB taxonomy): Bacteria > Bacillota > Clostridia > Lachnospirales > Lachnospiraceae > Johnsonella. The sequence goes on along the minus strand of CAJPUK010000007.1, from coordinate 14,628 downwards.
CGGTACCATCGCCTTGATATAGATACCGTCTTCTCTGTAATCCTCAAGCTCAAGTTCCCCATGCTTTCTGATAAGTGCAAGCTTGGCACTGTCTTTATAAGGTATAAGCTTTTCAAGGTATATTCGCTGCTGCCTTAAGATTTTATCCACCAGCTCCTTAAACTCTTCCAAGCCCTCTCCCGTCCTTGCCGAGATCTTCAGTATATGCTCCGCATGAAAATCCCTTGGAAGTATCGTGTCTTCAGGCATTACATCTATCTTATTATAAAGGCTTACTACTTCCTTATCCTCTATACCGAGCTCTCTTAAAGTATTGTATACAATAAGCATCTGCGTATCCGCCTCGGGATTGCTCGCATCTATCATATGCACTATCAGGTCGGCATACTTTGCCTCTTCCAAAGTAGACTTGAAAGCTTCTATCAAATGGTGCGGAAGCTTTCTGATAAAACCTACAGTGTCGGTAAGCAGTACCTCATTGCCTGAGGGGAGTTTCAGTTTCCTTGTAGTAGGATCAAGTGTGGCAAAAAGCTTATCTTCCGCTAAAACATCAGCACCCGTAAGTTTATTAAGAAAAGTAGACTTTCCGGCATTGGTATAGCCTACTATGGCTATTACAAAATTATCCTTCCTTGCCTTTCTTCTTATATCCCTTTGCTTTTTCACCTCTCTAAGCTCTTCTTTAAGAACCGATATTCTGTTATGTATAAGTCTTCTGTCAAGCTCTATCTTCTTTTCTCCCGGTCCTCTTGTACCTATACCTCCTCCAAGCCTTGAAAGAGAGGATCTGAGTCCTACAAGCCTTACCGCCGCATACTTTAACTGTGCAAGCTCCACCTGTATCTTACCCTCACCCGTACTTGCCCTTTTCGCAAATATATCAAGTATCAGCATAGTTCTGTCCACTATCTTGGTATCAAGTATACGCTCCAAGTTTCTAAGCTGTGCCGGACTTAGTTCATCATCACACAGCACTCCGTCAGCTTCCATGTATCAATGATTTTCTTTTAATTCTTCAAGCTTGCCCTTTCCAAGATAAGTTACTGCATGTATCCTTTCCCTGTTTTGCACAAGTCTTCCTACAGACTTGGCACCGGCAGTGTATACAAGCTCCTCAAGCTCATCCAAAGAACTTTTGGTTTCTTTCTCATTGGAAGTGGATACAGCCACAAGTATAAACTTTTCTTCTTTTTCCTCTGTACTTATAAGCTCCTGCATCCGCCTCTCCTTATCTGATCCTGCTTTTTAAAAATTCTATCTCATGCTCTATATTTTCATCACTGCCGTAAGCATCTCTATAGGTGTTAAAAGTTTCCAAAGCCTTACTGTAATCATGCATAAACTCATAAAGGCATGCCTTATTATAAATAATATTCTTTTTAATATTATTATAGTCTTCAAGCGGCTCGCTGAGTCCGTCCACATAGGCTATGCCTCTGTCATAGTAGTATAAAGCCTTATCATATTCCTTATAGTGAAAATAAATATTTGCAATGTTATTATATACTCTGGCGTCAGACCTGCTTTCGTCATTCATATTAACCTCGTAATAGGAAAGCACCTCTTCTATACTTTCGTTTTGCTCCATCATAAGAGTTATAAACTCATACTTTGCATCCTCAAAGGCAGCCTCATTGGTAGCGGTATCCTTTATTTTATCATACAAAGCCCTTGCCTTATCTATATCCTTGCTTCCTCTTACTATTGAGATAATACGCATATAATTATACCACATGGTCTCACTGTCTATATCACAAAGCAGGGCATAACTTGCCTCCGCCTTTTCATACTCTCCCATAAGGAACTGCAGTTCGGCTCTGTATTTTAAAAGGTCAAGCTTTGATCTGTCTATCTTACCTGAATTTCTTAACTTTATCGCCTCTTCTATCTTATCGGATGCCTCTTCATATTTTTTCTCATCTATTAAAATTATAGCTTCTTTTTTTAATGCCTCTTCCCTGCTTCTTTTAGTAGTGCAGGCACTTAAAAATAATGCGGATAATGCAAGCATTAAAAAAATGCGAGTTATGTATTTTTTATTAGATATCATACCTTACCTGTACTTCCGAAACCGCCTCTGTTTTTATTTTCCAGGAATTCAACCTCTTCAAAGTCTATGCTTTCCTGATGCTTCATAATTCTGAATTGGCAAATTCTCTCATTGGTTTTTATTTTAGTATCCCTAAGTGCATATGCCGGAAAATACCACTGATCCTCATCACCGCAATAGCTCTCATCTATAACGCCCATGGAATTGGTTTGAATAATTCCGAAATTTTTGAAAGTAGAGCTTCTTGGAAGTACATGTGCCTCATACCCTTTAGGCAGCTGCATAGCTATTCCAAGCGGTATAAGTGCAAACTCTCCCGCCTTTAATTCCACATCCTTTGCAGCTCTTAAATCTATCCAATCACTCTTATTTTCTATATATCTTAATTTTTCTATATCTTTGGAAAAATACTTAATTTTAATCTGCATCTTAACTCCCTGAATTTTAAACTAAATCACCACATGCAAGACTTTTATGGAAACTTCTATAAGGCTTAATAATTTCTTTAGCTGCCTTATCAGCAAAGCAATGTAATGAATACAATGCCTGATACAGCGGCAATTTATGTTTATTATTTAATGATTTCTTTTAAGAATATGGAAGGCTTTATCCTTTTATGAAAACCCATCTTGCAATAACATATATTAAGTATGTCCTTTGCTCTGGTCATGGCAACATAAAACATCCGCCTCTCTTCTTCTATTTCTTCCTTGCTCTTTGCCTTCTTATAAGGGCTGTAGCCTTCATTGGTATCTATTATATATACCACGCTGTACTCCAGCCCCTTGGAAGAATGGAAGGTCATAAGTCTTACTCCCTTGAGCTCTTTATCGTTTTCTTTTTTTGACTCATTAACTTTTTTAATAAGCTCTTGTCTGTATTCTTGCATATGACTTACCCAATCGGCAAAAGTATCATATTCATAAGCACTTTCTTCAAGCTCTCCCAGTATATCGAAAAGCTCCTGCTCGTCTATACCTCTTTCTTTCGCAATCTCTTTAAGAAAATCATCATAGCCTACGACCTTTCTTATATACTTTACAGCCCTTGACATGGTAAGATCTTTTATTCTTTTAAGATCCTCCGCCAAGTTTTTTATTTTATTAAGCATAAAGGGCTTTTCTTCATAATAATCATACAAATCAGAAAATATATTGTCAGAGCTTCTTATTGCCTCTCTTTTTATAAATCTGTTCGGACGGTTAATAATTCTAAGCACATCCTCTCTGTTTCCTTCTGAGAGTGCCAGCTTTATATAGGATTTAATATCCTTTGATATCCAATGTTCAAAAATATCGGGTATGCTGTCCTTCATTATAAATGGAATGTTGTTCTCCATCAAAAGTTTGGTAAGTAGCCTTGCCTGTAGGTTAGTCCTATAAAGAATTGCTATATCGTTATATTCGTAGACAGTAGTATAATCTCTTATATCCTTTATAAGCATTTTTATTTCCGCCAGAGGATTGAAAAACTCAGTCAAAGAAACAGGTCTTTTTAATCCTCTGAACGCAGTTATCTTTTTAGGAAATCTTTCTTTGTTATGGGCTATAAGTCTGGATGCCGCATCCACTATTTCCTTGCTTGAGCGGTAATTTATATCAAGTACTATCTTGGTAAGCTTTGGAAAGTCTTTATGGAAATTAAGCATTATCTCAGGTTTTGCCCCTCTGAATCTGTATATGGACTGATCATCATCACCGACTATGCTTATATTAGCCTCAGGTCCCAACATAAGTTTAACTATCTCATACTGCATACGGTTGATATCCTGAAACTCATCTATCAATATATAGGCATATCTTCTTTGGCAGGCAAGTCTTATATCTTCTCTTTTACTTAAAAGCTCAAAAGTAAGTCCCAACATATCTTCAAAGTCTATCTTTTTAAGAGAGGATTTTATAGTTTCATAGCCCTTATATAAACTCTTGAAAACTTCAGCCGAACAGGAGTTTGAATAATAATGCTCTATATCTATACTTTCCTGCTTTACAAAAGCAATTTCGGCAAGTATGGAAGAAGATAAGTTATTTAAATCTTCCGTCCCCAATTTGCTTTTTATTATAAGTTCCTTTACTATTTTGTATCTTTCCTCATCACTTATAACCTGATCCCCTCTGTAGCCGTAGGCAAGTTTAAGTAAGTTAAAAAACACCGAATGAAAAGTACCCCATGTAACTTTTCTTGCAGATTCCAAGTCGGAACTTAAATTTGCAAATCTTTCCTTCATTTCCATAGCCGCAGCTCTTGAGAAGGTAAGCACCAGTATATTGGAAGCCTCTATATTAAGCTCTTCTATCATATACCTTACCTTATGTGTGATAACAAAGGTCTTACCTGAGCCGGGACCGGCTATAAGCATAAGCGGACCTCCTTCATACTCTATAGCCGCTTTTTGATTAGGACTGTAGTTTATCAATTCCTTCCCTTATCCTTTTTAGACTTTCTTCCTTACCCAAAACTTCCATGATCTCCGTAGCACCGGCAGGAGTATTGAGTTTACCTGAAAGTGCTATTCTTATAGGCCACATCACATAGCCGGTCTTTTTCTCCTCTTTTTGAACATAGGAAGAAATAAGGGAGTATAAAGCATCATTGCTGTAGTCGTCATGATTTTCCAAAAGTTTTGATATGTCCTTAAGCACCTTCAGTGAGGTTTCGGTATCGGTTTTCATTTTCTTATTTATATACAATTCGTTATCATACTCCGGAAGCTTTTCAAAGAAATCTATATGTGCAGCTATGTCAGGGAATACTTCTATACGGGTCTTTAGCATTGAAGCGATTTTTTTCTTATCAAGCGGTTTTGATATTACCGCATCTATATAAGGCTGTGCAAGCTCAAAAAACTTATCCTCATCCATAGCCTTAAAATACTCCGAATTCATCCATTTTAACTTTACCATGTCAAATACAGCCGGAGATTTACTGATATTTTTATAATTAAATACCTTAACCAGCTCTTCCAATGAGAAGATTTCCCTATCATCTTCAGGAGACCATCCAAGTAAAGCCACGAAGTTAAGTATGGACTCGGGTATAAATCCAAGGTCTAAAAGATCTTCAAATGAAGCGTGTCCGCATCTTTTAGAAAGCTTTTTATGCTCCTCATTGGTAATGGTCGGACAGTGTACATACACCGGTACCTCCCATCCGAAAGCCTCATAAAGTCTGTTATACTTAGGTGCGGAAGACAGATACTCGTTACCCCTTACCACATGGGTTATTTCCATCATATGATCATCCACAACATTGGCAAAGTTATAGGTAGGATAACCGTCAGACTTAATCAAAACCATGTCATCAAGTTGGCTGTTTTCTACAGAGATCTCACCGTAAATGTCATCTATAAAGGTAGTCTTCCCCTCTCTCGGGTTATTTTGTCTTATGACAAAGGGAATACCTTTTGCAAGATTTGTCTCTACTTCTTCCTTACTTAAACCAAGGCAGTGCTTATCATAAGTCATTATCTCCTCACCTGCCACAGTTGTCTTTAGACTGTTAAGTCTTTCCTGATCGCAAAAACAATAATAGGCTTCACCTTTATCAATCAACTTCTTGGCATATTCCATATATATACCCTGCTTTTGCCTTTCACTTTGCACATAGGGACCGTAACCGCCGTCTTTATCAGGACCTTCATCAGGTATAAGATTGGCATATTTTAAGGTGTTTTCAATAATTTCAAGTGCTCCTTCTACAAATCTTTCCTGATCCGTATCCTCTATACGAAGTAAAAAGTCTCCACCCTCATGTTTGGCTATAAGATAGGCATAAAGTGCCGTCCTTAGATTGCCTACATGCATTCTTCCTGTAGGACTCGGTGCATATCTTGTTCTTATTTTCTTCATCTTCGCTCTCCCCCTTGATCATATTGTTTTCCGTATTTATTATAAACCTCAGCCTTATCTTTTTCTATCTGAGTTTTTAACTCTTCTAAAGAAGCAAACTTTCTTTGCTCTCTTATAAACTCAATAAAACTGATCGTTATTTCCTGTTCATAGATATCTTCATTAAAATCATATATATAACTTTCTATTCTTGCCTTATGATTTTCCTTATCATTCTTTACCGTAGGATTGGTACCTACATTGCTAAGCCCAAGATAGGTCTTGGAGCTTCCTTCAAGTTTAATACTTGTGGCATATACTCCAAACTTAGGCAGGGTCTTTTCATCAAAAACAAAGATATTGGCAGTAGGGCTTTTAAGTACCTGACTTGCTATCTTGTTGCCATGAACCACCTTGCCAAAGATACTATAATTATAGCCCAGCAGTTCATTTGCCATGCTGATATCCCCCTTAAGTATAAGCTGCTTTATAAGGCTGGAGCTTATATCTCTGTTAAGTGCATCCACCTCTTTCTTTATAGGGTACACTTCATAATTATATACCTTGGAAAGTCTTTTTAACAGATTCAAATCCCCCGACTTTTTATATCCGAAGGCACAATCCTCTCCAACCACTACCGCCTTCATATTCATCTTTGCTATAAGTATATCTTTGACAAAATCAGTGGCTCTAAGCATTGAGAATTCTTTGTCAAACGGATACTCTACAAGATAGTCTATGCCTATTTTTTCAAAATAAGTTCTTTTTTCCGGGTTAGTACTGATCTGTGTATACACTAAGGTATTTGTTTTAAGTATATTGATCGGTGCCGTATCAAAGGTAAATATGGCAAGTTTAAGCTGTTTTGTCTTGGCAATTTCCTGCATCTTCTTAAAAAGTTTCTTATGACCTCTATGCTCCCCGTCAAACTTACCTATACTAAGTACTGTAGCCTCAGGTATATTAAATTCTTTTTTATTTATAAAATGCATACTCAAAACCTCTCTACTTATCCTTAATATAGAACATCTTAAGCGGTTTATAAAGCTTTTTTTCAGCTATATACTCATAAATTCCTATAAAAAGTCCCATACTGTATAAGCGTACCATCTTACAATCTTTTATTTTCTCACTATCCGACTTAATAAAATCCCATTCTATCTTATTGCCGTTTATGGCATAACGATGATACTCTTCCAAAACTTCAACTTTATTCAAATAGTTAAAATAATCTTCAATCTTAACTATATGTTTATCTAAGTCTTCTTTACTTAAATTTTCAACTTTTTTCAAACTTATGCACTCCGACAGCTCGAACATATCGTGCTTTGTTCTTATTAAAGACTTCATACAGGCTACCGTCCCCAAAGCTTTACCTATATCGTGGCATAAAGTCCTTATATAAGTTCCCTTTGAGCAAAGCACCCTCATATCAACTTCCGGAAGTTCCATTCTTTCTATCTCTATTTCTATGATTTCGACTTCTCTTTTTTTTCGCTCAACCTCTATGCCTTGCCTTGCCAAATCAACAAGTTTTTTACCGTTTATTTTTATAGCCGAGTACATGGGCGGCTCCTGCAGATATATACCCTTAAATGAATATATGGCTTCCTTAAGCCTGTCTTCGCTTATATCGGCAGTACCTGTTCTTAGGACTTTTCCGCCTATATCCTGAGTATCGGTTTCTATGCCCAAAAGCATAGTAGTCCTGTATTCTTTTATACCCGTACTTAGCATATCCGACACCTTTGTGGCAGCCCCGAGGCATACCGGTAAAACTCCGGTAGCATCAGGATCCAGTGTGCCTGTATGGCCTATCTTTTTCTGCTTTAATATGCCTCTTAACTTAGCAACCACATCATGAGAAGTATAGGATTTTTCTTTATATATAGGTAATATGCCGTCTATCATCTTATCTCCAAACTGTTATTAGTCTTTGTAACAAGCATCCGGTGCATCTTTTAAAAATTACTGTATCAAAACTGTACTCCCAAACTGTTAGCATTTAAGCAATGCCTGTTCTATATGCATTGAAATATTATTGACAATATCATGCACTGTTCCGTCCATCGTGCAGCCTGCCGCCCTTACATGCCCTCCGCCTCCGAAGAATGCAGCAATCTTACTTACATCCACCTTGGTTTTAGAGCGTAAGCTCACCTTGTATTTTTGTGTTTCCACTTCATATAAAAATATAGCCACTTCCACACCTCTTGTCTGTCTCAGTTGCTCTATTATACCATCAAGATCTTTTTTAGTAACCTCATAAAAATTCATCATTTTTCTGTTCACATATGAGAATATGCACTTTCCGTCAAGTATTAATATACTTTCCAAAAGAGTTCTTCCGAGTATCTGATTTTGTAAATAACTCTTTTCATAAAAGCTTTCATCCACAATAGTTGTGTAATCTATTCCCTTTTCCATTAAATCGGCAGCTATCCTCATAGTCTTTGGTGATGTGCAGGAATACCTGAATACACCGGTATCATGAACCATACCTGTATACAGACACTCCGCTACAGCCTTATCTATCTTTTCTTTATTCAAAAGGGTATATATAACTTCGGCAGTAGAGCTTGCGTCTGCCTCAAGACAGGTTTCATCCGTAAACTTTGTATTGGTTACATGATGATCTATATTTATTGATTCCTTGCTTTTTTGCAATAAAACCTCTGAAAATCCAAGTCTTTGTATATCAGCCGAATCTACACATATAAGCAGATCAAACTCCTCGTCTTCTTCCACGCTCTGCTTTATATTTTCACTGTTTTTTAAAAACATGAATTTATCGCTGAATTCTTCCAAATATGCACTCAACTTAATTTCAGGGTAAACTGTACTTATATAATTATAAATAGCAAGTACAGAACCTATACAGTCACCGTCAGGATTGACGTGACCGGTTATGGCAACTTTTTTTGCCGATAATAATTTTTCTTCTAATATATTCACTCTTATACCTCTTATTAATCTTGCATTTTATGGAAATGCCCGTTAAATGTTTATGTTTTTGAAATCACAAGCACTATATGTGATTACAAGCGGTATTTTAGACAAAGAAACGCCCTAAAGCGTTTCTTCATCCTCCTTACCCTCTTCCTTATGCTTTTTTGTATCCTTACTGATTACCTCATCTATAAGTTTATCCATCTTCATTCCGTACTCCAAAGAATTGTCTATAACAAACTTCAGTTCAGGTGTATTCCTCAAGTTAAGTCTGTGTGCAAGTTCATATCTGATAAATCCTCCGGCTTTTCTTAAGCCCTCTAAGGTTTTATCAGCCTCTTCCTTATCTCCAAGCACACTTACATATACTGTGCAGTACTTAAGATCTGTAGTTACATTAACATCCGTAACACTGGTCATAGTACTGACTCTCGGATCTTTTAACTCAGTTCTTATAATTTGAGATATCTCACGCATAACCTCAGAATTAATTCTGGTATTCTTTATACTGTTTTTTCTCATAAATCTCCTAAGCTGATATTAGTTTGGCAATTAGCCTCTTGAAACCTCTACCATATCATAAGCTTCCACATAGTCGCCTTCTTTTATATCATTGAACTTCTCGAACACCAGTCCGCACTCATATCCGGTATTGACTTCTTTTACATCATCCTTAAATCTCTTAAGTGAGGCAAGTGCTCCTTCATAAATCTGCTCAGAATCTCTTGTAATTCTAATCTTGCATCCTCTTACAAACTTACCGTCTTTTACATAAGATCCGGCTATAGTACCTACTCCTGAAGCCTTAAATATCTGTCTTACCTCGGCATGTCCTATTACCTTTTCTTCATAAACAGGCTCAAGCATACCCCTCATTGCAGCTTCAACATCTTCTATAGCCTGATAGATGACCTTATACAGTCTAAGGTCGACCTTCTCCTGATCCGCACTTGATTTTGCTGTAGCGTCCGGTCTTACATTAAATCCTATAATTATAGCATTACTTGCAGCAGCCAAGGCTACATCCGATTCGTTAATAGAGCCTACACCTCCGTGTATTACCTTGACCTGTACCTCTTCATTGGAAAGCTTAACAAGTGATTCCTTTACCGCTTCCACAGAACCTTGCACATCCGCCTTGATAATAACCGGAAGCTCCTTTAAGTTTCCTGCCTTGATTTGTGTAAACAGATCGTCAAGGCTTAGCTTTGCTTTGGTCTCTTCTATAAGTTTATTCTTATTTTCAGATATAAAGGTAGCCGCAAATGCTTTAGCTTCCTTGTCATTTTCGGTAGCTACAAAGATTTCTCCGGCATTAGGTACATTGTCAAGTCCGAGTATCTCTACCGGAGTGGACGGAGTTGCCTGCTTTAACTTGATTCCCTTATCATTTATCATGGCACGAACCTTACCTGAGCAAGCTCCTGCCGCTATAAAGTCTCCCACATGAAGCGTTCCCTTTTGAACAAGTACCGTAGCAACCGAGCCCTTGCCCTTGTCAAGCTTAGCCTCTATAACTATACCTCTTGCCTTACGATTAGGATTAGCCTTTAATTCCTTGACCTCTGCCGCAAGTATGATCATCTCAAGCAGCTGCTCTATACCTTCTTTGCTATGTGCGGATACCGGACAGAATATGGTGCTTCCGCCCCAATCCTCAGGTATAAGATCGTACTCTGAAAGCTCCTGCTTTACTCTGTCTATGTTGGCACTCGGCTTATCTATTTTATTTACCGCTACTATAATCTCTACACCCGCCGCCTTGGCATGGCTTATAGCCTCTACAGTCTGCGGCATGACACCGTCATCAGCAGCTACAACAAGTATAGCTATATCGGTTGACTGCGCACCACGCATTCTCATAGCGGTAAATGCCTCATGTCCGGGTGTGTCAAGGAAGGTTATAGGCTGTCCGTTGATCTTAACCATATATGCACCTATATGCTGTGTGATACCGCCTGCCTCATGACTTGTTACATCACTCTTTCTTATAGCATCCAAAAGTGAAGTTTTACCATGGTCTACATGTCCCATAACACAGACTACAGGAGGTCTTGGTAAAAGATCGGCTTCATTTTCCTCTTCTTCTTTAAGAAGCTCTTCTATAACATCAACCTTTTCTTCCATGTTACAAATAACATCATACTCCAAGGCTATTTCCTCAGCCTCGGCAAAACTTATCTCAGTATTAAGAGTTACTATCTGCCCCTTCATGAAAAGTTTTTTAATAATAGCGGAGGACTGAAGTTTAAGTTGTGCTGCCAAGTCCTTTATGGTAAGTACTTCAGGTATGGTAATTTCCTTAATATCCTCAACCACAGTCTCTACCTTAGGTTTAACCGGCATGATAAAAGGATGCTTAACTGTCTTGCCCTTAGCAGGTCCGTCCTCTGTACGATGCTTTTTATCTGTCTTTTGATTCTTAAAGTTGTTCTTATTTACCCTTGTAGTAGTGGTCTTTTTAGCAAGAGAGCCGTCCATTGAAGCAACGGAATCCCTTTGAGAACTCTTTTTAAAGCCTCCCTGTCTTTGTGAAACAGGCTTTTCATCCTTATCTTTATCCTTATCAAAGAAATCATTTCTTTGATTTCTTGGTTTATAATTTTGCCCGCCGGATGAATTCCTGTCTTTAAAATTAGGATTAAAAGGTCTGTCTCCTGCCTGCTTTTGAGCCGAACCCTGTCTTTGCTGACCTTGAGAGTTTCTGTCGGAATATCTGGGATTATTTCCCTGCTGACGATTTCCGAAGTTTCTCTGACCTTCAGCTCCTCTTCTATCCGTATTTCTTTGTCCCTCGGCACCTTTTCTGTCTGTATTTCTGTTGTCATGACCTCTGTAGCCCTGACCTCTTCTGTTGTCTCCATGACCTCTATCCTGTCCTCTGTTTCTTGAGTCTGACTGAGTCTTTGGCTGATTGGCACTTTCTTTTCTTTTCTCTTCTTCTCTTCGTGCCATATCGTCATATACATTTCTTACTTTTACTTCTTTTTTCTCTTCATTTTGCATCGTCGGCTTTTGCTTCTCCAAATTATTGTCTATATCTTTAACAGCCTCATCTGTAGACTTTGTATCCGTTACAACTTTTTCTTGTGTTACTTCTTTCTTCTCTTCTACAATTTTTGTTTCTGTTACTGTTTTTTCTTTTTTCTCTTCTTCTACAGGCACCTTTCCCTGCACTTCTTTTACTTCTTCACTGACACTTTGTTTCTTATCATTTGCGGAAAGAACGGAAAGTACTCTTGTTCCTGACTGTTTAGCTGTGGATTGAGCAGGTTTTGTGCTATGCTGCTGTGCATTCTGAGGTCTGAATACTGCAGTGAACTTTTTCTTATGAGGTTCACTCTTGGTATCCGGCTTACTTTCCTCAGATTTACTTCCCTCCGAAAACATTTTTCTTACACTATTTGCCTGCTCATCAGTAATTGATGAAAAATGGCTTTTTACATCCATACCTTTTTCATTCAGTATAGCTATCAGTTCTTTATTCGACTTTCCCAATTCTTTCGAAAGTTCATATATTTTCAATTAAACTACCTCCGTCCCTGTATCTAATAATTTCTTGATTGCTTGCGCAAAATTTGCATCACTTATTCCGAGTGAAGCCCTATATTCTTTTCCGATTGCATGTCCAAGGCTTAGTTTATCCGAGTATATGTATATAGGTATTTTCTTGTAAGCACATTTATTCATAAAAAGCTTTTTGGTATTATCGGAAGCATCCGTTGCAACTATTACCAGTTTAGCTTTATTTTCTTTTATAAGCTTTTCCGTAGAAAATTCTCCGCTTACAACCTTTGCCGCCCTCATAGCCAAGCCTATTAAATTTAATATCTTATTCACTTAATTCCTTCATTTCCTCTGTTAATTTCAGATAAGTTTCTTTTTGTACCTTCATCTTAAACGATCTGTCCAGTGCTTTGTTCTTTTCGGCTTTTTGTATGCAATTTGTATCCTTACAAATGTACGCTCCTCTGCCGGCAGCCCTTCCTGTAGGGTCTAAACCGATCACCGAATCTTTAGACTTAACTATGCGTATCATCTCCTTTTTACTTCTTTGTGTTCCACAGGCTATACATAATCTCAGTGGTTTAGATTTAACTTCCATTCCTAAGCCCTCACTTTTATATTAAATGTCGCTATCTTCTCCTTTTTCTTCAATAACCTCCCCGGTTTCTTCCTGTGGATCGGTTATTTCAGGCTCTACTTCAATCTCTTCAAAATCCAAGGTTCCCTCAGGTCTGTAATCTATACCGAGTTCATCAAATAAACCTATCTCTCTTGCCTGTGTCTCACTCTTTATATCAATTTTGTAACCGGTAAGCTTTGCTGCAAGTCTTGCATTTTGTCCTTCTTTTCCTATTGCAAGTGATAGCTGATAATCCGGAACTATTACCTGAGCCTCTTTGTTATCCTCATCCGCCACAACACAGATTACCTTGGCAGGACTTAAAGCGTTTTCTATAAGATAACCGGGGTTATCATCCCAGTTGATTATATCTACCTTCTCTCCTCTCAGTTCCTCAACTACGGAGTTTACTCTTATTCCGTTAATTCCCACGCAGGCTCCTACCGCATCTACATTTTCATCATTACTTGATACTGCCATCTTGGTTCTTGAGCCTGCTTCTCTGGCTATTGATTTAATTTCCACTATTCCGTCTTTTATTTCAGATACCTCGGACTCAAAAAGCTTTCTTACCAGCTCCTGGTGATTTCTCGATACGGTTATCTTCGGTCCCTTGGGATTTTCCTTAACTTCTACCACATAGACCTTGATTCTGTCTGTAGGCTTAAGCTGCTCCGACTTGACCTGCTCCGACTCCGGAAGCATGGCATCGCAGCGTCCTAAGTTTACCGTCATATTTTTCCCCACATACCTTTGAACTACTCCGCTTATTACTTCTCTTTCCTTGGAATAATAGTCATTATAGATAGCTTTTCTTTCTTCTTCTCTAATCTTTTGAAGTATTACACTCTTAGCCCTGCCGGTAGCTATACGACCGAACTCCGTTGATTTAATAGGTATTAATACCTTATCTCCCACTTCATATTTTATATCTATTTTCTTTGCATCTTCAAGACTTATTTTTAACGGTTTTTCTTCAAAACTTAAATCCTCAAGGCTATCCACTACTTCTTTTTCTTGAAACACTGAATAATCACAAGTATCGGGATTTATACTCACCTTAACATTATCCGCCACACCGAAATGATTCTTACAGGCGGATATAAGCGAGTTCTCTATGGCTTCAAGCAGAGAACTTTTACTTATGTTCCTCTCTTTTTCCAAGAGTTCCAGTGCTTCCTTTAATTCCTTATTCATTTTTTTATTTTCCTCCTAATAGGTGCTTTATTCACCTTCTTATTAATCTTCTATACTAAGCCTTATAAGTGCTATATCCTTGCGTAAAAAGCAGATATCTTTCGAATTTTCTTCTATAACAATGTTCTCGTCATCAAAACTTTTCAGTATTCCGGAAAAATCTTTTCTCTTATCTATTGCTTTGTAAAGTTTTACTTCGACTCCCTTTCCCAGTTCCCTTAAAAAGTCCTTGTCCTTTTTTAGGGTTCTTCCAAGTCCCGGAGAGCTTACCTCGAGTATATATGACTCATCAATAAAGTCGGTTTCATCAAGCCAATCGCTGACAGCCCTGCTGATTTCCACGCAGTCATCTATAGTTATACCGCCTTCCTTATCCATATCGCAGTATACTCTTAAGTAATGTTCTGACGCCTCTTTAACAAACTCCACGTCAACGACCTCAAATGCCAGTTCCTTGCTGAGTGCTTCCAAAAACTTCT
>CAJPUK010000006.1 GCA_905373785.1 uncultured Johnsonella sp. | reverse complement strand
CAACTAAGAGTAACCTGCTTATAAGTCGTAAAAGTCAACCTATACCTATAGTCAGACGAAATAAAAAAACTGAGAACACAGCAGTAAAAAAACAGGTTGGAAAAACAGCAAGAAGAGTAAAGAAGTTTTTTAGTACCGTATTCCTTTTGGTGCTGCTTTTAGGTTTTTCTTACTTCGCCTACGGATTTTTTTATAAACAAAGCGGATATTACACCATAGCTATATTCGGTGTAGACTCAAGAGGCGGAGAAACGCAAGCCGGAGCCTTGGCAGATGTTGATATTATTTGCAACATCAATAGAGAAACTAAAGAAGTACAACTTATATCAATATATAGAGATACCTACAGTATGATAGATGCAAGCGGCAAGTACCATAAACTTAATGAAGCCTACTTTTTAGGCGGTCATAAACAGGCGGTAGCGACTTTGGAACGTATGCTTGATATCAAGATAGATGATTATATTACCTTTAACTGGAAGTCTGTAGTTGATGCCGTTAATATACTTGGAGGAGTTGATGTGGAGATTAGCGAAGCGGAATTTGAGTATATCAATTCATTTATAACCGAGACGGTAAAGTCTACGGGGATAGGTTCTCATCAGCTTGCCTATCCGGGCAAACATCATTTGGACGGAGTACAGGCGGTAGCCTATGCAAGGCTTAGACTTATGGACACAGATTTTAACAGGACCGAGAGACAAAGAAAGATCGCTGATTTGGCACTTGAAAAGGCTAAGCAGTCGGACTTTAATACTCTTAAAAATCTGGTGTTAAGCGTATATCCGGAAGTTTCAAGCAGTATATCGGTTGACGATCTTATACCGCTTGCAAGAGATGCCGACAAATATAAATTGACCGACAGTTTAGGTTTCCCGTTTGATAATGATACTAAGGATATAGGAAAACTTAATTATGTTATACCTGTAACCTTGGAAAGTAATGTAAGGAAACTACATGAGCTTTTATATAAGGACAGTGGATACAGACCAAGTAGAGAACTTATAGATATAAGCAACTACATAGTTGAAAAAAGCGGTTTTGGAACAAAATCAAGTGTTTCAAAGGAAGAGGCTACGAGTTCACAGGCTAATTAGAAAAAAAGACTTAACTATTCGTTAAACATGAGTTTAGCGAATAGTTAAAAAGAGAGGGGTAACAAATTTTACTCCTCTCTTTTTGTTTAGCAACAAGCAGTTCTTACTCTCTGCTTGACTATTATATTTTATTCACTTGATAATATATATTTTCTAAGTACGCCAAATAACTTGCTTACTGATTACATACCACTTGTTTACTGATTACAACTATCAAAAATCTTTGGTATAGTAGCTAGATAATCTCTACTTGGCAACTTGCCATTATTTGCAGTGCAGCCTTATGAGCATCCGGACTTACTCCGGCACAGCAATCGGAATAAACTTTTAATAAGCTTTCAGGTAATGCCGCCTTAATCAAAAGTGCATTGCACACCACACAAATATCGGTGCAAAGTCCCAAGAAAGCAACTTCTTTGATTGCGTTTTGCCTATCTTTTGCTTTTAAGTACTCTGCAAGCTCCATACTTCCAAAGCCCGGTTTTTCTATTACCTTAAGATTATATTGACTTTGTATATCCTGCAATTCTTTAATAAGCTCCCATCCGTGACTTGGCTTGATACAGTGCTTGACCGGAAGCTTGTTTCCTTCTTGTGTTGACAAATATTCCTCATCATGAGTATCTTTGGTAAAAATCACCTCATAACCGTCCGATATCAATTCCTTCACTTTATCCACTACGAAAGGAACTATGGACACGGCTTCCTTAGTACCAAGTGCACCGTCAACAAAATCATTTTGCATATCAATTACTACAAGAACTTTTCTGTCCATCTCTTTTCACCTTATATGCAAAATACTCCACAGATATCATTAACTAAGCCATGAAGTATTTTGCATATATGTTTATATTCCTATCTTTTTACATTAAATGCTGCCATACCCGGATATACAGCTGCCTCACCAAGCTCTTCCTCGATTCTAAGAAGCTGGTTGTACTTAGCCACACGCTCAGATCTGCTTGGAGCACCGGTCTTGATCTGGCAGGTATTAAGTGCAACCGCAAGATCTGCTATAGTAGTATCCTCAGTCTCGCCTGAACGATGTGAAGATATTGAGGTATATCCTGCCTTGTGAGCCATCTTAATAGCCTCAAGTGTCTCTGAAACCGAACCTATCTGGTTAAGTTTGATAAGTATTGAATTACCTGCACCGATTTCGATACCCTTTGAAAGTCTCTCGGTATTGGTAACGAATAAGTCGTCTCCTACAAGCTGTACCTTACCGCCAAGCTCCTTGGTAAGCTCCTTCCAGCCTTCCCAGTCTTCTTCATCAAGACCGTCTTCGATAGAAATGATAGGATATTTTTCAACCAAGTCATTCCAATAAGCTATAAGCTCTGTAGCGGCAAACTCGGTACCTGCCTTAGGAAGCTTATATTTTCCTATAGTACCGGTCTTCCACTCGCTTGAAGCCGCATCTATAGCTATCATAAAGTCTGTACCCGGCTTATAACCTGCAGCCTCAACCGCCTTAAGTATGTACTTGATAGCATCCTCATCGCTCTTAAGATTTGGTGCAAAACCGCCCTCATCTCCTACTGAGGTAGCAAGACCTTCCGACTTAAGTATCTTAGCAAGTGAATGGAATACTTCCGCACACCATCTTAAAGCCTCTTTAAAGCTCTTGGCACCTACAGGCATAATCATAAACTCTTGTATATCTACGGTATTGCTTGCATGAGCACCGCCGTTTAATATATTCATCATAGGTACAGGGAGTCTGTTTCCTGAAACTCCTCCTAAAAATCTATATAAAGGTAAGCACATAGACTCAGCCGCAGCTCTTGCCGCAGCTATGGATACTGCAAGTATGGCATTGGCACCGAGCTTTGACTTGTCCTTGGTACCGTCGGCAGCTATCATAGCCTTATCTATAGCATAGATATCTGCAGCATTCATACCCTCCAAAGTATCATTAATTATAGTATTTATATTTTCAACAGCCTTTGAAACACCCTTTCCAAGGTAACGGGACTTATCGCCGTCTCTTAATTCCAAGGCTTCAAACTCACCTGTAGAAGCTCCGCTTGGTGCAGCACCTCTTCCTACAGTACCGTCATAAAGCCACACTTCAGCTTCTACGGTAGGATTTCCTCTGGAATCAAGAATTTCTCTGCCTACAACCTTTTCAATTTCTAAATAGTCCATTTCCTGAACCTCCTTTATTATGAATATCTTACTCTATACCTAATCTCTTAAAGACTTCCTTATAGGCATCCTCTACATGACCGAGATCTCTTCTGAATCTGTCCTTATCAAGCTTTTCATGAGTTTCCTTATCCCACAATCTGCAAGTATCCGGAGAAATCTCATCAGCAAGTATTATCTCGCCATGGTATCTGCCGAACTCAATCTTAAAATCTATCAGATCTATTCCGAGTTTAGCAAAATACTCTATAAGAACTTCATTTACCTTAAATGCATAACTTGCAATCTTATCTATCTCCTCCTGTGTGGCAAGATCAAGTGCAAGTGCATAATATCCGTTGATGAAAGGATCGCCTAAAGCATCATCTTTATATGAAAATTCAAGGGTTGGTACCTTTAACTTTATCCCTTCTTCCATACCGAGTTTTTTAGCAAAACTTCCGGCGGAGTAATTTCTTACGATTACTTCCAAAGGAACTATACTAACAGCCTTAACTGCAGTATCGGTGTCGCTAAGCTCATTAATATAATGAGTGGGAACTCCTCTTTCTTCCAAAAGTTTGAAGATATGGTTGGTCATACGATTGTTGATCGCACCCTTACCTACTATCGTACCCTTTTTCTCACCGTTAAATGCTGTTGCATCGTCCTTGTATGATACTATAAGTACATCAGGGTTATCTGTTTTAAATACTTTCTTAGCTTTACCTTCATATAATTGCTCAAGCTTTTCCATCATGTATTCCTTTCACATTTAAGTTATTGAAGATATCTTTATCAATATACGATTATATAAAAGATATATAATTTAAGCAATGTTATTTATGCAAATAAATACAAAGCTCTTTATACTATTAATTAGTAATTATTATGTGCCGCATCTTTTTTAGAGTACATCAAACATACTGTATACACCGGCTTTTTTATTGTACAAAAACTTAGCCGCCTCCACAGCTCCTTTTGCAAAAATACTCCTTGAATAAGCACTGTGGGATAATGTTATAACCTCATCTTCTCCGGCAAAAATCACATCATGCTCTCCTACTATGCTGCCGCCTCTTACTGAGGAAATACCTATCTCGGTTGCAGGTCTTTTCTCTCTTCTTTCAGACCTTGAAAATATATAATCATAGGGGCTTTCCGCAGCCTCATTGACGGCATCGGCTAAAGCAAGTGCCGTACCGCTTGGTGCATCAAGCTTTCTGCTATGATGTTTTTCAACTATTTCTATATCAAAACCTTTATCTTCAAGTGCCTTTGTTGCCTGTGCCGCTAATTTAAGAAGCAGATTAACTCCTATAGACATATTGGCGGAGCGTAAAATCGCAATAGTTTCAGAAGATTTTTTTACATTTTCCAATTGCTCATTACTAAGTCCGGTTGTACAAAGCACTAAAGGCAGTTTTTTCTTAGTACAGTAATCCAGTATACCGTCTACTGCCAAAGCACTTGAAAAGTCTATACATACATCCGCCTCTTCTTTTACATCCGAAGGACTCTCATAAACCGCATAAGTATACTTGGGATTAAAATCCGCTTCCTTACACTTTCTGTCTATGCCGGCAACTATCTCTATGTCGTTTATCTTTTCAACAAGCTCGGATATCACCAGTCCCATAGCACCGAGACAACCGTTTAATAAAACTTTTATCATAATATACCATACTCTCTCATACTTTTTTCAAGTGCCTTTTGATGCTCTTCTTCCATATATGTAAGCGGTAATCTAAGACCGCCAACATCTTTTCCTTGCATATTCATAGCTGCCTTTACAGGTATGGGATTGACCTCTGTAAAGAGATTATTGATTACATCCAAGGCGTCAAGCTGCATTTTGGCTGCCTTTTTTACATCTCCGTCAAGCATAGCCCTGCACATCTCATGAGTCTGCCTTGGAGCTACATGACTGAGTACCGATATAACACCCACACCTCCGAGAGACATAATAGGTATTATCTGATCGTCATTACCTGAGTATACGGCAATATCAATATCCTGACACAGATGGAACATCTTGGCGATTGCCGACATATCTCCCGAAGCTTCCTTAACACCTACTATATTTTCTACATTTCTTACCAGATAACTGATAGTTTCCGGCTGTATGGTAACTCCGGTTCTTCCGGGAATATTGTATAATATTATAGGTATCTTAACTGAGGCTGCAACTGTGGAGAAATGCTTGATAAGCCCCTTTTGTGTTGCCTTATTGTAATAAGGAGAAACTACCAAAAGTCCGTCAGCCCCTCTTTTTTCAGCCTCTGTTGAAAGATATACCGCTGTTTGAGTGCAGTTGGAGCCGGAACCGGCTATGACCGGTATTCTTTTATTGACATGCTTTACAGTAGCTTCAATCACATCCAAATGCTCTTCTATTGTTAGTGTAGAGGGTTCTCCGGTAGTACCGCATATAATTATAGCATCAGTTTTATTAGCTATTTGATCCTCTAAGAGTTCTTTCAACTTTTCATAATTAACACTCCCATCTTCACGAAACGGGGTAATAAGTGCGATACCTGCACCTTCAAAAACTCTTGACATATATAAACCTCCAGTATTAGCTTCTTGCTTTCTTTACAGCTTCGACAAATTCTCTTGCCTTAGCCTCTACAGCTTCAAAATCTCCGGTCTTTGCCCCCTTGGTAAGGCTTGAACCTGTACCGACTGCATAAGCTCCGGCTTTAAGCCACTTGTCAACATTATCTACATCCACACCGCCGCTCGGCATAAATTCACCCTGTGGCAGAGGACCTTTGTAAGTGCTGATAGCCGCAGGCCCCAAGATATTACCCGGGAAGAGCTTAATTACATCACAACCGGCTTCCAAAGCCATAATAGCTTCTGTAGGCGACATAACGCCGGGAAGAATCGGAACTCTGTATCTGTTACATAACTTAATAGTTTCAGGGTTAAAAGCGGGGCTTACCACATAGTTGGCACCTGCCAGGATTACAAGTCTTGCGGTCTCAGGATCAAGTACCGTACCTGCACCTATTACTATCTTCGGATTGTCCTTGTACTTTTGTGCAAGGAAGGCAATAAATTCTACAGGATTACCTTCATCCATAGTCATGGTTATTTCTATAAAGTTGATTCCGCCCTTTATTATGGAGTCTACCAATTTCTCGCCCTGCTCTTTATTTTTTGCACGAATAACAGCTATTAAACAATCTTCCTTCATTCTTTGTAAAACTGCTTCTTTTTTCATAACCTTAGTCCTTTCTGTAATTATTGTAATTTTTATAAGTTAATTTTTCTTTACAACATCATCCTTTGCCTTGTAGATACTGTCAGCCGGCACAGTTCCCCTTACACTTGAAAGGGGATAAATTATACTGTTTTTACCTATTACAGTACCCGGATTTAATACCGAGCCGCAGCCGACTTCCACAAAGTCACCAAGTATGGCGCCTACTTTTTTTCTGCCTGTTTCCAAGTCCTCATCATCAAGGTGTATCTTTACGAGACTCTTATCGGATTTGACATTACTGGTTAATGAAGAGGCACCCATATGGGATTTGTATCCCAGTATAGAGTCTCCTACATAATTATAGTGCGGAGTCTGCACATCATCAAATAATACAGAATTTTTAAACTCACAGGAATTTCCCGCTATACTTTTCTTTCCTATAATTACAGAACCTCTTATAAAGGCGGACTGCCTAAGCTCCGCACCTTCGCATATTATTGCAGGTCCTTTCAAGGATACCGTAGGTGCTATCTTTGCTGTCTTATGTATCCAAATATCATCACCTTTTTTATCATATTCATTAGGATCGAGCTTTTTACCAAGCTCTGATATAAAGCTTTCAAGTTCAGCTAAAACCTCCCATGGATAACTGTATTTTTCAAAAAGATCCTTAGCTATGGTTTTAGATAAATCAAATAACTCCAAAGACCTTACTTCCTGTTTTGTCATACTTTTCTCCTTAGGTCTAATTATAATGTTTATATATATCCTGATATGCCTTATTAAGGCTGTATTGATTGTTTAAGTTTGCTACTGCCAGCACCTTGCTTTTTACAAAATGTTCAAGCTTATCCATATATTCTTTTGAGTCAATGCTGCCCTGTGTAATCATGGAAAGTCCTTTTTCCCAACTTGCCGTAAGTGCAGGGTTGAGCAGTTGCCTGATAGAATTATAGACCGCCTCGTAGACCATTTCCCCGTAAAGACTTGGCGTAATTACCTGAGTCTTAGGGTTTAGGGAAAGGTACTTTATTGTAATCAGTTTTTTAAGTATCTCGGCTCTTGTTGCAGATGTACCTATACCGCTTGATTTTATCTGGCTTCTAAGCTCTTCATCTTCTATGAGCTGACCGGCATTCTCCATGGCAAGTATCATAGAGCCTGAAGAGTATCTTTTAGGAGCTGAAGTCTCTCCGGTCTTTGTATACATATCTTCGACATGAAGCAAACTTCCCTTTTTAATTGAGTTAAGTAAGTTTATAAATTCGGGACCATAGTCCTTTGTATCATCTGTGTCATTAGCCTTATCAAGTTTTTCGGATTCTGCTCCCGAAACTTTAAGATAGCCTATCTTGGTAAGTACCTTAAAAGTAGTAAAGAAATGTTCTCTTTCAATGAGACTTTCTATATTGTACTTCATGTACTCCGCCGCCGGGAAAAATATACTTATAAACCTCCTGCAAATAAGCTCATAGACTTTAAGCTCCAGTGGTGACAAGGCGGATAAATTAACCTGACCTGTAGGTATTATAGCATAGTGATCGGTAATTTTCTTATCATCCACATATCTTGTCTTTTCAAGATTTTTATAAAGAGAGTTATTTATAACCTCTTCAACTTCTTTTTGTAAAGTCTCATACCTTTTAAGCCCTGAAAGGTTTTTATAGATCTCTTTGGCAACCGCCTTTGATAAAACTCTGGCATCTGTTCTGGGATAGGTAAGTAATTTTCTTTCATATAATTTTTGAGCTATTTTAAGAGTTTCATCCGGACTTATCTTAAACTTTTTTGAACAGTAGTTTTGAAGCTCGGCAAGATTATATAAAAGCGGAGGATTCTTAAGTTCTTTCTTTTTCTTGCTTTCTACTACTTTTGCCTTATCATAAGGCTTTAATTCCAAAATAAACTTATCCGCATCTTCTTTTTGTAAAAATCCGTTGTCTTTATAAAGCTTGGGAGAATTATAATACTTGCTTTCTTCAACTGCTCTAAACTCGCCTTCTATAAAATTATCTTTATTTTCAAATGCAAGTTTTACAATGATTTTATAAAATACGGTTTTTTTGAAGTCTCTGATTTCTCTCTCTCTTCTGACTACCATGCCTACCACACAGGTCATTACTCTACCGACACTAAGTACTACTCTGTCTTTTTTTAATAAGGTAGCTAAAGTTTTCGAATACTTTAATGTAAGCAGTCTGGAAAAATTAATACCCATCAGGTAATCTTCTTTGGCTCTGAGGTAAGCCGACGATGCCAAATTATCATAAAAAGACCAATCTTTGGCTTCTTTTATCCCTCTTAATATCTCCTCTTCCGTCTGAGAGTCTATCCAAACTCTTTTTCTCGGCTTATTAACCTTAGCCATATTATCTACAAGTCTATATATATACTCTCCTTCTCTTCCGGAGTCGGTGCATATATATATGCAGGCAATGTCCTCTCTGTTTAATAAGCCGCTTACTATTTTATATTGCTCTTTTACAGCGTCAATAACCTCGTACTTAAATACCTTGGGCAAAAAGGGCAGTGTGTCAAGCGACCATTTTTTGTACTGCTCCCCGTAACTTTCAGGATAACTCATGGTTACAAGATGCCCTACACACCATGTTACTACGGCATTGTCCGCTTCTAAAAAACCCTGCTTCTTCTTGGTATTAAGTTTAAGTGCCTTGGCAAATTCGTTGGCAACCGAGGGTTTTTCAGCTATGTATAAATTTTTCATTTATTTCTCCATACAAATACTAACCTATACTATAGCACAAATTTAGCCATAACGATATATATTTTTTTGTTTATTTCGCTAAGCGGCTTATTTTCCGTTACAGTTTGGGTAGATCACTCATCTTCGACAAAAAAACTAAAAATATTTAATTTTTATCTATAAATTAGACGAAGATGAATTCCGGCAGCAGCCTGACAGATATATATGTATACTATACACCTGAAAGCAAGCTTTCATTTGCTATATTATACATGTATATCTAAACTACCCAAACTGTAACTATTTTCCAATTATAAAGAGCTTCTACAAAATAAAATACCTTACCTTGTAAAAGCTCTGTAAATTTATTCAACTGATGCTATATAATAATAAACCGCCTGACTTCCCCTGTTCAGTTCGATATCTATATTACTATACTTATCACTCAATCTTTCTTTAAGTTTTTCGGCTTCTTCTTCCTTAATATCAGCACCGTAATACAGGCTTACAAGTTCAGTCTCTTCATTTATAAGTTTTGCAAGACCCTCAAGCAGGGTATCATCTATGGATTTTCCTACACTTACTATACCGGCATCGCCTATAGCCATGATGTCGCCCTCTTCTATATCAAAGTCATCAATAGAAGTGGTTCTTACCGCATAGGTTACCTGAAGGCTCTTTACCTTCTTTATCTCTTCCTGCATATTATTAAAGTTTTCTTCACTGCCTATATTGGGCATAAAAGCTATAACCGCACTAAGTCCTTGCGGTATGGTCTTGGTAGGAACTACCATTATATTTTTATCCTGTATAAGTTCAGCAGCTTGATTGGCAGCTAAAATTATATTCTTATTATTCGGAAGTATGTAAATATTTTTGGCATTAAGTTTATCTATAGCAAAAAGTATATCTTCCGTGCTTGGGTTCATAGTCTGTCCGCCCTCTATAATCTCATCTACTCCCAAACCTTTAAAGATATCACTTAAGCCCTCACCTGAAGATACACTTATAAAGCCGTATTCTTTTAGCTCAACGTCTTTCTTTGTTTCGGTTTCGGTATCGTCTACCTCTACTTCACCGCTTTCTATCATTTCTTTAAGAAGCTGCTCTTCGTGCTGTTCCCTCATATTATCTATCTTAATACGGGTCAGTGAACCGTAGCCCAAGGCTCTTTGTAAAGCAAGCCCCGGATCGTTGGTATGAACATGTATTTTAACAACCTCTTCATCAGATACACATACTAAGGAATCGCCTATGGTTTCAAGAAATGCCTTAAAGCTCTCTTCATCATTTTCCTTAAACTCTTTTTCAAGGTTGATAATAAATTCGGTACAGTATCCGAACTTAATATTTGCGGTATCAACTTCCGCCTTGGATATATGCATACCCATTTTTACAGGTGTTTTAGGTTTAGGCATCTCTATACTGCTATAATCAAGTTCCTTCCCCATTACAGAGTCATACACTCCCCGTATAATCTCCATAAGTCCCTGACCGCCTGAGTCTACCACTCCCGCCTGTTTTAATACCGGAAGAAGTTCAGGGGTTCTTGCCAATGCCTTATCTCCGGCATTAAGTACTTCTTTTATAAACTCCTGTATATCATCAACTTCTTCATATATTTCAAGCGCCTTAGTACTCATAGCTTTAGCTACGGTCAGTATTGTACCCTCTTTAGGACGCATAACCGCCTTGTAAGCAGTTTCTGTAGCCTTATCAAGGGCTATACTCAAAATCATTGTATCAAGACTTTCATAATCTCCGGCAATCTTTGTAAATCCTCTCAAAAGCTGTGAGAGTATTACACCGGAGTTACCTCTGGCTCCCTTTAATGAACCTGAAGATATTGCCTTGCATACACTTTTCATATCATCGGCTGACGCACTGACTTCTTTTACTGCCGACATTATGGTCATAGTCATATTGGTTCCGGTATCTCCGTCAGGCACCGGGAAAACATTTAACTCATTAATCCAGTCTTTTTTTGCCTCAAGATTTTTAGCACCTAAAATAAAGGCTTTTTTTAATGCTGTTGAATCAAGCTGTGTTAAGCTCACCTATTTTACCTCCTTAGTCTATGACTCTAACGCCCTCGACGTATATATTAATCTTATCCACCGCCATACCGGTGAATTTCTCCAACTTATACTTTACATTTTCTCTTAAGTTATCCGATACAGCCATTATGCTTACTCCATATGCAACTATTACATGGTAGTCTATATTAAGCTTATTGTCTTTAATATTAACCAGTACTCCCTTAGATACATTGTCACCTTTTAAAAGCTTTACAAGTCCGTCTCCGACATTTACCGCTGCCATACCGACTATACCGAAACATTCCAAGGCTTGAAGTCCTGCATAAAATGCTATAACATCATTAGATATGCTTATCTCACCCATATTAGTAGTTAATACTCCTTTGCCCATGCAATAACCTCCATTTAATCAAAGTGATGTAATGCAATTTTATAACACTTTGTCTAGTATACTCTATTTTTATATAAAATGGAAGTTTTTATTTAATTAATACTTGCAAATAACTGATATTTTTGATATCATATACCCGTTATGGGTTTTAAAAGCCCAATCCTAATTAAGGGGGTGTTAAGCATGGCAAAATGTGCAGTATGCGAAAAAGCAGTTCACTTTGGTAACAGTGTGAGCCATTCACATAGAAGATCCAACAAAATATGGAAAGCAAATATCAAGTCAGTAAGAGTAAAAACTGCAGGTGGTTCAAAGAAGATGTATGTATGTACTTCATGTCTTCGTTCAGGCAAGGTTGAGCGTGCTTAATTCTGTATTATGAACATGCATAAAAGATAAGCTTCGGGATATTCCGGGGCTTTTTTGCTTTTTATATCTAAATATATCTAAAATTCATGTATATCCAATCCGCAGAACTCTAAGTTGATTTTATACTACATATCAGACCTTATAGACACAAAAAGAGCTGTTGCAAAATAAAACCTGTATACAAGATATATAGTGATATTCCGATAAAATATCATCATATATCCCGTATACAAATCTTAAAGTGCAACAACTCCTATACTTATAAAACTTAATTTCTGTCCGAATGTCTGTCTTTTAAGAAATCAGGTACATTAAGAGTCGTCTCTCTGTTTTGACGCGGTCTGTTATAGCTTGGCTCCGGTCTTGTATTACTCAAGTTATTGGTACTAACGCTGTCATCCTCTCTTGAAGGAGGCAGGCTGTCAAAACTGATTGTTTCCAAAGTAGTATTGGCTCTGCTTTGACTGACTGTATTAGAGACATTTCCCAAGTTTCTTCCGGGTTGTGATACGGTCTGTCCTCTTGAAACTCCCATACTACCCATATTTCCCATGCTGCCCATATTGCTTGTAGGAGCTGTGAGATTTCTTCTTTGAGCAAAACCCTTCATAATACTTGATACTTGCTCATTTTCTGCGTGCTCCTCCAAACCTGTGGCTATAACTGTTATGGTAACCTGATCCTGAACACCCTGGTCATCGGTCACACCGAAGATTATGTTAGCATCCTCTCCTACCATATCCTTGACATATTCGGCTGCCTCATCCGCCTCGATAAGGCTTATATCTCCTGAGAGATTAATAATAACATCACTTGCACCTTCTATGGTCGTCTCAAGAAGCGGTGACTGAACCGCCTGTCTTACAGCGTCTACAGCCTTATCGTCTCCCGTACCGAAACCTATGCCTATATGAGCTATACCCTTATCCTTCATAACTGTCTGCACATCGGCAAAGTCAAGATTTATAAGAGATTGAACATTTATAAGGTCGGTAATTCCCTGAACTGCCTGCTGTAAAACCTCATCCGCCTTTTTAAGTGCCTCTTCCAAACGAATTCTTCTGTCAACCAGACCGAGGAGCTTATCATTCGGAATTACTATAAGTGTATCTACATTAGACTTAAGTCTTTCTATACCTGCAAGTGCCTTGCTCATTCTTTGCTTGCCTTCAAAACCGAAAGGCTTGGTTACAACACCTACGGTAAGTATGCCCATTTCTTTAGCTATTCTTGCAATAACGGGTGCCGCACCGGTGCCGGTACCTCCACCCATACCGCAGGTTACAAATACCATGTCTACGCCTTTTAGGTGAGCGGCTATATCTTCTGCACTTTCTTCAGCTGATTTTTCACCTACTTCAGGCTTAGCTCCGGCACCCAGCCCCTTAGTTACCTTTTCACCGATTTGTAGTAAGGTAGGGGCCTTACAAGACTCAAGTGCCTGCTTATCAGTATTAACGCCTATAAATTCCACCCCAACTATACTCTCGTCTATCATACGGTTTACTGCATTGTTACCTGCGCCACCAACACCAATTACAATTATTTTTGCTGCATTTTCTGTTGAATCAATATGTATCTCAAACAAGTTCTACTCCTCCCGACTACAATTTTTCGGATTTGCTAAATACAAGTTACAATTCAGACAGTTTAGATATATATGTATAATATACACCTGAAAGCAAGCTTTCATTTGGTATATTATACATGCATATCTATCAGGCTGCTACCTACATCCATCTTCATCTGATTTGTAAATAAAATATTTTCAGTTTCTTTGACAAAGATGAATGTCCTACCTTAACTGTAACAATTTTAATGCTGTTTAATAATTTACATGATAATATTTTTAGAAGAAAATATCAACTGTAATTATTCATGAGTTTTATTTAACACGGTATTACCAACCTGTAAAAAGGTATAAATACAAATAAAAACTCATATAATTATTTTGTCTGCTCAAAAGTGTAAGATTTATTTTCGCCATAGTTGTCCATATATAAAATCCCTTTTTGACCTGATATTTCAGGAAATATATTGTTAAGATCCGCTGTCTTTTCTTCAATATCGTTGAGTACCCCAAAATGTACTTCTATATCTCCAATATATAAATTTACCTGGTTTTGTGAATATAACAATATACGCTCTGCAAATATATTATAATTTGAAAGGGACTGTGTAAGACTTACAAGTCTGCTGAACACATACTCATCTTTCACAGGAAGTTTATTATATAGCACTATGCTGCTAAGTTCAAGCCCTTCTACAATAGGAATTTTATCTATTTTTTCTGCCGAGCTTTCAAGCACCATACCGTCTTTATCAAAGTACATATAAAGATTCATATAGTTTACCGCAGCCAATATGCTTTTTTCATACACCACAATCTCTACTTGTGAAGGCGATTTCCAATCCAACCTATATTCCTGTATAAAAGGAATATTCTTTTTTTTGTTTAACTTATCCTTTATAAAGCTGTATAAAAAGTACCTGTCTAAAGGTTTAGCGAAAACAAGAGCCTCTATCTCCTCATCATTATACCATGAATTGCCGCTCACTACTACCTTATCTATCTTAATAATTGATAATGACAGTATTACCAGCATTAGTGTAAGACCTATTATATACCTTTTTTTAAATCTTTTCATCTTTTTATCACGTGCTTGGATAAATTTAATATTTGATATTGCACCTTTTACGCCTCTCTGTTAGTTTTATCAATAGTTATACTTCTTGCAACCGAAAAAACCAAACCTATCTCTATCATAAGAAATAAAAGCGAGGTACCTCCGTAACTTATAAAAGGAAGTCCTATTCCGGTATTCGGTATAAGTCCGGTAACAACTGATATGTTAAGAATCAGCTGTATTGCTATATGTCCCATAACTCCTACTACTATCATAGTTCCCATCATATCTCTTGCAAGAGAAGCTATTACCATACAACGATAGAGCAAGAAGATAAACACAAGTATAATTGTTACTGCACCGAAAAGTCCGAGTTCCTCGCAGATTATAGAGAATATCATGTCATTTTGAGACTCCGGTAAAAGGAATTTCTGCATACCGGCTCCCATACCTCTGCCAAAAAATCCTCCGGCACCTATCGCATACAGACCTTGCAGAACCTGAAACCCGTGTACCGCCGGATCCGCCTCGGGATTTTTCCAAACTATTATACGCTGTAACTGATAATTTTGTACTATATGTAATTTATTCAAGAATGTAGCAATGGGCAATGCCTGCCACACAACAACAACTCCCAAAATTCCAAGAAGTATATGAAAGCGTATATTCCTGGAAACGCCAAAATGCATAAATATAGGTATAAGTGCAACTATTATAGCGGAACTCATATTATTGGGTGCAATTAAAGCAACCAGCGGAAATACATAATAAGATATCTTAAGCATTACTCTTTTGCTGTCTATATGTTTATAAAACTTATAGATAAGTACACTCATACATAAAATTAAAGCAAGCTTGGCTATCTCTGCCGGCTGTATATTTATAGCTCCGAATTTAAGCCAGCGTTTTTTTCCGTTACGCTCCGAACCTATAATATATACTAAAATAAGCATTATCACAGAAACCGCATATATGTAGTTACTGAATTTAAGTACCAGATGATAATCAAACCTTGATACAAAAAACATCGCAACAAAGCCGAGTACAGCAAAAAAAGCCTGTCTTTTTATGTAGTATGCCGAATCTTTGAACTCGAGCTGTGCAGAAAATGAGCTGGCTGAATATATCATAATAAGTCCGAAAACTACAAGTATTATTACAGTAAGTAACAAGCTGTAGTCATGGTAATATCTTTTTTTAACCTTACCCTCTTGCATACGAAACTCCATTCAAACTTATAATGCCTGTACACAAGATTTAAATATATCTCCTCTTTGTTCGTAATTATCGAACATTCCCCAGCTTGCACAAGCAGGAGAAAGTAACACATAGTCACCCCTGTCGGCATAAGAATCACAGACTCTGACAGCTTCCTGTAAGGTTTCGGCATACATAATATTATTAAAGCCGTACTTCTTGGCACATTCCGCAATCTTATCCCTTGTACTTCCTATAAGTACCAAATATTTTAACTTGCCTTTAAAAAGTTTTGCCCATTCATCATACTCGGATTGTTTGTCATAGCCTCCGGCTATAAGTATCGTAGGTCCCGGCATGGCATTAAGTCCTTGTATAGCGGCATCCGGATTGGTTGCCTTGGAATCGTTATAGTACCTTACTCCATACTTTTCTTTGACGAACTCCACTCTATGCTCCACAGCCTTAAATTCATAGCAAGCCTCTCGTATATCCTCAATTTCAACACCCTCAACAAATGCCATAGCTACGGCTGCACATATATTCTCATGATTGTGTTTTCCCAAAAGTTGTACATTATCTAAAGATAGAACTTCTATTGTTTTTGAAGGACTTGAATAATACACTTTATTATCTTCTACATAGACACCCTCTTTAAGCTTATTTTTTATTGAAAAGAAAACAACCTTTGCTTTGCATTCTCCGCTGTCTCCAAACTCTCTGAGCTGTTCATCATCATAGTTGAGTATACAGTAATCCTGTGCTGTCTGGTTCATACAGATCTCTTTTTTTATAGCCGAATAATTCTCAAAAGTATGATGCCTATTTAAATGATCAGGCGTAATATTAAGTATGGCAGATACATTGGGCTTAAAATCTATTATGGTCTCTAATTGAAAACTGGATACTTCAAGTACGGTTACAGACTTATCATTTGTATGCAGTGCTATTTGTGTATACGGTATACCGATATTGCCGGCAACGAAACAGTTCTCATATTTACGCTGCATTATTGCACCCAATAAGGCGGTAGTGGTAGTTTTACCGTTGGTTCCGGTTATTGCCATAAGCCTTCCCTTAGCTACAAAATAAGCAAGTTGTATTTCCGACCACAGTTGTATTCTGTGTGCTAAAAGCAACTTTATAAAATCTGTTTCTAAACTTATTCCCGGACTCATTACACATACACGAATATCTCTTATATCATCTTCTGTAAGTCTTCCAAGTTTCACATGTATATTTTTAACATTTTCTTCATCAAACTTAGAAAGAACGGTCTCAGGATCCAATGTCTCATTGCTATCATAAAGCAATACTCTGCCGCCTATGTTAAGTATAAGCTCTGCTGCAGATACTCCGCTTTTTCCCATACCTGCAACCATAACTATATCTCTCATAAAAACCTCTTTCCATTTTTTTATCTATTAAATCCAAGATATAACAAAAGAGACAATATAGCAGTAACTATGCTGAATACTGTTACAACCTTAGTCTCCGACCAGCCTGAAAGCTCAAAATGGTGATGAATGGGTGCCATTTTGAAAAATCTTTTACCTTTAGTCGCCTTAAAATACCCTACCTGTATTATTACCGAAACGACTTCTATAAGGTATATAAAACCTACCACCGCTATAAATAAAGGAAGTTGCATGACCAAAGCCGCAGATGCAACAAATCCTCCAAGTGCAAGTGAACCGCTATCACCCATAAAAACTTTAGCCGGATTGGTATTATAAATAAGAAATCCTGTAAGACTTCCTATAACCGCAGCAATGACGGGAGTTATCATAATATTTTCTCTTATTGCTATAAGTGCAAAAAATATTGAGACTATTATAGTAACGCAGGTGCAAAGTCCGTCAACTCCGTCAGTAAAATTAACTCCATTGTCCGTACCGAGGACTATAAAAAAAACTAAGGGAATAAAAAATATGCCGGTGTGCAACATATAGCCGGTATTAAATGAGCCTGTAAAGGGTACAAGCATAGTATCGGCTGTTTTGTGTATATGAAGATAGTACACAAATACAGTTGTAAGCAATATCTGTAATATAAATTTATGAATCCCCTTAAGACCCTCCGATTTTTTCTTTTTTATCTTAAGAAAATCATCTAAAAAACCTATTATTCCGTAGGCAACCGTAAATAACAGTACAGGCAGTACCAATTTATATTTATTTATATAAAATACACTTCCTATAATTATTCCGAACAATATCATTATACCGCCCATGGTGGGTGTACCGCTTTTTTTAAGATGTGCCTTGGGACCGTCATCTCTGACTTGCTGTCCGAACTTAAACTTATATAAAACAGGTATAAGTACCGGACAACAAAGGGCAGTGCAGGTAAAACTTATAAGAAGAGCCACTATACTATCATTTATCATAAATTGTTAATCCTAATCCTTTCGCTTTATTTAAAAAGCTTTTAATAACTTATAGTATAACTTATAATAAGTTGATTTTCAAATGGTTTTACAGCTATAACCACAGATATCAATTCCCTGTGCTTTGAAGCGAGGAAGTTGCTTTTGTGTTTGCCTTCGTATTTTGAGTTTGGGAGGTATTGTCCTTGCTTTTTTCAGTACTTTGGCTTGAGTAAGTAGTCTCTTTGCCGGTTTTAGTACTTTGAACCGGTGAAGACTCTTCTTTGCTTGTTTCGGTACTTTGTACCGGGGGACTTGAGCTTGTTTCGCCGGCAGTACTTCCAACATCCTGCTCTGTAGATGAACCTTCTATTTCGGCATCATTATTAGGAGCACTTATCTCTTCTTCAAATGTTCCCGTATCAGGTTTTACATATTCATCAGTTTCATATACCTTTGAACTGTCTTCACTGCTTTGGGTGGATTCTTGTATTTTTCTTTGTTCCCTCTCAGCCTTAACCTCATCGCTTGTATATACATTCATATAAGGCAGTACATCAGTCATGATACTCTTAAAAAGTCTGCTTGCAAAGTATGAATGTGCCTGATCTTCAGTGTTAGGCTCATCAACTACAACATAACAAAGTACCTCAGGGTGTTCAATGGGAGCAAAACCTATAAAAGAAAGTATATACTTTCCGGAGCCTCGAGGATACTTTTCCGAAGTTCCCGTTTTACCTCCCACATCATAACCTTCAACCTTAGCCGGGAAACCCGTACCTTTTTCAACCGTCTTAAACATGGCATTGTTTAAAAACTCGGTAGTTGAAGGTGAAACGGTTTCTCGTACCAAAAGGGGTTCTATAGTATCTATAACTTCACCTTGTAAGGTTCTCACCTCTTTTACCACATGAGGCTTATAATACATCCCTCCATTGATAACGGAGGCGAAGGCTGAAACCATTTCTATCATAGTACAGTTGTAGTTTTGACCGAAGGAATTGGTAGCCAGATCATCAGCTCGCATAGTTTCCGAGGTATGTATAAGTTTTGATGTGTCTGCCTCTCCGGGCAGGTCTATACCGGTTTTTTTACCGAAACCGAACAGCTGTTGAAACTTACTGAATTTATCTTTGCCTGTAGCAAAAACTATCTGCATCATTACATCGTTACAACTTTGTATTATAGCCTCTTCTACCGTAAGAGTTCCGTGTCCGTTCTTATTGGCGCAATGTATCTTTCTTTGTCCTACCACTTGATAACCGTCACAGTAGTAACTTTCGTGACCGTCTATAATTCCCTCTTCCATTGCTGTGGCTACCGTAAATATTTTAGAAGGTGAACCGGGCTCATAGGTGGAACTTATAGCAAAATTAAGCCATATATTATTAAGTGCATCCGTTTTCGCCTCTTCACTCATATTGGTGATTTCAAAATTATTGTAATACTTAGAAAGGTCTCTTGGATTATTAAGATCAAAGTCCCTGCTGCTTGCCATGGCAAGTATTTCTCCGTTATTAGGGTCCATAATTATACAGGCGGTTATCTTACTTCCCATCTCACCTTCCCACTCCTGTATATGTTTTTCTACCATTTGCTGTATATTGACATCTATGGTAGATACCAGGCTATAACCGTTTGTAGGAGACTTTATTACCCTTTCAAGGTTTGAATCGTCGTTTAAGTATCCATACTCTCTTCCGTTGTTACCGGTAAGCTTATCATTGTAGTACTGCTCTATACCGCCTATACCTACAGTATCTTCAGCGCTTGAAAAACCTATAACATTGCAGGCGAGCTTATTATTGGGATATACTCTGCTGTATGCCTCTTCAAACCATACACCGGTTATTCTTTGCTTTGACTTATTAGCCTGATTATCCTTTTTTACCTGTTGTTTTTTTTCTTCAAATATTGTCTTTTGCTCATAACTCAATCCCTTGGCATAGCGTATATATCTGCTGTCGG
Source organism: uncultured Johnsonella sp. (assembly GCA_905373785.1). Taxonomy (GTDB): domain Bacteria; phylum Bacillota; class Clostridia; order Lachnospirales; family Lachnospiraceae; genus Johnsonella. The sequence goes on along the minus strand of CAJPUK010000006.1, from coordinate 8,985 downwards.
CTTTTTCGGTAATCAATGTCCTCAGTTCTTCCTTATCATAGGAAAATATTTCATTTAATGCATCAAGTGTAGGCTCCATGTAGTTAGCCGCATCTGTATTTATTTGGCTCGGATCTATTATAAGATTATAAACCTTATTGCTTGTTGCCAGCAAATTACCGTTTCTGTCAAGTATTTCACCCCTTCTAAACGGAATATCCCTGGAATCATATCTTTGCTGTGAAAGTACTTTTTGGCTATAATTTACTGAATTGTTAATTTGTATATCATATATTTTTACAGACAAGAAAAATAAAGCCAGTACTATCATACTAAAGATAAATACCAGCTTATTATATACATATTTAGAAATTTTCCTTACTTTCTTAACCTCTATCCTCTTTCTTTTAGGCTTAACGCCTTTATGGTATATCTTCATACTGTCTAACATACTCTTTCTCAGAATTTGTATATGTTTTGATTTGACTTCTATCTGCTTTTACCATACCGAGTTCTTCAGTCGCAACCTTGTATACATAATCAAGATCCGGTCTGAATGACTTAATGCTGCTTTCAAGACCGTCATTTTCATTTTTAAGTACATCAAGGTCTTTCTCAAGCTTTTCTATTTGCTTAAGGTCCGTTATTACTTTAGCATCTATCGACAAATAATTATATCCGAGATAAAGAACCACAGCTAAGGCTACTATCAAAAGCGATAAGTAAATAGGGTGCATCTGCACCGATACTTCCTTGATTCTCTTCTTATCCATTTCCTCAACATATTTTCTTCTGACAGCATCAATTTTTTTAGGTCTGTATACATACTTTTTTCCAACCTCATAAGTAGGAGAATACTTTCTTGCAGCTGTACCGGATATATATGAGGCAGATAAGTTTCTATTATGCATTCTTCTTACTTTACTTTCCATCTATTGTCCCTCATTTAAGCTATATTTTTACAAAAATCCTGAGCTTTGCACTTTTTGCCCTTGGATTAGCCTCCGACTCTTCCTCGCTTGGAAGTATCGGTTTTCTCATAAGTACCTTACCTTTACTTTTATTTCCACATACACATACGGGAAAATTTTTAGGGCAGGTGCATGGATTTTCACATCTCTTAAATATATTCTTTACTATCCTATCCTCAAGAGAATGAAAGCTTATAACTAAGAGTCTGCCGTTTGGTTTCAGTAAGTCTATCATAGTCTCAAGAGAATTTTCCAACACTTCAAGTTCCTTATTAAGTTCTATCCTAATAGCTTGAAAAGTACGCTTTGCCGGATGTCCTGAAGTTATTTGAAACTTTTTAGGTATAGCCCTTTTTATTATTTCAACCAACTCAAGTCCGCTTTCTATACGCTTTTCTTTTCTTGCAATGACTATATGTTTTGCTATATTTTTTGCAAATATGTCCTCCCCGTAATTTTTTATGATTCTATAAAGCTCCTGTTCCGAGTAATCATTAACTATATCCTGTGCGGTTATATCAAGTGATTTATCCATACGCATGTCCAAAGCACTGTCAAACCTGTAACTGAACCCTCTTTCGGCATTATCAAGCTGATAAGAAGATACTCCGAGATCTATATATATACCGTCTACCCTGTCTACATTAAGCGACTCAAGTATGTTTTTAATATTTACGTAATTACTCTTTACTATATCAACTCTGTCCATATAGTCTTTTAATCTGAGCTTGGAGCTTTCTATAGCATCCTCATCCTGATCTATACCTATAAAATGTCCTTTTTCGGATAAACGTCTGCATACTTCCAAGGCATGCCCTGCACCGCCAAGTGTAGCATCTACATAAGTTCCATCCTCTTTTATGGACAGGTTTTTAATAATTTCGTTCAGTAATACCGATTTATGTTCAAATATCATATGCTTATACCCGAATTATATAGTTCATTTGCCGCCTCATCGGGATCTATATCGGAAGCATTGATCCAGGCTTCTTTGGACCAAAGTTCTATATGATCTATGTTACCTATAAATACCGCCTCCTTTGTAATCGTTGCAAACTCCCTAAGCGGTGCAGGTATGAGTATTCGTCCCTGCTTATCAGGCGTAAGAGTTGCAGCACTTCCCACTATCATACGTCTGATATTTCTTGCGGCAAGATTAATCATGGGCATGGCAGCTAACTTCTCTTGCAGTACCTTCCAGTTACTTTCATCGTATATTGAAAGGCATTTGTCAAAGCTTTTGGTAATAACAAAATTTACTCCAAGTTGTTCACGAAAAGAAGCAGGAAGTATAACCCTTCCTTTTATGTCTAAGCTATGATTAAACTCACCCATAAACATAATCTTCACCCACTTTTCACCACTTCTACCCACTTTTGTATGTATAATATAACAAATAGACAAAAAATACAAGTTCTCCGTCAAGTATAACATCTTTACAATAGCGTATTTATAGGCTTTACAAGGATTTAGTTACTTACATAAAACTTACAAATAAAATAAAAAGAACTATCCCGAAACAAATTTTCGACATCTATATAGTAGTTAATTTTGCCGAAGTCACTATATATAGTATGTATTGAATATTTCGTAATAGTTCTTAATATTAAATTTCTTAATATTTACTCAAACTGTATTAAAATGTGTTTTCGTGGGGCATACAGTCTAATGCATCGTTTCTTAAATAAGTATACCAAATAACTTGCCCCTTTTCCTGATTGCATTCATCAAAAATCCTCAGCGTAGCCCCACTACGCCTACGTTTTTTGATGTACACACTCAGAAAAATATTCATCGTTTTTGATATACTTATTTTGTGAACGATGCACTAAAATTTTCTCTGCCTTACTATCTCGTATGCCAAAACTCCGGCAGCCACAGATACATTGAGCGAGTCTATATCTCCATACATGGGTATGCTTGCTGTAAAATCGCATTTCTTTTTGACCAGCTCACTTACTCCATGTGCCTCATTACCCATAACCAGACCTATAGCACCTTTTAAATCTTGCTTATACATGGGTTCGCCCAAAGAGTCGGCACATACAAACCACAAACCTTTACTTTTAAGCTCATCTATGGTTCTTGAAATATTGGTTACCTTGGCAACCGGAGTAAAGTTTATTGCACCCGCTGAAGCCTTAACGGCGGCAGCGGTAAGTCCTACAGCCCTGTTCTTGGGTATTACCACACCATGAGCACCGCAAAGATTGGCAGTTCTTATAATAGCACCGAGATTATACGGATCTTCTATGCCGTCAAGTATAAATATAAAAGGACTTTCGTCTTTTTCCTCGGCTATTTTTAATATATCCTCAACTTCTGCATAGGAGTATTCGGCAGTCTTGGCTATAAGCCCCTGATGTTTTTTTGTAGAACTCATAAGGTCAAGTTTTTCTTTACTTACAAAAGCTACAATACTCCCCTGCTTTTTTGCCTCTTTAACTGCCTTTAGGATAGGGGCATCATTTAAGCCTTCCTGTACATATAACTTGTCTATAGTCTTGTCGGAGCGAAATGCTTCTATTATGGCATTCCTACCCTCTATAAAATTCTCTTTCATTTTTTCTCCCTTAATTCGGTACAGTATACTTAAGTCGGCATAGAATAACTACACCGACTTAAATAACAAAACATTCCGCACTAATTGTCATTTTCTTTAAGGCATATATCTACAAGTTCCATGATTCTATCAAGTTTATCCTTAAGATATAAGTAACCGAGCAAGGCTTCAAAACCTGTCGCCTGCCTGTAGTCGGATATACTTGCATTCTTTGCCACACTGTGTGAAGTAGTATTTCTGCCTCTTTTGTAGATCCTTAACTCTTCTTCACTTAAATGCTCGGATAAGATTTGTGCAAACCTTGCCTGTGTTTTTGCATTAGCCAAAGAAGAACTTTCCTTGTTTAATTTATTGACCGGTTTATTGGCTTTATTTACAAGCATACTGCGTATTATAAGTTCATAAACCGCATCACCTAAGAAGGCAAGCACCAAGGGAGAGAAAAGTTTGGGATCTGTAGAGGTCTTTTCAAAAAGATTTATACCCTCTTCCACTTAACACCCTCTCTTGTATCCTCAAGCACTATACCCATTTCCAAAAGTTCATTTCTTATCTCATCGGCACGTTTAAAGTCCTTGTTTTTTCGTGCCTCGGTTCTGCTTAATATAAGTTTTTCTATATCCTCATCAAGAATAACTTCTTTTCTCTTTGTCTTTATTCCAAGCACATCACAAAGCTTTGACAGTACGGAAAGTATATGTTTGATATAAGAAAGCGTGCTTTCTTCATTAACTGTCGAATTGGAAACTCTTACTATCTCAAATACTGCCGCTATAGCATCAGCGGTATTAAAGTCATCATCCATGCTTGCTTCAAATTTCTGCTTACTTAAAATAATCTCATGAAAATCTACTCTTTCAGCCTCTGTCATATTCTCCCCTGAAGCCTTCTTTTCAAAATCTCTAAGCTTTTCAAAGGCATTAAGTATCCTGTCCAAAGAGTTTTTGGCACTGTCCATAAGCTCAGCCGAGAAATTAAGCGGACTTCTGTAATGAGCATTGAGCATGAAGAACCTTAAGACCTGCAAATCATACATCTTGGATATATCCCTTACTGTAAAGAAATTACCTTCCGACTTACTCATCTTTTTATTGTCTATATTAAGAAAGGCATTATGCATCCAATACTTTGCAAAGTGTTTTCCGCTGCAAGCCTCCGACTGTGCTATCTCATTTTCATGATGAGGAAATACCAGGTCTTCTCCGCCGCCATGTATGTCTATCTGCTCACCCAGATACCTTTTACTCATAACGGAACACTCTATATGCCAGCCCGGTCTTCCGTCACTCCATGGAGACTCCCAGTAAGGCTCTCCTTCTTTCTTAGGTTTCCAAAGCACAAAATCATATGAGGCTTCCTTGTCATTCTCACCGCTTACTTTAAGTTCTCTAAGACCCGACTGCAGCTCATCAATATTTTTATGTGAGAGTTTACCGTATTCAGGAAAGCTTTTAACCCTAAAGTATACCGTACCGTCACTAGATACATAGGCATGCCCCTTATCTATAAGCTCCTTGATCATATCTATCATGCCTGCTATCTCTTTGGTAGCTTGAGGATGTGTATCGGCAGGAAGTATATTCATACCTTCCATATCCTTTTTACATTCCGCTATGTACCTTTCGGATATTTCATCAGCACTTACTTTCTCTTCTATTGCCCTGTTAATGATTTTGTCGTCAACATCTGTAAAATTGGAAACGAAATTAACCTGATAACCCTTATATATAAAATACCTTCTTACCGTATCAAAAAAAATCATAGGTCTTGCATTACCTATATGTATAAGATTGTATACAGTAGGTCCGCATACATATATTTTAACCTTGCCCTCCTCCAAAGGTACAAACTCTTCTTCTCTTTTACTGAGTGTGTTATAAATCTTCAATTTCAAATCCCCCTTGTATTATTACATCTTTGAACAGCAACCGCCACAACCGCCGGGTGTTACATCAATATACTTTGCATCACTTACGGATGTAAGCAGACATATAGCATAAGACTTCATGCCTTCAAGATTGCCGGTAAAACCGAGCCATTCTTCAGTAGTTGCCTTAATATTTATCTGACCTATACTTATGCCCAAAGTTTTAGCTATATTTTCTTTCATGGCTTCCATATAAGGAAGGAGTTTTGGCTCCTGTGCAACTATTGTAGCATCTATGTTTTCTATGATATAAGTATGTTCATCCAAAAGTTTTGCAACCTCTTCTAAAAGAACCAGACTGGAAATGTCCTTATACTTATTATCCGTATCGGGAAAATGCTTACCTATATCACCAAGTCCTGCCGCACCTAAGAGTGCATCCATAACGGCATGAAGCAGCACATCCGCATCCGAATGACCCTTCAGTCCCCACTTATGAGGTATCTCAACCCCTCCGAGGATAAGTTTTCTGCCTTCTTCTACGGCATGCACATCATAACCTTGACCTATTCTCATAAAATCTCACCTCGATATTATAATAAAAATCTTAATTTTTGTCTCACACAATGTAAATGTATATCGGTACATTTGCCGCAATCCCTCCCGTCCGTATGTACGGACATAGCAGATTCAAGATGAATTTTAAGTTCATTGCAATCATAACTTCTTACACCGGTATACTTAAGATGATTGCCGAACATTGCACTTAGCATAATACGAAGCAGCCTTAATTTACTTCTTTGATGTACGATGCATATTGTAAGTTCACCATCCAAATTATCAGCCTTCGGTGCAAGTCTAAGTCCGCCAAGTGAATAAGGATGAATATGGGAGGCAATCAAAAGAATATGGTTAAATTCAATTTTTTTAAATCCGTCTATAAGGACATAGCCCCTGCTGCTCACCGAAGAACAAAGCACGGAAAGTTTTGAACAGCACTTTTTAAACTCCCTAATAACAGGAAGTTTTGAAACATCCCTTTTTTCATTAAAGTTTAAATAAAGCTCGGCATCAAGTCCTATACCTGCCGACATTATAAATCGCCTGTGTTCGGCTCCGTTAGCAAAACTTAAAATACCGTAGTCAATATTTCTTATCATTTTAGGATTTAAGATCTTTTTTAGACATTTAATAGGACTCTTAGGCAGTTTAAGCCCCCTTGCAAGGTCTCTTGAAAAGCCTGTAGGTATATAAGCAACGCTTATTCTTTCATTTATATTAAGTCCGTTAAGTGCCTCGTTAAAAGTACCTTCTCCCCCCACAATTACTATGCTTACATATTCTTCAGTATCTGATATACTATAAGATATTTTCTTAGCATCCCCCTCAACTTCTGTAAGAAAATACCTGTATTCCACTCTTTTTTTTCGTAGATAAACCTCAAGCTTTTTCCATATGGCATAACTTTTCATATTCCCCGCACCGGGGTTTACAATGAAATTAATCATATTTTACTGCATCCTTATTTATGTAATCAGAACTAAAAATATAAATTTTGTAAAAGCACACAAAAAAATAAATCTACGATATGGCAGATACAAAATTATAGTAATTACTATTATAGCAAGATATATGCTTATATGTATAGCTATATTTTTCAGTGGCAGATTTTTAAGCAAATATAGTTTAAAAATATATTAAATGCCCGTATATTGTTTTTTTATAATTAAGGCTTTCAGTTCATTTAATACTATATTTGTTAAAGTTTGGGTAGGGTCATCCATCTTAATTAAAAAACTTTTATTCCACATACAATAAGCTGCCGCTCTATAGATGAACTATTTGCACCTACTTTGCAGCAGCCCTTTTTTGACCACTTATTATCTAAAGCAAAACATGTTTATGTTTGATTATATCATGTACTATTTGTATAAATTTTAATATATCTACTATTTAAGCTCACCCTTCTTTTTCTTCTCATAATACTCGTCATGTAATTTTTTAACAACGAGGCTGAGTGCAAAAAGTGAAATAATATTAGGTACAACCATTAATGAGTTAAACATATCAGCCATATTCCAAACAAGGTCAACTTCAGCGAGTGAACCGAGGAATACGCATATACCTACAAGTATGGTATATACAGGCACTGCCTTTGGACCGAACAGATAGTTTATATTTGCCTTACCGAAGAAGTACCAGCCAACTATGGTAGAAAAGGCAAAGAAAAACATACATATAGCGATAAATATCTGACCCATATTGCCATACACTGATGTATAAGCATACTGGCTAAGTGCTGCGGCAGTAAGTCCCTGACTCACTATTTCTTCTCTTGTAGTTGTGGTAAGAATTACGAATGCTGTCAGATTAAGTACTACAAAAGTATCAATCAAAACACCTGCCATAGCTACAAAGCCCTGCTGTGCAGGATGATCAACCTTGGCACAAGCGTGTGCATGAGGTGTTGAACCCATACCGGCTTCATTGGAGAAAAGACCTCTTGCAACACCTTTGGTAACCGCAAGCTTAACACTGGCACCTAAGGCACCGCCTACCATAGCATCCGGATTAAAAGCACCTACAAAAATACTTGAAAACATTGCAGGAATATTCCGGAAATTGATTAAAACTATAATTAAAGATCCGAGTATATATAAAGCTGCCATAAACGGAACTATTGTTTCCGTAACCTGAACTATTCTCTTAGTACCGCCCATAAATATAAATACTGCAAGCAATGCCACTATTATACCTACTATATAACTTGGAATACCGAAGGCGGTATTACAAGCGGCTGCAATAGAGTTGGACTGAACGGCATTTCCCATAAATCCAAGTGCAAATATAATAAATACCGCAAATAAAAGTGCTAAAAATTTCCCTGCTCCTCCCTTAAAAGCCTCTCTAATATAGTACACCGGACCTCCGGTAACTTCTCCGTCCTTTCCTACTACCTTAAATCTTTGCGCCAGAGTAGCCTCGGCAAAAATCGTTGCCATACCGAGACAGGCTGAAACCCACATCCAAAAGATGGCTCCGGGTCCTCCCACCGCTATAGCCGTAGCCGCACCTGCTATATTACCTGTACCTACTTGAGCTGCTACTGCAGTAGCTAAAGCCTGAAATGATGACATACCGCCCTTGCCGGCTTCGGTTTTTTTAGAAAAAAGACCGCCGAAAGTCATCTTAAGCCCTGTGCCTATACCTCTAAACTGTATACCTCTTAAAAATAAGGTAAACCAAATTCCGCCTCCTACTAACAGTATTACCAATATATAGTCTGATAAATAACTGTTAATTAATTTGACATACTCATTTGCTGCCCCCACTGTAAATACCTCCCTGTGTTTTTATATTTAATTGCTTAAGTTTATTGCTTTTTAATAAAAATTGTTATTTTATGTAAAATAAACAGCAAATATTAAAAGATACGTAGCATTTTTTATATAAATTAGACAGTTTATCTTCTTTTTTTATCAATATTAATATTACATATAGATATATCATTTTGTTCTTTAATTGTCAATATATGTTTAGGCTATATTATCAACATTTATTTTATATGGGGATTTTATCATAGATAAGTTACAGTTCAGGTAGTT
>CAJPUK010000005.1 GCA_905373785.1 uncultured Johnsonella sp. | reverse complement strand
TTATTACACTGTTGTCAGTACTAATTGTAGTTATAATAATTTACCTTATTCCGGCTTGGATACCTGTTAAATATACAAAAACAGAGGATGATTTTTATAAATACAAGAATGCTATATTAATTAAAGAAACATTTTATGCAACAGGTGCAAGCTGGGAAATAGTAGGAGATAGCAATGGTTTTTATGACAAAGAACATATTCATGATATTTGGCTTGAAATTGATGATAATCCGATAAGAGAAATGCCGCTTTCGGAATATGGTAATACCTATTTGTGTATTGTGGAAAAGATAGAGGAAGGTAAATATTGGGAAGTGGGTGGTGAATATTTTGAAGCATATAAGTTAGTAGACTGGTACCCTATATATCCTATAAAACGAGAAACGATTCTTTTACCGGAATGGCTCTACCCCAAGGGGTTTCTTAGTAAATATGATTTTGAAGCAGCTATGCTTTGGTAAATGTAAAGAAGAATAAAATAATTCAAACTTCCCATAACCAACTTTGAGTGTGGGAAGTTTGAGTAAAATAATACTTTAACAGGTAAGTCGTTGTTTTACTTACTGCTAAGTTTTGTATATTATATTCTTAATGCAAAAGTCTCTTTACTGAGCCCTTTTATAATATTTCCACCATTTCATCCTGTTTTCTGTAAGTTTCATGTAAGTGGCTCGGACGGGAGGAGTCGGGTATGTAGCCTATAGGAAGTAAGGCTACAGGTTTTATATTATCCGGAAGTGAAAAGATTTCACTTATCTTACTATGCTCAAAATATCCTACCCAGCAGGAGCCAAGTCCCAGATTATGAGCTTCAAGCATCATATGTGTGCATACTATACTTACATCGGTCTCACCGCTGTTATATCCCTTGGTTAAGGGGTTTTGCCATGCCAAGTTTTCATCATAGCAAAGCAAGAATATTGTTTTAGCACCAAAGGTATACTTGCATACTGAAGAAAGCTTTGACAGTGCTTCTTCACTTTGAAGTATGTAAATCTTTTGTGGTTGATTGTTGCAGGCTGTAGGTGCAACATTTGCTGCAAAAAGTATCTTGGCTATTTTTTCAGCCTCAACTTTTTTGTCTAAAAAACTTCTTACTGAATATCTGCCCTTGGCAAGCTCTAAAAAGTCCATAAAAACCTCCTATTGTAATAAATTATTAAAATCCGAATAAAAGTTCGGAAAAGATATATTTACACAATCCGCATCGATTATCTTAAGCTGTTCCTTAAGTAAGGTATTCAGAATATAAAAACTCATAGCAATCCTGTGATCCTTATAAGAGTTTATGGTAGCAGCCTGTAGACTGTGCCCACCTTCTATTATAAGCCCGTCCTCAGTAGCTTCTATTTTCGCCCCGAGTTTTGTAAGCTCCTCGCTCATAACCTTTAATCTGTCGGATTCTTTGACCTTAAGTTCAGCGGCATCTTTAATTATGGTAGTACCCTCAGCCATGCTTGCAGCTATTGCTATAACCGGAATTTCATCAATAAGCCTTGGAATTATGCTGCCACCTATACTTGTTCCATACAGCTTGGAGTGCCTTACAAGTAAATCGGCACAAGGTTCGAACCCTGCCATATAAGAATCAACAATTTCTATATCGGCTCCCATGTTTTTCAGAACTTCAAGTATACCGTCTCTTGTAGGGTTTATGCCTACATTTTTTATAAGAAGCTCAGAGCCGGGACTGATAAGTGCCGCAACTAAAAAATAGGCTGCGGAGGATATATCCCCCGGAACGGTGATATCATTTGCAAAAAGCTCATCGGTTCTCGAAACTTTGGCACTTAAGGCAGCAGATGATACTTTAGCACCGAAACTCTCAAGCATAAGCTCGGTATGATTGCGTGATTTATAGATTTCTTCAACAAGGGTTTCGCCCTTTGCATAAAGTCCGGCAAGCAAGATTGCAGACTTTACCTGAGCACTGGCTACAGGTGATTTGTAATGTATGCCATGTAAGCGGGAAGGCTCTATAAAAAGCGGCGTCTTAGAGGAATTATTAAAAGAAGTTATATTAGCCCCCATGCTTTTAAGCGGCTCTATTACCCTTGCCATAGGTCTTTTTTGTATGGATGCATCACCGTTTAAGGAAGAAGAAAAATCTTGTGCCGAAAGTATACCCGAAAGCAGTCTTACGGTAGTTCCGCTGTTTCCGCAGTAAAGCTCTTTACCCGGCTTTGTAAGTCCGTACATGCCCTTACCCTTTACCGTAACTTTATCATTTAACTGCTCTATTTCTATACCCATCTGCCTAAAGCAGTTAATAGTGGAAATGCAGTCGGCTCCGTTAAGGAACCCGTTTATATGGCTTACACCCTTTGCTATTGAAGCAAACATCACAGCTCTGTGAGAGATGGATTTATCTCCCGGAACGGTAATACTTCCCTTAAGTTTTTTATTATACATAGTGTTTGATCCTTTGACTTTAACTCTTTGTCTTAGCATTTTTTGTATTTGTCCGATAAAGTACTTTATGCTTACAGCAAATACTTTGATTTACAGTATTTTATATTATCACAAAAATAGCTTCAATTAAAGTAAAAAACAGCATTGATATATTTTTACCAATAAATACTCTTGAGTAATGTAATTAAAAATATGTCAATAAAAAAGTAAGTTTATTTTCCAAATACTTGTTTTAAAATACAAAAAAGCTTTACTTAATAATGACAAAAAACAAAGTAAATATGAAGAGAATATTGCAAAAAATAAGTATTTATTATATAACATACTTGAGATTTTGTGTAACCGGTGTGTTAAACCTTGTTTTATGATATTTAACATAGAAAAGATATGTTAAATTCATACAATGTCTTTATTGGAGGGGAACATGTTTTGTAAAAGTTGTGGTTATAAAGTTCCTGATGACAGAAGTGGAGCAAGATTTTGCCCGCTCTGCGGAGCAAAGTTATTTTCAGCGGATGAAAATACTGATGATATTAAGGAAACGGTAAATGACGATACTAAAACAAATGCAGCAGAAGATGATGAGGAAATATATGACGATAAAGATGCGACAGTAGCACTTGATTACAGTTCCAAAAAAAATTCAGACAAGGCGGTAAATTTGGAAAAGAATATAACTGTTGCAAATACCGAAATATCTAAAACCTTAGAAGAGAATATTGTGACTTCGGGCAGTACTTTACCTTCAAATTCTGAAAATAGAGAGCCTGTACAAAACCCGATACCGCCGGCGAATAAACGAAATAATACTTCCTTGATACTAAAGCTGGGAGGACTACTGCTTTTGTCTATTTTGCTTGGAATAGGTGCCTTCTTTGTATATGATTATAACCTTCCGAGTAATAGATATAATAGAAACTGTGCAGCTTCAGAAAAATATTGGCAAAACGGAGAATATGAAAAGGCGATAGAGGCGGCAAAAAAGGCAATAGACATAGATCCTAAAAAGCCGCAAGGCTACGTATATTTGGCTAAGGCATATTATTATGATGGAGATTATGAGAAGGCGATAAGTGTTTTAACCGATGTTCCGAAGAGGATAAAAGATGATAAAATAATTGTTGATATGCTTGCTAAAATGGAAGATGATTCTTTGGAAGATGAAATGATATCGGCAAATGATGAATCCGATTCAAAAGTTGCAACAAAAGAAAAGAAAAAAAGCAAGGTCTCCGCTTACGAAGACTTAGAAAAAAAATCAGTAACAAGAAGTATTATTGCAAATATGAAATATATATCTTCCGATGTGTCGGAGTATCCTGTGGTAAAGGTATATTATCAAATTTTGGACACAAGCGACGCTGCCGTTACATTGAGTTCTCCTACAGCTGCCGTTAAAGAATCTATTGCCGGAGGTGCTTATATAGAGCGTGAGGTAAAGAAGATTGAGAAACTTGAGGGCAATCAGGGGCTCAGTATTGATATTGTAGCTGACAAATCAGGCTCTATGGAACAGGATATGCCTAAAATTAAAAACGTTATGAGTCAGTTTATTAATAGTCTTGATTACAATAACGGGGATCAGGCGGAATTTCTTGCCTTTGAAGACAGTGTTATGTATATGTGTTCTTACACAAGAAGTTTGGAATTTCTAAATAACGGTGTAGCAAGCCTTTCCGCTAATGGAAATACAGCCTTATATGACGCCTGTATGGAAGGAGTTCGCAATGCTTCTGCACAAGCCGGAGCAAAGTGTGTAATTGTATTTACTGACGGACAGGATAATGCAAGTTATTACAATGAACAGGATGTTATAAATGCCGCCATAGCCTCTTCGGTTCCGATTTATATTATAGGTGCGGGAGATGTTGACAGTTACGGATTGACTTATATTGCCGAGCAAACCAAAGGGCGTTATTGGAACATAAACGACTTGTATGACATGTCAAGCATTTTACAAAATATCTATACTGAGCAAAAGGATTTGTATTGCATTGAATATGTTACAGATCAAAGTATTGATGCCTATATCGAGAGGTCGGCACAGTGCCTGGTATTGGATAATACTTACACTTGTGAAAATGAAAGCACTTTTGTAGCCAGTAAGGTTATAGCACATACCAAACATGACAGTAAATATGAATTGGTTAAGGCGGATGTATCATGGTCGCAGGCAAATGCAGAGGCTATTCAAAGAGGTGGACACCTGGTAACAATTACTTCGGAAGAAGAAATGCAGACTGTTAGCAAAATGGCTGCCGATGCAGGTCTTACTTATGTTTGGATGGGCGGATATACAATGATCAATAACGGTTATTGTTACGGGCATTGGATCACCGGAGAGAATTTTGAACAATATCAGGTATGGTACCCCGGAGAGCCGTCCAGAAACGATAGGGACGGTACTGAAGAAAAGTATCTTATACTGTGGAATGTAGCCGGTATTTGGTCATGGAATGATGAAAGAGATGATCCGATTCACGATCCGGCATTATCCTACTTTTTAGGAAAAACAGGATATGTGGTGGAATATGAAGAATAGCGGTTTTATTAAAATTTGCATAATATTTGCTTTTATACTTGTAATTGCGAGCAGTGTATTTTTAATTACAAGTTATATGTATAATTCAAAGGGCAATGAAATAAATAATGCAATGTCGAGTGAATTAAGTCAAAAAGATAGTATACAAAGTACAAAAGAAACTGCTAAAATCAATATATCAAATGAAAGTCCGGAACAAACTACATATATAAATAAAGAAAATGAGCATAGTAAGGAAGAAATATTATCAAAAAAGGTAGAAGAGAGCCTTGCAAAAATGACCTTGGAAGAAAAAGTTGCACAGTTATTTTTTGTAACACCTGAAGCACTTACAGGTATAGCTCAGGTAACGAGGGCGGCGGAACAAAGTAAAAATTCTTTTAATGAGTATCCGGTTGGAGGACTTGTGTATTTTTCAGAGAATTTTGAAAGCCCTGAACAAACAAAACAAATGCTTAAAAATATGCAAAAAATTGCAAATGAAAAAAGCTCCTTTCCGGTATTTTTAGCAATTGATGAAGAGGGAGGCACTGTCTCAAGACTGCAGAAAAAAGCAGGCTTTGATATTCCTAAAACTCCTACGATGAAGAAGCTTGGTGAAGAAAATGATGTTGAAAAAGTAAGACAGGTAGGATTTGAAATAGGCAGGTATTTAAATGAATACGGATTTAATTTGAATTTTGCACCGGATGCGGATGTATTGACCGAACCTAAAAATAAAGTAATTGGTGACAGGTCATTCGGAAAAGACCCTTACCTGGTATCGGATATGGCAAGCGCATATATACAAGGATTAAATGAGGCGGGTGTTTTAGGTTGTTATAAGCATTTTCCGGGGCATGGAGGAACTTTGGAAGATAGTCACAGTGACTTTGCCTACTCATATAAGACTTTGGAAGAACTTAAAAAAGCGGAGCTTGTACCGTTTTTAGAGGCCATTAAACAAGAAGTTCCCGTTATTATGGTATCCCATATTTCACTTCCCAATGTGATTGGAGATAATACTCCGACTTCTCTTTCTAAAAAGATGTTAAGTGAGTTTTTAAGAGGGGAGCTTAATTATAAAGGAATCATTATAACGGATGCTTTGGATATGGGAGCAATCAACAATCACTATAGTATAAAGGAGGCTGTAAAGAAATCTTTTAATGCAGGTGCGGATATGCTGCTAATTACAAGTAGTTTTAAGGAAGCCTACTTTTCACTGCTTGAAGCTTTTAAAAACGGTGAAATTCCTGAGGAACGCCTTGATGAATCGCTAAGAAGGATATTAAGGGTAAAATTAAGTAATTAGTGTAGCGTATCATTGATATGTAATTAATATCAGTGATAGTTCTTTAATTATATATCTTCTGAAATTTATTAACAAAGTATCAATAAGACCGGATATCAATGATACTATACATTAGTGTATTGACATAATGATATTTGCTTATAAATAAAAATCTTTGTATTATCAAAAATAAGGTGTATACAAAGATTTTTTATGTTTTAAATCCAAAGTTGAGTAGATAATATATTACTACAAGTGTTATACTATTATGAAAATAAACTTGAGGAGATCGGTATTGAAGAAATATACAACAGTTTTATTTTTAACAATATTATTGATTTTTGTCATAGCAGCCTGCAGTGCTGATACTAAGCCTTATGCCGTTGTTATCGGCATGGAAAAAAAAGAGGTTCTTGAACTGAGAAACTATGAGTTATTGGTAATTGATGCGGATTACTTTACTAAAGCGGATATAGAAAAGCTTAAAAAAAACGGAAATAAATGTATATTGAGCTACCTTAATATAGGCTCTATAGAAAATTTCAGAGCCGGTTATGATGAGTTTAAGCATTTGGCACTTTCAAAGTATGAGAATTGGGCTGAGGAAGAGTGGGTCGATATTTCAGACAAGGCTTGGCAGGAGCATATATATAAAAAAGCCACAGAACTTTCCTCTAAGGGAGTAGATGCCTTCTTTTTGGACAATGCGGATGTGTATTATCATTATCCGAAAGAAGAAATATATGAATCTTTACTAAGTATACTGGATAAACTTCATACCTTAGATAAGGATATTTATATAAACGGTGGTGATGTCTTTGTGCAAAAGGCTATAGAAGAAGAGCGTTTGGGAGAGCTTATAAAAGGAGTTAATCAAGAAAGCGTATACACAGCTATAAATTTTAACAATAATACATTTCAAATAAATGGCAAAGAGGATAGAGAATACTTTGAAGAGTATTTGACAAAAGTAAAAAACTACGGCTTGGATGTATATTTACTTGAGTATACTACAATTGAAAAAGTAAAAAATGATATAAAAAAATATTGTAATAATCAGGGATTTAAGTATTATATAGCTAAGAGTATTGAACTTAATATAGAATAGAAATTATTTATTATAGATTTAGAAAATATTAGGTTACAGTTCAGGTAGGTCATTCATCTTCGTCAAAAAGACTAAAAATATTAGGGGAAGGCATGAGAGTAGAGCAAAAAGGTATTATTAAAAACAGTATAAGCAGAATTATATTTGTAGGTTTGGCAGTATTGGCACAGGTGTCTTGGCTTATAGCAATAAGTCATATACTGGTTGAATATTATACCGTTGCCTCTGTTTTGGTTAGAATTCTGGCAGTAATACTTGCCATAGGAGTATATGATAACAGTAAAAATGCAATGTTTAAGCTGTCATGGATCATAGTTATACTTTCCCTGCCTGTATTTGGGATCTGTATATACTTGCTTTTCGGTCATAAAGATTCAATGAGATTTATTATAAAAAAATTTGATTACTTGGCACATCATTTCCTGCCTTATAAAAACCAGGATGAAAATATTATGTTAAAACTCGGGAAAGAAGATGAGTACTTACTTAATCAATCAAAATATATAAAAAAATACTCAGGTTATCCCTTGTATCAAAATACCGATATTGAGTTTTTTCCGGAAACAAGACTTGCCCTGGACTCTATGTTAAAAGCTCTAAAGGAGGCAAGGGAATATATATTTATGGAGTATTATGCCATAGAAGAGGCGGATATATTTGAGCAAATAAGTCCTATACTTAAAAGTAAAGTAAAGCAGGGAGTTGATATAAGGATCATCTATGACGATGTGGGAAGTGTAGGCTTTATAGACCCGGGTTTTATAAGGCGGATGGAAGCCATAGGAGTCAAATGCAGGGTATTTAACCCGGTGCATCCGATATTTAATATATTTATGAACAACAGGGACCATAGAAAGATTTGTGTAATAGACGGTATTGTAGGATTTACCGGAGGATATAACATAGCGGATAAATATTTTAGCGACAGCAAAAGATACGGACATTGGAAGGACAGCGGTATCAAACTTATAGGTGATGCAGTCTTAAGCTTGACTGTAATGTTTCTTGAAATGTGGTCTGCTGTAAAAAATGATGAGGACTATGGAAGGTTTCTTAAAAAAATACCGTATAAGTCTAAGGAAGACGGATTTGTACAAGTCTATGCAGATAGTCCGCTTGATGAAGAAAGCGTAAGCGAAAATGCCTATCTTAATTTGATAAAAAGTGCAAAATATTCGGTCTATATAACTACACCTTATTTGATTATAAGTGACGAGATGATAAGAGAGCTTAATATGGCAGCTCAAAGAGGACTGGATGTAAGAATAGTAACTCCGGGGATTCCGGATAAGAGATTTATATATGGAGTAACAAAGTCCTACTATTCTTCCCTGGTTAAGTCAGGTATAAGAATTTATAAGTACAGTCCCGGATTTTTACATCAAAAAGGTCTTATAGTAGACGGAAGCTGCGCTATAGTAGGTACGGTAAACTTTGATTACAGAAGCCTGTATCACAACTTTGAAGATGCGGTGTTATTATATAAATATAAGGCAATAGATATAATATATGAAGATTTTCTTAAGCTTTTGGAAGTATCTGATGAGGTAAGCGAACAATACAAGGATGTAAGAAGGAGCTTAAATATTATTCATATTATTTATAGACTTATAGCGCCTTTGTTGTAATAAGCCCTTGACAAAACAAAGCAAAAAAGTTTATAATTTAATATCCACACAGCCGGGGAGATAGCGGTGCCCTGTATCTGCAATCCGCTTTAGCAGAGGTGATATCTTGCCCAGGGTCTTTGTTTGTAAGGCTGCCCATAGTAAGTGGTGTTGACATGAGGGTCCTTACGCAATGAAAACTTGTGAACCTTGTCAGGACAGGAATGTAGCAGCAATAAATGAGATCTTTCATGTGCCGTAAGACAGCCGTCATAGAGCTAACTGCTATGGTAACGTTTATGAACAGGATTCGAAGCAAGATGTGTGGTTAAAAATTAAGGCACACTGGAAGTGTGTTTTTTTTGTGCAATAGAGAAAAGCCCTATGATAAAAGGTCGACAAAATCAGATATTTGCATTATAATTTTTTATTATAACAATAGACTTTATAAGGAGAGAATATGCTCAAAGTAGGTATGCTGACCAGCGGAGGAGATTGCCAATCCTTAAATGCTACCATGCGTGGAGTGGCAAAATCGCTATATAAATTATATAGAAAAGATGTTGAAATTATCGGTTTTCTTGACGGGTATAAGGGTCTTATACACGAAAAGTATAAACTTATGCAAGAAGGTGACTTTTCAGGTATTCTTACCAGAGGCGGAACTATATTGGGAACCAGCAGGGAAGCTTTTAAACGCATTAGGGAGATAGAAGAAGACGGCATAGATAAAGTAGAAGCTATGAAAAATACTTACAGTAAACTGGGACTTGACTGTCTTGTAGTGCTTGGCGGAAACGGAAGTCAAAAGACTGCCAATCTTTTATGTCAGGAAGGGCTTAATGTTATAGGATTACCAAAAACCATAGACAATGACCTGTTCGGTACGGAAATGACCTTCGGCTTTCACAGCGCCCTGGAAGTGGCAACAAAGGCTATAGATAATATTCATACCACAGCAGCCTCACATGGCAGGGTGTTTATAGTCGAGATTATGGGGAATAAGGTCGGTTGGCTTACTCTATATGCAGGTCTTGCCGGAGGTGCGGACATAATACTTATGCCGGAGATACCATATGATATAAACCTCGTGGCAAATGCGGTTAAAATAAGAGAAGAAAACAATAAAAAGTTTTCTATACTTGCAGTTGCGGAAGGTGCCATGTCTATAGAAGATGCAAGACTTACTAAAAAGGAACTTAGAATAAAGAGAAAACTCAGCAACTACCCTTCTGTAGCCTATGAGATAGGGGATAAAATATTCGGTCTTACCGGTCATGAGATAAGGGTAACAGTACCCGGACATATGCAAAGAGGCGGAGAGCCGAGTGCATATGACAGGGTGCTGTCAACAAGACTTGGCGCTAAGGCTGCCGTAATGCTTCATAATAAGGATTTTGGAAAGATGGTGGCAATTCAGGGTGAAAAAATAGTAGCCGTAGAACTCTCCGATATAGCGGCAAAAGTAAAGCAGGTAGACCCAAAATCCGATATCATAAAAGAAGCCAGACTTGTAGGTATAAGTTTCGGGGATGCTTAAAACTGTCTTTAGGAGATAAAAATGTCATATACAGCACTGTACAGAAAGTGGCGGCCTAAGGATTTTGATGATGTTGTAGGGCAGGATGCCATAGCGAGGACGCTTAAAAACCAGATCATATCGGGCAGAATATCACACGCTTATTTGTTTTGCGGTACAAGAGGTACGGGTAAGACCAGTATGGCAAAGATCATGGCAAGGGCGGTGAATTGTCAAAATCCTCAAAACGGCAATCCCTGCAATCAATGTGAGAATTGCCTTGAAATACTGAAAGATGCCTCAATAAACGTAGTTGAAATGGATGCCGCCTCATATAACGGAGTGGACAATGTCAGAGAAATAAAGGAAAGGCTTAATTATCCGCCCACATCCGGAAAGTACAAGGTATTTATTATAGATGAGGTACATATGCTTTCTACAGGGGCTTTTAATGCGCTTTTAAAGACCTTGGAGGAGCCGCCGGATTATGCTATATTTATATTGGCAACTACGGAGGTACATAAGATACCGGTAACAATACTTTCCAGATGTCAAAGATTTGATTTAAAAAGAATAGGTTTAAAAGTAATTGCCGCACAACTTGATAAGGTGTGTAAAGAAGAAAATATAAATATAGATGAAAAGTCTATGGATTATATAGCAAGATGCTCTGATGGGGCACTTAGGGATGCACTGAGTCTTTTGGAAGAGTGCAGAGCATACTATCCAAATGAGGCTATAGTGTATGAGAAGGTTTTGGATATACTCGGAACTGTAGATATGGCTGTTTTTGATGATATGTGCAGAAAAATTATCGAAAATAATACAGTAGAGCTTTTAATGCTTTTGGATGAGGTATGTATGCAGGGAAGAGATTTATCTCAATTTGTTACGGATATGCTTTGGTATTTCAGAAATCTTTTGTTACTTAAGGTAAGTAAGGATGTTGAAGGTATTATAGATGTATCTTCCGATAATATAGAGATAATGAGATATACCTCAGGGCTTTTGAATAAAGAAAGTCTGAATCGCTACATAAGGATTTTTTCGGAACTGCTTAATAATCTGAGAAACAGTGTGTCAAAAAGAGTTCTTATAGAAATTGCACTTATAAAGATCTGCACACCTGTTATGGATTCAAATACAGACAGTTTGTATGAAAGAATATCAAAACTTGAAGTTAAGCTTGAAAATGTAGGAAAAATTGATTTTTCAAGCCCGATAAGCAAACAGCTGCCTTTGGTTGATGAAGTTAAGGAGCAGAGCAAAAAGGCAGAAAAAGTGGAGTTATCCGTTTCAAGTTATGAAGATTATAAGTTGGTGAAAAAAGATTGGTACAAGATTTTAGATGATATAAGTACAATTAATTCAGTAAAATTAAAAAATCCCTACATTGAAGCAAAAGAAAATACTATAAATATAGTATTTAATGAAAAAACACTGTATAATCTTTGTGATAAGGAAGGACTCATAGAAGAACTTAAGTCTTATGCACTGAAGGTTTACAAAAAAGAGTTGAATTTTGATATAATTTGTGTAGAGTCTAAGGACAGGATAGAGAAGGAATATGTCACAAAAGAGGAACTGTCCGAAATTATAAAATATGATATAGATATAGAAGAATAAAGGAGTATACTATGGCAAGACATGGTGGTTTTCAAGGTGGCATGATGCCTGGCAATATGAATAATCTTATGAAGCAGGCACAAAAGCTGCAAAGACAGATGGAGGAGCAGGCTAAGGAATTCGAGTCCATGGAATTTGAAGCAAGTGCAGGCGGAGGAGCCGTAACCGTAGTGGTTTCGGGAAAAAAAGAAATTACAAAGGTAAGCCTTGATAAGGATGTAGTAGATCCGGATGATGTGGAAATGCTTGAAGATCTTATTATGGCAGCCTGCAATGAGGCACTTCGTAAGATGGAAGAATATAATAAAAATAATATGAGCAAACTCACAGGCGGTTTGGGCGGATTGCCGTTTTAACCTATGGAATACTATAGTAATCATATAACTAAGCTTATTGAAGAGCTTGCCAAGTTACCGGGGGTGGGTGCCAAGTCGGCTCAGCGTATGGCATTTCACATGATAAATATGCCTAATGAGCAGGTAGAGAGCTTAATATCTGCAATATCACTTGCCAAGTCCAATATAAAATACTGTTCTGTGTGCTGTACGCTTACAGATGAAGAAGTCTGTCCGATATGTAAGAGTAAATCAAGAGACCATGAAGTAATAATGGTTGTTGAAAACAGCAGAGATTTGGCAGCATATGAAAAAACCGGAAGGTATGACGGTGTATATCATGTTCTTCATGGAGCCATATCACCTATGCTCGGCATAGGACCGGCAGATATAAAACTTAAAGAATTAATTAAAAGACTTGAAAAAGAAGTAAATGAAGTTATAATAGCTACAAATTCTACTTTGGAAGGAGAGACAACGGCTATGTACATAGCAAAGCTTATAAAGCCTACGGGGATCAAAGTAAGCCGCATAGCAAGCGGAGTTCCTGTCGGAGGGGATTTGGAGTATATAGATGAGGTTACTTTGCTTAGGGCATTGGAAGGAAGAACCATACTGTAATATAGTATGATGTATAGAAAGGATAGCTACTGCTATGGATAAACATGAATTTGATGAGAGAGTAGATCAGCTAAAGGAGTTGGCTAAAACCAATAATTATGACCAAGCTGTAGATATAGCCAATACTATAGACTGGAGAAGAGTGGGAAGTGCCAGCTTATTGTCTACGGTGTCAGGTGTGTATGAGAAAATAGGTGATTACTCAGAGGCTAAAAATATACTTCTTTTAGCCTATGAAAGACTTATTTCAGGTAAGTATTTATTATACAGACTCACCTGCCTGGCATTAAAAGAGGGAAAACTGGAAGAGGCGGAAGAGTATTATAAAGAATTCTATACTATAGCTGCGGATGACAGCAGAGTTTACTTGTTAAGATACCTTATATTAAAAGCAAAGGACGCACCTATAGAGCAGTTAGTTTTGGCACTTGAAAGTTATAATAACAAAGAGCTTAACGAAGAGTGGTTGTATGAACTTGCAGAATGTTATTATCAGGCAGGGCGTATTGATGATTGTATAAATGCCTGTGATAAGCTTATACTTATGTTCGGTGTAGGCGAGTATGTTGACAGGGCGGTTGAGTTAAAAACAAGAAAAGACAGCACTTCCTATACGGCTTCACAGGGGAATTTTGCAAGAACAAGGCAGGAGCCTTATCAAGAGGAAAGTAAGGCGGCAGCAAATCAATATAGCAGTCTGTATCCAAATTATAATAACAACTATGCCGAAGGGCAAAATATTAAAAGCGGCAGTATTGACAATCAGCCGCTGTATAACAATACTTACAATGATTATATGCAAGGCGGCAGAAGTAACGGTGTAAGTATAGAAGAAAAGGAAATTGTAAAAGAGCCCAGTATACATACAGACGAGTTGTTGGTAAAACAGGTTCCTATAGATAAACTTGTGGATGTAACGGAGGAGGAAACCGCTGAAAATACTCAAGTAAATGCCAATAACTACAGCGGTAGCGGTATGTATGATGTAGGTGCCAAAGAGCTTAGCAGTGAAAGCGGTGATATAAGCATAGAAGAAGTAGACATAGTTGATACAAAAAAATATGCCTATATCATAGAGTCAAGAAATGTTGAAGCCGGGCTTGACAAGGCTAAGGATATACTTAAGTCGGTGTATTCCAAAGAGGGAGTTAAAAAGAGAGCTTCCAAGGTAGAAGCTTTGAAGCTTAATGAAAGAGGCGTAGAAGCGGTATACAAACAAATTAACGGCAACAATCTTGTAGTTACCGAGCTTGGTGATTTGAATATAGATTTATTGGGAGAACTTAACAGGATAATAAAAAGTCATGCGGGAGATTCTGTATTTATATTTATAGATAATTCCTTACAGCTTGGAAAATTAAGAAGTATAGACCCTGAGCTGTTTGGTTTATGCTCTTACATAAGTTTGGATGAAAAAGAGCCGGAATTGGAGTTGGAGTATGAAAAAGAAAATCCGGCGGTTACGCCTTCATTTACTGTAAATACAGATTATTCCAATGATTATGATACAAAGGAGTCTTCTTTAGATTACTCTGCTTCTTATAATGAGCCGGAACATTTTGCTGCCAAAGAAAGAGAAGATACCGTAGACCTTTCAAGGGGGGAAGAGAGCAATACTCCAAGTTTAGATATAGCCATGCCGCAGGCAGGTACGGAGGATAGAAGAGCTGAAAGAAAGCGTATAAAAGCATTAGGCGGAGAAGACGAAGCTGCAAGTCAACCTGCAGACTATGAGGAAGAGATGGATATAGACAGTTTTGCCGAATATGCCAGCGACTACGCACAGTCTATAGATTGTGCAATAATGGGCGAGGGTATGCATGCTTTATTTGAAAGAGCGGAGATTATGGCTGCTGAAGGAATCAAGCTTACAAAGGCGGAGGCTGAGAGCATGATAGAAGAGGTTGCCGACTATGCTGAGAAACCTCCTATGTTAAAGAAAATATTTAAGTTTTCACCAAGATATAATAAAGACGGACAGCTTATACTTAAGGGTGAGCATTTCTTACCATGATAGAGTTTTTACTGCAACATCTTATAGAACTCATTGTTTTGGTTTTTATAATCTGCAACACCCTGTATTGGCATAGGAAGGGTTTTTTAAGGCTTGTCTTTTCCGTATCTGTTTGGATATTTACTATATTTATAGTTAATTTATTATTGCCATATACAAGTACTTTTATAGCAAAGCATACAAGTGTGGAAAAGAGCATCAAAAAAGAGATCTTAAACGGTATAAGTACAGAGTATGATGATAATGTGGAAAATGACAGCCTTAAGCAGGAAGAATTTATAGAAAAGCTTAAACTGCCAAGGCAAATAAAAGAGGCGTTAAATGCAAATAACCAAAAACAAACATGGCAGAAACTGGGTGCGGATTATTTTGCGGATTATATAGGAAAGTCTTTAAGTAAGTTTATCATTACAATACTAAGCTTTGTACTTGTATTCGGATTGGTATGGATAGTACTTAAAATAGTAGTTAATTTATCGGATATAGTGTCTAAAGTACCTGTTATACACGGTCTTAACCAAATAGCAGGTGCTGCTGGCGGTTTTATATATGCAATATTTATTGTATGGCTTGTTTTTTTATTTTTAGGAGTGAGCTTAAGTACTTCATGGGGAAGAGATATGCTTGGAGCTATAGAATCAAGTTTCTTTTTAAGCTTTCTTTATAATATGAATATACTTTCATGGATGCTTAGGGGAATTTTATTTGCGATATAGTTTGATCGTAAGTATATGTATGAATAATGTAAGCTCATAAAGCCTGCCTTTAGGCAAAATATTAGTCATAGTTCAGATATGGAGATTATAAGTTTTATACTTATGCTAAGACTGATAGCTTATTTTATTTACTATAAATATGCTAAAAAATCATATTTTCTACTGTATATTTATGGAAAATGTGCTATAATAATTATATCCTAATCGAAAGGAGATTATATTATGCGTTATAACATAACAGGTAGACATGTTGAGGTAACAGAGGGAATTAGAAGTGCAATAGAAAGCAAATTTGGTAAACTTTCAAAGTATTTTACGGAGGATACGGAAGTCAGAGTAAGACTTGGAGTTCAGAAGGAAATGCAGACCATAGAAGTGACTATACCTACCAAAGTAGGGCTTATCAGAGCCGAGAAATCAAGTCCGGATATGTATATGAGCATAGATTTGGTTCAAGATATTATAGAAAAACAAATTAAAAAGTACAAAAGCAAGCTCATAGATAAAAAACACAGTGTACAGTCATTTACAGAGTATTTCTTAAATGATAACTCAGAGGATAAAGGCTTGGATATAAGAATAGTTAAAACCAAGAAGTTTAATATTAAGCCGATGGATCCTGTAGAGGCTTGCTTGCAGATGGAGCTTCTTAACCACAATTTCTATGTGTTCTTAAATGCAGAGACTAATACGGTTAATGTGGTTTATAAAAGACATGATGATACCTATGGCATGATAGAACCTGAGATATAGTGAGTTGACACATTGATATTTAACATATATTCTATGTCTCTATCACAACCTGAAAGGTCAAGAGCAAAGTTGAAATTAGAACTATTATCAACGTGCCGAACCGCTAGGTATAGACTCATAGTGCGATATTTTTGAAATAATACTACCTTAACCCACCGGCTTTAGACGGTGGGTTAAGGTAGTATAAGAAAAAACAATAGGGCAGGGACTGCCCGAATTAACGCCTGTGGAGATAGTAGGTTGCGAGGTCAGTGAAGCAGGAAGCCCATAGGCTTTAGACTATGGGTAGTTCACTAGGGGAGATGAAGTCTTGCTTTAAGTTATATAAAAACAAAAGAATCGATTAGATGTCGTATTAGTAGTAATTAATGTATGAGAGGGGTGTTATAAAATCATCAAAACAGATGGTTTTATAACACCCCTTATTTTTATATAGAAAGCTGCTGCCTTATATTAAAAAGATTAAGCCGTAAACTAATTTGCATCAACTATAGCTTGAGCCAATTTTTCTATTTCAGGCATCTGTTCAGCCTTAAGTGATGACTTTATACTTACCGTTTCTTCAAGTATAGTCATATTTTTCATGCCTGATATAAGCTCCTTCATCTTCTTGTTGGCAGTTGTTGCCCAGGTACCGTTTTCCATAAGTGCCACTATACGATTTTGCAAACCGTGTGCAATCAAATCATCTATAAGTATTTCCATCTTAGGGAAGATATCAAGGTTATAGGTTGAAGCCGCAAATACTAATTTTTTAGCACGAAATGCCTCGGCAAGCATGTAAGAGGGATCAATAGTTGAAACATCATACATTTTAATATTTTTAGCACCTCTTTTTGCAAGCTCAGCAGCCAAATGGTTGGAGGCATCTTCCGTACCTCCGTATATGGAGCCGTAGAAGATAACCACATCATCACTCTCAGGTATATAACCCGCCCAATGAGAGTACTTGTCTATAATCCAGGAAATACCTTCTTTTTCTCTCCATATAGGGCCATGTAAAGGACAGATATAATCTATATCAAGATTGGCAGCCTTTTTAAGAAGTGCCAAAGTCTGAGGGCCGTACTTTCCTACAATATTCGAATAATATCTTCTTGCCTCTGCAGGCCACTCGGTCTTATAGTCATACTCGTCAGCAAAAATATTGCCGCTTAAGGCACCGAAAGTACCGAAGGCATCGGCAGAGAAAAGCATTTTATGCTCATGCTCATAGGTAACCATAACCTCAGGCCAATGCACCATAGGTGCCATATAGAAAGAAAATGTGTGCTGTCCGGAAGAAAGAGTAGCTCCTTCCTTTACCTCTAAGGTCTTATTAGTTATATCAAAGGTGAAAAATTGCTTTATGAATGTAAAAGTTTTTGTATTGCCTACAATTGTAACTTCAGGATACCTGTATACAAGTTCTTCTAAAGTTGCGGTATGATCCGGTTCCATATGATTAATTACAACATAGTCAAGTTTTTTATCACCAAGTGCGTGTTCAAGATTTTCAAAAAAAGCTTTGCTTACAGACTTATCTACCATATCCAGTAAGACTGTTTTTTCATCTACCACAAGGTAGGAATTATAAGATACACCGTTTGGAACGGGAAAAGCATTTTCAAAAAGATTAAGTCTTCTGTCGCTTGAGCCTAAATAAAATACATTATCTAAAATATTGCGCTGTTGATACATACTTCGCTTCCTCCAAAATAAGATTTAATATATCCTGTAATTATAACCTATTTCTATGATAAGTGGAAGAAATATTGCATTTTTATATAAAAATAATTATAATTACTTTCATATATTCTGAAATAAGGGCAGATAGTTAGGAGAGGAAATATGGCAACAAGTGGTAACGTTATATCTATGAGAAATTTTGATGATATAGTTATAGATAAGCCTGAGGATTTTGTTTCTAAGGAGTATCTGTATGATGAATTAATAAAAGCCATAAGAAGATATCACCCCTCTGATGATATCAGCATGGTTGAAAAAGCCTATGAAATAGCGGATAAAGCACATAAAGATCAAAAGAGAAAGTCGGGTGAACCCTATATTATTCACCCTCTTTGTGTTGCAAAAATATTGGCGGATCTGGAGCTTGATAAGGAGAGTATAGTTGCCGGAATATTACATGATGTGGTTGAGGATACGGTGCTCACAGACGCTGAGCTTAGAAGTATGTTCGGAGATGAAGTGGCTAACCTGGTAGACGGAGTTACAAAACTGACACAGCTTTCATGGGATAAGGATAAGATTGAGTTGCAGGCGGAAAATCTAAGGAAGATGTTTCTTGCTATGGCAAAGGATATAAGGGTTATACTTATAAAACTTGCCGACAGACTGCATAATATGAGAACCTTAAAATACATGAAGCCTGAAAAGCAGAAAGAAAAAGCAAGAGAAACACTTGATATATACTCACCGATAGCTCAAAGATTGGGTATTTCAAAAATAAAGGTTGAACTGGATGATCTTGCCCTAAAGTATCTTAAACCCGAGGTATATGAAGATTTGCTTGAGAAAATTACCCTTAAAAAAGAGCAAAGAGAGGAGTTTGTGCGTGATATAGTCGTGCATGTACAAAAGCACCTTAAAGAAGCCGGTATAGAGGCACAAATCAGCGGAAGAGTAAAACACTTTTTTTCCATATATAAAAAGATGGTTAATCAAAATAAAAACCTTGAGCAGATATACGATCTTTTTGCTGTAAGAATTATAGTGGACACCTTGATAGACTGTTATGCAGCTCTCGGTGTGATCCATGAGCTGTATAAACCTATACCGGGAAGATTTAAGGACTATATCGCTATGCCTAAGCCCAATATGTACCAGTCCTTGCATACAACCCTTATAGCTGACAACGGTCAACCTTTTGAGATACAGATAAGGACCAAGGAGATGCACAAAACTGCCGAATTCGGTATAGCCGCACATTGGAAGTATAAGGAAAGCGGAAGCGGTAAGGTTGCGGCAGGAGCGGAAGATGCCAAAATGAACTGGTTAAGGCAGATCTTAGAGTGGCAAAAAGATACTGCAGATAATAAAGAGTTTCTTAACTTTATAAAAAGCGACCTGGATCTGTTTACCGATAATGTGTATTGCTTTACGCCTAAGGGAGATGTAAAGAACCTGCCAAGAGGCTCGGTTACTATAGACTTTGCCTATGCCATACACTCTGCTGTAGGTAATAAAATGATAGGAGCCAGAGTAAACGGAAAACTTGTCAACAAAGACTATGTTCTTCACAACGGAGACAGAGTTGATATTATTACTTCTCAAAACTCAAAGGGACCGAGCAGAGATTGGCTTAATATCGTAAAAAGTACGCAGGCGAAGAACAAAATCAACCAATGGTTCAAAACAGAGCTTAAAGAAGATAATATATTAAAGGGTAAAGAACTCCTGGAAAAATATTGTAAGGCAAAAGGCATCAATATGCCTGATATCAATAAGCCGGAACTTCAGGAAAAGGTTATGAAAAGGTATGCCTTCAGAGACTGGGACGCAGTGCTTGCAAGTGTAGGACATGGAGGCATAAAAGAAGGTCAAATCATTAATAAAATGGTTGAAGAAAAGGCTAAATTTGCCAAGAAACATGTAACTGATGCAGATATAATAGAAGGAATAGCAGAGGAAAGCTATAAGGCAAATGAAACTGTTGACAAGAACAAGTCAAAAAGCGGAATTGTTGTAAGAGGCGTGCATGATTTGGCAGTAAGGTTTTCAAGGTGCTGTTCACCGGTTCCGGGAGATGAGATAGTAGGTTTTGTAACAAGAGGAAGAGGAGTTTCTATTCATAGAACAGATTGTATAAATATAATCTCACTTCCCGAAGAAGAAAGGGTAAGACTTATACCTGCAGAGTGGCAAAGCACTGAAGAAGACGGTGCTGTAGGCAAGTATCAGGTTGAGATAAAGATTTATGCCAATAACCGTATAGGTATGTTCGTGGACATATCAAAGGTTTTTACAGAAAAGGCTATAGATATAAAGTCGGTTAATACAAGGGTAAATAAACAGGGTTTAGCTACAGTAGTTATGCAATTTGAGACTAAGGGAACCAGAGAACTGCATACCCTCTGTGAAAAGATAAGGCAGATACCCGGAGTGATTGACATAGAAAGAACCTCAAGTTAAACCGGAAATTAAAGTAAAAGGAGGAATTTTATGAAGAATTTAGATTATATTAAACTTGTGCTTGGTTCTGTAAGTACCAATACTTATATACTTTACAATAAAGAAACAAAGGAGTGCATAATCATAGATCCTGCTGCCGAGGCTCAAAAAATCATAGAAAGCATAGAAGAAAATGCTCTAAAACCTCAGGCTATACTGCTTACACATGGGCATTTTGATCATATTTTAGCAGCTGATGATGTAAAAAAACATTATAATATAAAGGTTTACGGCTATGAAAAAGAGAGGGAACTTTTTGAGGATTCCTCTAAAAACACTTCAGAAAGATTTTTAAGGAAAAAAGTAAAAGTAGATATAGATGAGTATTTTAATGATGACAGCAACTTGGAATTTCTTGGAGAGAAGTTTGAAGTTATACATACTCCGGGGCATACAAAAGGATCGGTATGTTTTTACTTAAAGAACGAGGACTTACTTATAGCCGGAGACACTCTGTTTTACCATACCTATGGAAGATGTGATTTATACAGCGGCAACCATGATGATATGATAGCCTCACTTGCAAAACTTTTCTTATTGGATGATAATATACTGGTACTGCCGGGACATGAAAGAGAAACCAATATAGGCGATGAAAAGAAATATAATTACATACTTAGATATTTTCCTAAGGCAGAGGGCAAATGATAGCTATATTGTTGGAAGAATTTCCCTATGAACAAGATATAAGAGAGCTATGTATGGCTTTCTATCCGGGTATATCATTCATATATACAGCCGGAGAGGAAGTCATATTTTCATGTAATGTAAAAAAAGAAAAAGATTTCTATCTTGCAAAGGTAGAGTACCCCGATAAAGTACATAAATTTACTATAGATGCTTTACTTAGCAGATATGAGGTGAAAAACATATTAAAAAGAAATCTTTATGAGATATTTTTTGAGCACACGGCTACAAAACTTCCATGGGGTACTCTGACCGGTATAAGACCGACTAAGATAGTACTTAATATGCTTGAGGATAACTTAGACAAAGAAAGCATATATAAAAACTTAAAAGCAACCTATCTGATGTCTGATGAAAAGATAGAATTAAGCTACAAAGTGGCAGCAAAAGAAAAGAGTATACTTGATAAAATAGATTATAAGGATAACTATAGCCTGTATATAGGCATACCCTACTGTCCCAGTATATGTTCTTACTGTTCATTTTCAGCCTATCCCGTAAAAGCATGGCAGCACGGTAAAAAAGACTATGTAAAGGCACTGTGTAAGGAACTTAAAGCAGTTGCGAAAGCAAATGCACACAGAAAACTTTTGAGCATATATATGGGTGGCGGTACACCTACCTCTCTTGAAGCGGATGAACTTAAAGAGATACTTTCCTGTGTAAGAGATGAATTTGACATGAGAAATGTCCTTGAAATATCGGTAGAAGCCGGAAGACCTGACAGTATAAGTACGGATAAATTAAAGGTTTTAAAAATGATGGGAGTGGGCAGAATATCAATAAACCCGCAGTCAATGAATCAAAGTACCTTGGATAAAATAGGCAGATTTCACACTGTAGATATGATAGCGGAAAGTTTTAATATGGCAAGAGGCTTAGGGTTTGATAATATAAATATGGATATTATATTAGGGCTTCCAGGTGAGGGAGTAGAAGAGGTTAAAAATACCCTCGAGAAAATAAAAAAACTTGATCCGGAGTCTTTAACCATACATTCTTTGGCTGTAAAAAGAGCGGCAAGGCTTAATAATGCCGATGAAAAGTATAGGCATATTGCAGACCGTATTATGAGCGAAAGTTTTAAGTTAAGCTATGAGTTTTGTGAAAATATGGGACTTGAGCCGTATTATTTATACAGACAAAAAAACATGGCAGGAAACTATGAAAACATAGGTTTTGCTAAGCCTGGCAGGGAATGTGTATACAATATACTTATAATGGAAGAAAAACAGGATATTATAGCCTGCGGAGCAGGTGCAAGCTCTAAACTGACCGGCATTACAGAGGGAAAGGCTAAGAGACTTGAGAATGTAAAAGATCCTAAACTGTATATAGAAAGAATAGAAGATATAATTAAAAATAAAGAAATGATATGTTAGTGCAATGTATCGTTGATATTTAATTAATATCAGCAATAGTATAATAACTTTCAAATTTCCTTATTATGTATCTGCTGCAATCTATTAACAAAGTGGTAATAAGACTAAATATCAACGATACAGTACACTAGTGTATAGTTCGTAAAATAAGATAACAAAACGATGAATATTTTTCTGAGTGTGTATATCAAAACATTTAGCCCAGTGCGGCTAGGTTGAGGAATTTTGATGTATGTAATCAGGAAAAGAGGCAAGTTATTTGGTATATTTATAAAAAAAACGATGCACCGGACTATTTGCACAAAAGTAATATTGTTGCACTTTGTATTCATGAGTAAAGCATGGCGTAATGTTAAGTGTTAAGACAAAGCATTGCCGATAAGATAATATAAAAAGGTTACACAGATTTAATGTTTTAAAAAGGAGACTACAATGGCATTTGTTAAAAAAAGTATGACGGGTATGAAGGATATCCTGCCTAAGGAAATGGAACTTAGGGAGTATCTTTTGGGAATAATACAAAGTTCTTATAAAAGTTATGGATTTAACAGGATAGAGACACCGGCACTTGAAGATATTTCAAACCTTACCGGAGGTCAGGGCGGAGATAATGAAAAGCTTATATTTAAGATCTTAAAAAGAGGTGAGAAATTAAACTTAGAGACAGCTAAGAAAGAAAATGATCTGGTTGATGCCGGACTTAGGTATGATCTTACCGTACCCTTGGCAAGGTATTATGCCAATAACAGCGATAAGCTTATAAGTCCTTTTAAATCGCTCCAAATAGGCTCCGTATGGAGGGCTGAAAGACCGCAAAAGGGAAGGTTTAGACAGTTTACACAATGTGATATAGACATACTCGGAGATGCTACGAATGCTGCAGAAATAGAACTTATACTTGCAACTACGGGAGTGCTTTCAAAACTTTGCCCTAAAAATAAATTCACCCTTAGAATCAATGACAGAAATATACTAAGTGCTCTGGTAAAGGCAAGCGGTATAGAAGAAAAGGATATGAGCGCAGTATTTATTATACTTGATAAACTTGATAAGATAGGTATAGAGGGTGTAAAAAAAGAACTTACACAGCTTGGCATAGATAAAGAAAAGGTTGAAAATTATATAGCTATAATAAATAAGCTTGAAAGCAGCACGGATAATAAGTTTAAGCTTGAGTTTA
This sequence comes from uncultured Johnsonella sp., assembly GCA_905373785.1. Taxonomy (GTDB): domain Bacteria; phylum Bacillota; class Clostridia; order Lachnospirales; family Lachnospiraceae; genus Johnsonella. The sequence goes on along the minus strand of CAJPUK010000005.1, from coordinate 6,396 downwards.
TAAGAGAAAATACTAAAGAAATTTTACCGGATGACTGTATAGACGGGCTTTTAACTATAATCAATGTGGTGGAAGAGTGTAAGACTGCGGATTTTAATATAATTTTTGATGCAAGCCTTGTAAGAGGCATGGGCTACTACACCGGTACTATCTTTGAGGTAAGTATGGAAGGTTTTTCGGGTTCGGTAGCCGGCGGCGGAAGATATGATAAGGTAATAGGTAAGTTCAGCTCTAAAGAAGTGCCTGCCTGCGGATTTTCTATAGGCTTTGAGCGTATAGTAACCATACTTATGGAAGAAAATTTTGAACCTGAAAAAGAACCGGTTAAGAAAGCCTATTTGTATGAAAAAGGCTTGAATGACAGTGCCTTTATTGATATACTGCACAAAGCAAAAGAGGACAGAAAAAAAGGTTTAACTGTACTTGTAACTGCAATGAATAAAAACAAAAAATTCCAAAAAGAGCAGTTGAGTTTACAAGGATATACTGAATTTACGGAAGTTTATAGAGAAGAATTAAAAAAATAACTGTATAAAGGAAGGTAATATGGCTAAATGTTATGGAATAGGTGTAGGACCGGGAGATCCTGAGCTGCTTACACTAAAAGCACTTAAACTTTTAAGAGTCTGTCCGGTAGTTGCGGCTCCTGATAATGCGACAGCCTTTGAGATAGCAAGGGGAGTCTATGAGGATATAGAAAGTAAGGAGTATATGCCTCTTAAGCTTGTTATGACCAAGGATGTCGAAAAAAGAGAAAAGGCTTACAGACAGGCGGTTAAAGAAATAGAAAATAAGCTTGATGAGGGCAAGGATGTTGCCTGTCTTACACTTGGAGATGTCAGCGTATACTCAACATTTATGTATATGTATAAGCTTTTGACAGAAGACGGTTATGAGGCTGAAATAGTTCCGGGGATAACTTCTTTTTGTGCTTCGGCAGCCCGAATGGGTATAAGTCTCGGAGAAAGAGAAGAGAGTATACATATAATTGCATCTTCTTATGATTTGGAAAAAGAGCTTGATTACAGCGGCACTAAAATATATATGAAGGCAGGTAAGCAGATATCAAAGCTTAGAGAGCTTTTGCAAAAAAAAGATAAAAAAGCCTATGCCATATCAAAGTGCGGTATGCCCGGGGAAAAGGTATATGAGAGCTTGGACGAGCTTGGAGATGATGCAAGTTACTATAGTTTAATCATTGTTAAAGATTAAAAGACTTATTTTTAAGTCTGAGAATTAAAAAGGAGGCGACAAGATTTAGATGTCGAATAAGATATATGTAGTAGGTTTCGGTCCCGGAGCCTATGAGCAAATGACGATAGAAGCGGTAAATGCGCTTAAAGCAGTTGATGTAATAACCGGTTATACGGTTTATACAGATATAATTAAGGAGTATTTTCCCGATAAAGAGTATATAAATACTCCTATGAGGCAGGAAGTTGACAGATGTAAGCTTACGCTGGATATTGCAAAGGGCGGTAAGAGTGTTGCACTGGTTTGCTCCGGAGATGCCGGAGTATACGGACTTGCCGGACTTATGTATGAAATAGCCGGTGATGAGGATGTGGAAATAGAGGTTATTGCCGGAGTATCGGCAGTACTTTCGGGAGCGAGCATACTTGGAGCACCTCTTATACATGATTTTACCGTGATAAGCTTAAGTGATCTGCTTACCCCGTGGGAGAAGATAGAAACAAGACTTGAGTGTGCGGCAAAGGGGGATTTTGTAATTTGCTTATATAATCCTTCAAGTAAAAAAAGGTCTGATTACTTAAGTAAGGCTTGTAATATACTTATGAAATACAAGGATAAGAATACGGTTTGCGGTTTGGTTGAGAATATAGGAAGAGAGGGGCAAAGACAGGAAGTGCTTAGCCTTGAAGAACTTGAAAAGACAAGTGTAAATATGTTTACTACAGTATTTATAGGTAATTCTCAGACCATGGAGCTTGGTAAAAAGATGGTTACACCAAGAGGTTACAGATATGAGTAATATATTTATATTCGGAGGTACTACAGAGGGAAGAAAGCTCGCACTTGGCTGCGAGCTTCTTAAGATACCTGCATATGTTTCGGTAGCAAGCGAGTACGGAAGTGATGTACTTGGAGAGCTTGAGGTCGTAAAAGTGCTGGAAGGCAGAATGAATATTGATGAGATGAGCAAGAAGTTCAGCGAGCTTAATATCTCTGTCGTATATGATGCCACACACCCTTTTGCTACCGTAGTAAAGGAGAATATTAAAACAGCCTGTGAGCAAAACGGTATAGAGTATATAAGAGTACTTAGAAATATTACCGATATAGGCACTGAGGATTATAAACTGGTATCAAGTGTTGATGAAGCTGTAGACTACCTTACTGCTTGTGAGGGCAATGTTTTTGTGGCTACCGGAAGCAAGGAAATCGCCAAGTATAAAAAACTTGATTTAAGCAGGGTATACGCAAGGGTGCTTTCAGCGGTTGAGTCAATTAATGCCTGCAAGGAAATAGGACTCGAAGGTTCTCATATTATTGCAATGCAGGGACCTTTCAGTGAAAGACTTAATATTGCCCTGATGCAAGAGTATAATTGCAAGTATATGGTAAGCAAGCAAACCGGCAATAACGGTGGTTTTGATGAAAAGATAGAAGCTTGTAAGCAGGCAGGGGTTTATCCGATAATAGTTGCCCTTCCGCAAAATGACAAGGGTATAAGCGAAGATGAAGCCATAGAGCGTATTGCAAAAAGTCAAAACATTATAAACTATAAGGAGTTATTGAACAAACATTCAGATAATTCTTTAGAAGCCGAGGCTATAAAAACTGATACAGCCTATAAAATAAATATAGTAGGCATAGGTCCGGGAAGTTTGGAATATGTCAATTCCAAGGCAAGAAAGCTTATAGCAGGGGCGGATATTTTAGTTGCAGGGTCTGAGAGAATGTTTGAACTGGGTGATGAGCTTAGAAAAGAAGTTGGATCTAATAAGGAATATGCAGCATTTAAGTCCTATAAGACCATAGATATTATAAACTTTATTAAAGAGAAGTTTGAAGCTGCAAAAGCACTTTCTAAAAATGTAAGTGCGGTGGTTTTAATGAGCGGCGATACCGGATTTTACAGCGGAACACAGAGTCTTTACAAGCATATAGAGGCTATGGCCAATGACAGTGAAAATATACTTCATAAGGTTGATATGCAGATAGTTCCAAGCATATCCTCAATATCATACTTAGCTTCAAGATATAATATCTCATGGCATGATATGAAGATCGTAAGTTTACATGGAAGAAGCGGACATCTTGCTTACGAGCTTAGAACCAATAAAAAAGTTTTTGTAATAAGCTCAGGAGGCTTGGAAACTTCCGATATCATTAAAAATCTTATTGATGAAGGTTTTGCGGATTGTGATATATATATAGGTGAAAATATGTCCTATCCTGAAGAAGTGTTAAGTCATGGAAAAGTAGCCGACTTTAAAGAGCATAAGTTTTTGGAGCTTTGCAGCATGACTATAATAAATCATAATGCAAGCCCTATGCATATGAGACTGGGTATAGAAGATGAAGAATTTATCAGAGACAAGGTACCTATGACCAAGTCGGAAATAAGAGCTTTATCTGTTGCAAAGCTTGGACTTTCCAATGAGGATATATGCTATGATGTAGGTGCCGGAACCGGCTCGGTAAGTATAGAAATGGCAGTGAATGTTCCAAAGGGCAAGGTCTATGCCATAGAAAAGAAAACTATAGCTGCTGAGCTTATTTATAAAAATATAGAAAAATTCGGACTTGATAATATCGAGGTGGTAAAGGGCGAGGCAAGTGTTTCAATGGAAGAGCTTGAAGCACCTGATGCGGTATTTATAGGTGGAACCACAGGTAAACTTAAGGAAATACTTAAGACAGTATTTGAAAAAAATGCCAAGGCAAGGGTGGTAATTACTGCCGTTTCTTTGGAAAGTGTAGCAGAGATCAATGAGGCTTGTAAGTATTATGAAACACAGGGCTGTAAGACTGATATAGTCTTTGTTTCAGTATCAAATACAAAAAGAGTTGCGAATTATACTATGTTTGATGCTAAGAATCCGGTACTGATTGCAAGTATAAAAGGTTAAATAAATGTATAATAATATAATGATAAGTGCTATGGATTCACATAGCGGAAAGACTGCAATATGCAGCAGTCTTATAACAGCTTTAAAAAAAAGAAACTTAAAGGTGGCAGCTTTTAAAACCGGACCGGACTATATAGATCCTATGTATCACAGTATAGCGGCAGCAAGAGTATGTATAAATTTGGAGCCGTATTTTTTAGAAACGGATTTTAAGAAGGATGAATTAAAAAAACAATTTGCACATTATTCAAAAGGAGCGGATATAGCGGTTATAGAAGCTGCCATGGGATATTTTTCGGGAATTTATAAAGAAGAGCCCAGAGCAAGTGCCTATGCGGTTGCAAAAGAGCTTAATTCCTATGTTGTAATGGTAGTGTCTAAAGATAATTATACAAAGGTATCGGATTACCTTGCCGAGCATGGTGATAAGTTTGTAAAAGCCATTATTGTAAATAAGGTAAATAAAGAAGAATATCTTGATATAAAAAAATATATAGAGACTAATGCAGGGCTTTTAGTACTTGGTTACTTAGAAGAAAATAAAGCTTTCTTGGTTGAGAGCAGACACCTTGGACTTTATACTCCGGATGATGTTAAGGCAACTTTAGAAACACTGGAAAAAAGAGCTAAAATACTTGAGACTACGGTAGATATAGATTTGCTGCTTTCACAAGTGGAAGAGATTAATACAGATGATTTTGCAGATTTTAGTTATGAGGAGCCTGAAAAAAAAGAAAGTTTTAGTGTGGCTGTAGCTAAGGATGAGGCTTTTTCCTTTATATACGAAGATAATTTGGAGTTGTTAAAAAGTTTGGGAGCAAAGATAGTATTTTTCAGTCCGATACATGATAAAAAGTTACCCGATAACATATCAGGACTGTGGCTGCCCGGAGGTTATCCGGAAAGATACGGCAAGGAACTTTCTCAAAACATCTCAATGTGTGAATCAATAAAAAATGCTGTAGAAAGCGGACTCCCAACTATTGCCGAGTGCGGAGGTTATATGTACCTGCACGAAGAAATGAAGGACAAAGAAGAAAATACTTACAAGCTTGTCGGAGTAATAAAAGGACTTACCTATCCGACAGGTAAGCTTCAAAGATTTGGTTATATAGAGGTCAGTGCTTACGAAGAAAATATGCTGCTTAAGAAAGGTGAAAGTTTCAGAGCACATGAATTCCACTATTGGGACAGTGAGAATAACGGTCAGTCCTGCCATGCGATGAAGGCAAATAAATCAAAAGAGTGGGATTGTATACACACGAAAGATAATCTTTTTGCCGGCTATCCTCATATATATTTGAGGACTAATGTAAATATGGCAAAAAGATTTGCAGATAGGTGCAGGGCTTATAACAGACTATAAATTGTTAGGAGAGAAATGTTTAAACTAAGTTCTAAATATCTCGATATGAGAAAGATTGCCGACAGCGGTCAGATATTCAGATTTAATAAAATAGCTGATGAGGGGTATGACCTTATAGCCGCTGACAAGCATTTGCGAATTAAAAAGCTTATTGAAAATGAAGAGGCAAATACCTACGAGCTTGATTGCAGTGAAAAAGAGTATAATGAGATATGGAAAGAGTATTTTGATATGGATACGGATTACGGCATCTATACAAAAAATCTTGATCCGGAAGATGAGTATTTGCTAAAAGCCTGTGAGTATTCTAAAGGTATAAGAATATTAAGACAGGATAAATGGGAAATGCTTATATCCTTTATAATTTCACAAAGGAAAAGTATACCTGCCATTAAATCATCAATAGAAAAGCTGGCTAAAAACTTCGGTACAGAAATAGAAAAGGACATATATGCTTTTCCTAAGCCGGAGGCTATACTTAATGCCGATGAAACGCTGCTTGAGGCTTGCGGGCTCGGTTACAGACTGCCTTATATTCGTGCTGCGGCAAGAGCCGTGCTTGAAGATGGAGTTGATTTATATAACTTGGATAATTTATCTGACGAGGAATTGGTTGATAAATTAAAAGAATTTAAAGGCGTCGGAGTTAAGGTCGCCAACTGTGTTTTACTGTTTGCCTACCACAGAATAGGAGCCTTTCCTATAGATGTGTGGGTGGAAAAAATATTAAATAATCATTATAACAAAAGCTTCCCTATGGACAGATATAAAGGATATGCCGGAGTATTGCAGCAGTATATGTTCTTTTATGAAAGAGAAATGTCCAATGTAAAGTTGAAGTAGTGTGCTGTGAATTAAGAGGGGCTAAATTCCGATTTGTCGAGAATAACTTATATAATAATAAGTTGTTGATAATAGTTTGTCTGAAAATAG
>CAJPUK010000004.1 GCA_905373785.1 uncultured Johnsonella sp. | reverse complement strand
GCGAGAGCGTGTCCAAGGCAAGATATGTTTATAACGGTTTATGTGATAGACAAATCATCATTTTTGTTATCTGAAGTATTGAATTTTTAATATACTGACCAAATTTTGAGTGTGGGAAGTTTGAGTATAATAAACAAAAGTTTTTAGCCGATGTTACAGTCAGGCTAAGGATGTTACAGCAGAGTTTAAACAATAATAAGCAAAGGGATTTTAGTTATGAAGATTGAGCATATAGCATTGTATGTAAATGATTTGGAGGCTGCGAAAAACTTTTTTATAAAATATTTCAATGCAAGTTCCAATAAGCTATACCATAATCGGGCAACTAACTTTTGTTCGTATTTTCTTTCCTTTGATGATGGAGCAAGGCTTGAGCTTATGAACAAGCCTGAGATGTCGGATTTGCCCAAAGATTTTAATCGTAGCGGCTATGTACACATTGCCATTAGTGTGGGAAGTAGAGAAAAAGTTGACTCACTTACAAAAAGGCTTAGAGATGACGGCTATGAGATAATAAGCGGTCCAAGGACAACGGGAGATGGGTACTATGAAAGTTGCATTGTTGGCATTGAGCAAAACCAAATTGAAATAACTGTTTAGGCTTAAAATATTAAATGAGAATCAGTTGTAATTTTTCAACGGTTTTTAATTTGAATAAAAATGTAAAAAAACTTATAAAAATTGCTTAAAAAACTGATGCGGTATCAGGGACTATAAAGCTAAAAGGAGAGAGAAAATGCAGGAGAAGGTATTGTCGGTGCAGGAGATGCGAGAGGCTGACAGATATACAATAGAAAACTATACAGACAGCAAGGAACTTATGTATAGGGCAGGTAAGGCGGTATTTGATGTGTTATATAAAGATATAAGGAATGTGGCAATAGTGTGCGGAAGCGGCAATAACGCCGGAGACGGCTATGTGCTGGCAGGTCTTTTAAAAGAACACGGTATAAACTGCAAACTCTTTCTTATAGAAGATAAATTTTCTGAAGACGGAAGATATTATTTTGATATATGTAAAGAAAAGTCTGTGGAGTATGAGTTTATCAGTGAAAAAAGCGATTATACGAGCTTTGGCTGTATAGTTGATTGTATATACGGAACGGGTTTTAGGGGAAAAGTAAAAGATGAGATAAGATTAATTATGGAAAGGATTAATTCCTCAAAAGCCTATAAAGTCAGCGTGGACATAAACAGCGGAATGAACGGAGACAGCGGAGAGGCGGATATTTGCATTAAATCCGATTTGACAATTTCCATAGGTTATTTAAAACACGGACTTTTAAGTGAAAATGCAGCCAAGAATATAGGAAAGCTTATAAATGTGGACATAGGAATAATTTTACCGGGAAAGAGCTAAGATGCCTTATAAGGAATTAATTAAAAATTTTGACAATATAAGAATGTATATGAGGGATTTTTTTGTATATGGCTTCAGAACAAGGGAAAGCTATGCAAAAAAAAGTCTAAGAAGCTATGATAATGAAAAGCGAAGAATACAAAGCTATTTAGGCGACTTACTATCTTTTAAACAAACGGAAAGCGGAAAAAAAATATTCATATCGCTTGATGGCAAAAGTGTCAGTCGAAATCCTCTTTACAAAGCATTTAAGGTAAAGTCTTTTACATCAAAGGACATAAGTCTTTATTTTATAGTTATGGATATTCTAAAGAGTGGAGGAAGCTATAGCCTTACAGATATACTTAATAAGATAGATTCGGATTATTTGTCATACTTTAGTAAGCCCTTACTTTTTGACGAGTCTACATTAAGAAAAAAGCTTAAAGAATACGAGGCTGTAGGTCTGATAAAATCTAAAAAATCAGCTAAAAAGCTTGAATACAGCCTTGTAAATGACGATATTGAAGCAAAAGATTATAAAGATGTAATAAGATTTTTTACCGAGGAAAATATTCTGGGAGTAATAGGAAGTTATATAGAAGATAAATTTGAAAATGCTGACGAATACATAAGTTTTAAAAACCGCTATATAATGAATGCTTATGATACCGAAGTGGTTTTTGAAATCCTAAGAGCTATAAAAAATGAAAATAAGGTAAAAATTCAAACTTTTGCCTCTTCCAAACAAAGGGAATACATACCGCTTAAACTGTACGTGAGTAAGCAGGGAGGAAGGAATTATCTTATGTGCAAAGGCATGGAAGATAATAGATTTTATTCAATACGAACAGATTATATAAAAAGTGTAAGCCAAGGCTTAAAGGCAAATGATTTTTCCATTGTAAAAATGAGATTTGAGGATATTTCAAGACATATCTGGGGAGTAAGCTATAGTGAATGCAGGCTTGAACATTTTGAAATGGATATATATGTAGGCAAAGGAGAAGAATACATAGTAAGCAGACTTGAAAGAGAGAAGCGCTGCGGAAAAGTTACAAAGCTTGATGAGGAGACTTACAGATTCAGTGTAGACTTATATGACAGTTATGAGCTTGTTCCATGGATACGAACTTTTTTCGGAAGAATAAAAAGACTTAAGTGCAGTAATAGAATGGTGAGTGATCAAATAAAGTTTGATATTGTAAAGATGTCAAAACAGTATGGAGAAGAAAATGGTTTTTAACGAGGTCTACAGTGCTTATTACAAGGCAATAAGTAAAATGCTTAAATATGCCATAAAAAAAGAGCTTAACAAAGAGCTTATGTATAAAATCATAAAAGAAGTTGCTTTTGAAGAAAGCAGCTTGAATATAGTGCCTGCTATAGAAAAAGAAGAATGGCAGCTTCTTACAAAAGAATTTAAAACACCTATTATAAATGAACCGGCGCTTTGTCTTACCGGAATAGAAAGAGAGTGGTTAAAAACTATACTCTCCGATCCGAAGGCTGCCCTTTTTTATGATAAAAAGGAAGAGTTAAAAGAAGAGGGCTTATTTTCGTTAAATGATATTGTGTTTTTCGACAGGTATACTGATGGGGATAATTATACCTCAAAGGAATATATAGGTATTTTCAAAACTGCCCTAAGAGCTTTAAAAGAAAGAAGAAAGCTTCGCATACGCTTTGTAAGTGGGCAGGGCAATGAAGGGCTTATATATTCCTTTAAAAATAGAATATTCCGATAAGGAGGATAAGTTCAGGCTTTTATGTGTATTAAACGGGAAAGTTTATACTATAAATTTTGCAAGGATAGTTAAATGCAGTCTCAGTAAGGAAAGTTTCGGTGAGAATATAAAGGTAGGCAAAATACCTTTAAGAACTCTTGTTTTTGATGTAAGAGACGAGAGGAAGGCACTTGAGAGGGCGATGATGAAGTTTTCTCATTACAAAAAAGAAATTGAAAAAACAGGGGATGACACTTACCAAATTGTGCTTGAATATGACAGAGATGATGAAACGGATGTACTTATACAGCTTATGAGCTTCGGTTCTTATATAAATGTTATCTCACCTCCTAAAGTAAGAAAAGAAATATGCAGCCGCCTAAAAAGACAGGTTGAGCTCTTTGAGTGGTAGTTCGAAACTTTTTTTCCGTGAACTTTTTCTTTTTAGGGGCTATAATAGCCCTACAAACAGAAAGGAGGAAAGATGAAAACTATCGAGATAAAAGGAAGAGTGTCTACTGCCCTGTGCTATGCCAATATAGTGGAGGAAGATGCACTGGAACAGATCAAAAGAATGTGCGATTATCCGATGAGTGAAGGCTCACAGATACGCATCATGCCGGATGTGCATCTTGGAAAGGGCTGTACCATAGGTACTACTATGACGATTAAAGACAAAGTTGTTCCCAATGTAGTAGGCGTTGACATAGGTTGCGGTATGTATACAGTTAATTTAGGTAAGATCGACATAGATTTGGAAAGCTTCGATGATATAGTCTACACTATTCCTTCGGGTAGAGAAGTTTGGGAAGGAAGGCAGGAAAGATATGATTTGACGAAGCTGCTCTGTTATAGGGAACTTAAGGATACAAAAAGAATACAAAGATCCCTTGGAACTTTGGGCGGAGGGAATCACTTTATAGAAATAGACGAGGCAGAGGATAAAACAAAATATCTGGTAATCCACTCGGGAAGTCGCAGCCTGGGAAAACAGGTGGCTGAAATCTATCAAAAACTTGCTGTTGATCTGGATAAGGGTATAGGATATTATCTGGAGGCGAGAGAGGAGATTATAAGAAGCTACAAAGAGGCAGGAAGAAAGAGTGAAATACAGGAAGCTCTTAAAAAATTAAAATGGGTACAGGAGAAGGAAAATCCGTCAATGCCTGAGGATCTTTGCTACTTAAGCGGAAGATATCTTGAAGACTATCTTCATGATATTAAAATCTGTCAGGATTTTGCAAGAAAGAACAGGGAGAAGATGGCTGAAATAATTTTGAAAAAAGCTAAAATAAAAGCTCTGGAAGCTTTCCATACAACCCATAACTATATAGATACGGATGAAATGATTCTTAGAAAAGGCTCTATTGCAGCACATAAGGGAGAAAAGGTACTGATTCCGATAAATATGCGTGATGGCAGTATTTTAGCACTGGGAAAAGGAAATCCCGAATGGAATTATTCCGCTCCGCATGGTGCAGGAAGACTTATGTCAAGAACAAAAGCCAAAGAAACCCTGGCTATGGATACGTACAAGGAGAGCATGAATGGCATTTATACAAGTTCAGTCAATGAAAGTACTATAGATGAAGCACCGATGGCATATAAGTCAATAAATGACATAATTGATGTTATAGGTGAGTCTGTTGATATAATTGAAGTAATAAAGCCTATATATAATTTTAAGGCTTCATAAGAATGAGGTGTAAGATGATGGAAATAACCTCGGCTTATTACTGTTTAAGGTTAAGGAAAAAACTTAAAATCTCATTTTACATGGTGAATACCTTGGAAAAAACACGTATTTGTAGAAAACTTGGATAAAATCCGCAGGCATGGAAGTAAGGTTATAAATGCCTATTCATATAGTATAAAATATTTTTGACAGTATTTTGCTTTCTTTTTTTGAAAGGCAGAATACTGTTTTTTTATATAGAGTATTTGCTTTATAAATGTTAAGAAAGCAGGGAGATAAAAAATATTACAGTTTGGGAAGGTCATTATGCTAAATTATGCAGAATAACAGGGTTGCAACGAGATGCATACATAATAGTAAAAAAATTTTAAAAATTGATTGACAAAGCAACTCGAATGTAATATTATATAAACATGAGTTAGCACTCAAACAAGACGAGTGCTAACAAATAAGAAAGAAAGGCAGGTGAAGAAGTTGGAATTAGATGATAGAAAAGTAAGTATACTGAAAGCTATCATCCAAAATTATATGGAGACCGGAGAACCGGTAGGTTCCAGAACCATATCTAAGTTACCGGATCTTAAGATAAGTTCGGCAACTATAAGAAATGAGATGAGCGACTTGGAAGATATGGGCTATATAATTCAACCGCATACGTCTGCCGGACGAATACCTTCTGATAAAGGCTATAGATTTTATGTAGACAATATACTGAAGGAAAAGCAATTGGAACTTGACGGGTTTAAGGATTTAATGCTTCAAAAAGTTGACAGGCTTGAACTTGTTCTAAAGCAAATGGCAAAGCTTATAGCGACCAATACCAATTATGCGGCACTTATAAGTGCTCCGAGTTATCAAACCGGTAAATTAAAATTTATACAAATATCTAAAATTGAAGACTGTAAGTTACTTTTGGTAATAGTACTTGAGGGCAATATTATTAACAACAGGATAATAGATATAGAAAAGAACTTAAGTGATAAAGAGATCCTTGATCTTAGCTTATTGCTCAATACAAGTCTTAACGGTTTAAGCATAGCGGATATGAATATAAATATAATTACCAGGTTACAAAAAGACGCCTTAGAGCTTAGGTATGTGGTTGATAAGATACTACAGGAGATATCAAGCAGCTTCAGCAGTGATGAAGAATTAAATATATATACCAGCGGAACTACAAATATTTTCAAATATCCGGAACTTTCGCAAAGTGATAAAGCTAAGCGGCTTATAGATACTTTCGAAGAAAAGGATAAGCTTAAGGAAATATTTGCCGAAGTAAGAGACTTGGAGTCGGATAAAGACGGTATACAGGTACACATAGGGGAGGAGCTTCCCATACAAACTATGAAAGACTGCTCGGTAGTTACAGCCAATTATGAGCTGGGCGAGGGTCTTAGAGGAACTATAGGTATATTAGGACCTAAGCGTATGGACTACGAGAAAGTTTTGAAAACCATACGGACTCTAATGCTTAAGTTGGATGAGCAATTTAAGCAGGATAAAACTTAAGAAAGGAGTGTAGATGTGGTAGATAATAAGAATTTAGAAGATGATGAGATAAAAGATAAGATCGAAGAAGAAACTTTAGAAGAAGTTAAAGAAGAAGAACAGGATTTGGAGGATATAAAGAAAGTCTTGGAAGAGGCTTTAAGTGCCGAAGAAGCAAATGCTGCGGATGATACTTCCAAAGACAGTAAGGATGCAGAGATTGCCGACTTGGAAGACAGACTTAAAAGACAGATAGCTGAATTTGATAATTTCAGGAAGAGAACCGAAAAAGAAAAGTCCGCAATGTTTGATATGGGAGCAAGGCATATCATAGAGGCTATACTTCCAACTATAGATAATTTTGAAAGAGGTTTAAAAACCGTACCCGAAGATAAAGAAGCCAAGGCTTTTTATGACGGTATGGAAATGATATATAAGCAAATGCTTAAGGTTTTATCCGATGTAGGTGTGACAGCTATAGACTGTCTTGATAAGGAATTCGATCTCAACCTGCACAATGCGGTAATGCATGTAGAAGATGAAGCCTATGGCAATAACATTATTATAGAAGAATTCCAAAAAGGTTATAAATACAAAGACACGGTAATAAGACACAGTATGGTCAAAGTTGCCAACTAAGAGGAGGATTTAATTTATGGGCAAAATAATAGGAATAGATTTAGGAACAACAAACAGTTGCGTAGCAGTAATGGAGGGTGGTAAGCCGGTAGTTATACCGAACTCAGAAGGATCAAGAACCACACCAAGTATAGTGGCATTTACAAAGACAGGAGAAAGACTGGTAGGTGAGCCGGCAAAAAGACAGGCAGTGACCAACTCCGACAGAACAATATCTTCTATAAAGCGTCATATGGGTACCGACTATAAGGTAACTATAGACGGTAAGGCATATACACCGCAGGAGATTTCAGCAATGATACTGCAAAAGCTTAAGGCTGATGCGGAAAGCTATCTCGGAGAAAAGGTTTCAGAGGCGGTTATCACAGTTCCGGCATATTTTAATGATGCTCAGCGTCAGGCAACAAAGGATGCAGGTAAGATTGCGGGACTTGATGTAAAGAGAATTATAAACGAGCCTACGGCAGCAGCGCTTGCTTACGGACTTGATAACGAAAAAGAGCAAAAGATCATGGTATACGACCTTGGTGGCGGTACATTTGATGTATCTATAATAGATATCGGAGACGGAGTTATAGAAGTACTTGCAACCAACGGTGATACACATCTTGGCGGTGATGATTTTGATAACAGCATTACAGACTGGCTTGTAAAAGAGTTTAACAATGCAGAGGGCGTTAACTTATCAAACGATAAGATGGCTATGCAAAGACTTAAGGAAGCGGCTGAGAAGGCTAAGAAGGAGCTTTCAACAGCTACTACAACCAATATAAACTTACCTTTCATCACTGCGACACAGGACGGACCTAAGCACCTTGATGTAACACTTACAAGGGCTAAGTTTGATGAACTTACTTCAAGCTTAATTGAAAGAACCGTTACTCCGGTAAAAAATGCATTAAATGATGCGGGTATAACTGCTTCAGATCTCGGTAAGGTACTTTTGGTAGGCGGTTCAACTCGTATGATCAATGCACAGGAAAAGGTAAAGCAACTTACACAGCATGAGCCGAGCAAGACCTTAAACCCTGATGAGTGTGTAGCTATAGGAGCTTGTATACAGGGTGGTAAGCTTGCAGGTGATGCAGGTGCGGGAGACATACTCTTACTTGATGTAACTCCGCTTTCACTTTCTATTGAAACAATGGGCGGTGTAGCTACAAAGCTTATAGAAAGAAATACTACAATACCTACAAAGAAGAGTCAAATCTTCTCAACTGCGGCAGATAATCAGGAAGCAGTAGATATACATGTAGTTCAGGGTGAGAGACAGTTTGCAAGAGACAACAAGACATTAGGACAGTTTAGACTTGACGGTATACTTCCTGCAAGAAGAGGTGTACCACAGATAGAAGTTACCTTTGATATAGATGCAAACGGTATAGTTAATGTATCAGCCAAGGACCTGGGAACAGGCAAGTCTCAGCATATAACAATTACCTCAGGTTCAAATATGTCAGACAGCGATATTGAGAAGGCTGTTAAGGAAGCGGCAGAATTTGAAGCACAGGATAAGAAGCGTAAAGAAGCTGTAGATACAAGAAATGAAGCCGACTCAATCGTATTCCAGACTGAGAAGTCACTTGAAGAAGTAGGAGACAAAATCGATCCGGCAGACAAGCAGACAATAGAGGCTGACCTTGCCGCACTTAAGGAGCTTGTAGAAAAAGCTCCTGTAGAGACTATAACCGATGAGCAGGTTGAGGAGATAAAGAGGGCTAAAGAAAAGCTTATGGATACCGCACAAAAATTATTCTCCAAGGTATATGAGCAGGCACAGGCAGCCGGCGCAGCACCACAGCAGGACGGCACTACGCAAGAAGGAAACGGCGGTAGTGACGATGTGGTAGATGCTGAATTCAAAGAGGTATAATATTAAACTAGGGGAAAATTATGGCAGAAACAAAAAGAGATTATTATGAAGTACTTGGTATAGATAAAAGTGCTGATGATGCAGCTATAAAAAAAGCTTACAGAGTACTTGCCAAAAAATATCACCCCGATGCCAATCCGGATAATGCTGAAGCCGAGAAGAAATTCAAGGAAGCCAGTGAGGCGTATTCAGTACTTATAGATCCTGAAAAAAGAAAGCAGTATGACCAATTCGGTCATGCTGCCTTCGATGGTATGAGTGGCGGTGCAGGCGCAGGCGGTTTTGGGGGCTTTGGAGGTTTTGAGGGCTTTGATTTTGATATTGGAGATATTTTTGGAGATATTTTCGGAGGCGGTTCATCTTACAGAAGAAGGACAAGTAACGGACCTATGAAGGGTGCCAATGTCAAGACCTCGGTACGCCTTAGCTTTGAAGAGGCTATATTTGGAGCTGAAAAAGAAATCAGTATTAATTTCAAGGAAACCTGCAGCAAATGTAACGGAAGCGGTGCAAAACCGGGAACTGCACCTGAAACTTGTGCAAAGTGCGGTGGTAAGGGCAAGGTAATGTATACACAGCAAAGTTTCTTCGGTACTATGCAAAATGTGCAAACCTGTCCGGATTGTGGCGGCAGCGGCAAGATAACCAAGGAAAAATGTCCCGACTGCCATGGAAACGGTTATATAAGTAAGAAGAAAACTTTGCAGGTCAAAGTTCCGGCAGGTATAGATAACGGTATGTCCATAAGAATGGAAGGACAGGGTGAGCCGGGTGTAAACGGAGGACCCAGAGGAGACTTGCTTGTTGAAGCGGTAGTAAGTGCGCATCCTATATTCAAAAGACAGGATGAGAATATATTTACTACAGTACCTATAAGTTTTGCAAAGGCTGCACTTGGAGGTACTATAAGGATCAAGACGGTAGACGGAGAGGTAGAGTATGAGGTAAAGGCAGGTACTCAGACCGATACTAAAATCAGACTTAAAGGCAAAGGTGTTCCATATATAAGAAATAAGAATACAAGAGGAGATCACTATGTAACACTTGTGGTTTCCGTACCTACAAGTATGACAAAAGAGCAAAGACAGGCGCTTGAAGCCTATGACCTTACTATGAATCCGGACGGTAATCAGAGTACTCAAGGTACAAAAAAAAAAGGTATATTTAAGTAGTATTTACAGACTATTTATAAAAGGCTGTGGCAATATTAAGAGGCTGTTGCAAAATAGAGATAGTGCACAAATATAGTTGCGTTTTGTATAATGCAATCATATAGCTTGTGCGAAAATCCTAAATGCGGCATCCGAAGGCTACAGCCCATTTTATTTGGTATTTCAGCCTTTTGGTATCTTGATTAGAAGGTATGTATGTGTTATATTTGATAAGGTTATAGATGTATTTACCATATTATGATATTGGGTATGTAAAATACATACAATCAAGTAAAGCTTATTTAATAAAATAGTTACAGTTCAGATAGCTCATTCATCTTCGTCAAAACGACCCAAAAATGTTTAATCTTATTTATAGATGAGACGAAGACGAATATTGGCAGTAGCCTGTTAGATATATATGTATAATATGTAGCTGAAAGCAAATTTTCATTTGGCATATTATATATATATATTTAGGCTACCTGAACTGTAACATAAAATATATTGATAATTTTAAAAAAACTCTAAATACAATACTTAAGTTATGAAAGGTTAAATATATGAGTGAAGTAAATAATGAGAGCGGTTCTTCTAAAATTCCACAAAAAAGCTTACAAAGCTTATTCTTAAAAGAGAAGTTAAGCCCTAAAAGCAGTGTAAAAAAACTGATAGCTGTAGTAAGCGGTAAGGGAGGAGTAGGCAAATCCCTGGTTACAAGTATGCTTGCTTCGGGACTTAGTGCAAGAAATTACAATACAGCCATACTGGATGCCGATATGACGGGACCTTCCATACCGAAGTCTTTCGGACTTAAGAATCAGATTTTTGCAAATGAAGATCAACTTATGCTGCCTGCAAGGACAAAGAGCGGAATAAGTGTAATGAGTATCAACTTACTGCTTAAGAATGAAACCGATCCGGTGCTTTGGAAGGGACCTATAATATCGCAAAGTATAAAGCAGTTTTGGTCAGAGGCATATTGGGAAGATATAGACTTTATGTTTGTGGATATGCCGCCGGGTACGGGAGATGTGCCGCTTACCGTATTTCAATCACTTCCGATAGACGGAATAGTGGTTGTGTCAAGTCCGCAGGAACTTGTATCGATGATAGTAAGCAAAGCTGTAAATATGGCTATTAAGATGGATGTTCCTATAATAGGTCTTGTTGAAAATATGAGCTATTTTGTATGTGATAATTGTGAAAAGAAGCATTACATATACGGAGAAAGTCATATAGATGAGATTGCAAAGGAACATGGACTTAAAGTTTTAGCAAAGCTTCCTATGGATCCGAGTATTGCCAAGGCTGTTGATAAGGGAGAAGCGGATGATCTGCGACTGCCTTACTTGGATGGAGCTTTAGATGAGATAGAAAAAATGCTGTAATGTAATGAATGTTTGATACTAAGACCTGATTTAATATTATTGCCTGTGATTATATTAAGATATTTCAGAGCAATGAATTTTGATATTGAAATAATGCTACCGCAATCCCACCGGCTTTAGACGGTGGGTTAAGGTATTATAAGAAAAAACAATAGGGCAGGGACTGCCCGAATTAACGCCTGTGGAGATAGTAGGTTGCGAGGTCAGCGAAGCAGGAAGCCCATAGGCTTTAGACTATGGGCAGTTCACTAAGATAAATTAAAAAATCAGCTTTATATATCAGACTGCTTAAACAGTGAAAAGTTTCATAATTTAATATTAAGTTAATACCTCGATAACAGCTTCTACTTTAGTTATAAAGCTGTTACAGTTCAGGTGCTTTAGATATATATGTATAATATAGCAAATGAAAGCTTGCTTTAAGGTGTATATTGTATATATATATCCATCAGGCTGCTGCCGGAATTCATCTTCGTCCAATTTACAGATAAAAATTAAACATTTTCAGTTTTTTTAACGAAGATGAATGAACTACCTGAACTGTAGCATAAAGCTTAAGTCTGTTATCGGGGGTTTTTATTATAGGCTTGTAAGACCCGGGCAGTCTGGTATATAATCTAAGAAACAATGATTGTAATGAGAGGAGAGTTATGCGTCCTTTTAATCCGATGAAAATACCCGAATTTATACCGCAGCTTTTGCCTTTTTTATCGGTTACGCTGGCAATCATGCTTGCTACGGTATTTTTTGGCGGCATACTCGGCTTTATACTTGCTTTTTGTAAGCTTAAAGGAAGAGTATCTGCAAAGATAGCACAGGCTTATATATATATAATCAGATGTATACCGTCTATAGTGATGTTATTTATGGTGTACTATGGACTGCCCAAGTTTTTACTTATCTTTAATATAGACATTAATAACTATGACAGGGCATTTTTTGTAATACTTACTTTCAGCCTCCTTTTTGCAGCCTCTATGGCGGAGGTTTTCAGAACCGCTTACATAGCCATAGATAAGGGGCAGACAGAGGCGGCTCTTTCCATAGGTTTAACTCCGTTACAGGCTTTTATAAGAATAGTTTTTCCGCAAGCCCTTGTAGTGGCACTTCCAAACTTTACCAATGCCTTGGTAAACCTTATGAAGGAGGGAGCCTTAGCCTATACAATAGGACTTATAGACCTTATGGGAAAGGGCGACTTAATAATATACAACAATCAAGGAGCATATAACCTTGAGACCTATATAGCATTAAGCCTTATATATTGGGCTATGACCATAATCATAGAAAAAACTTTTATGCATTTGGAAATGAGACTTTCAAGACAAAGAACTACCCACGACAAAATTTAGAAAGACAGGAAGATGAAACTAAACACCGAGTTTATGATTGAAGCATTTAAGGCTTCGCTTTCGGGTATACCGGTTACACTCGGTATAACTGTAGTAAGTTTAATGATATCAATGCCTTTGGCTTTAATGATGGCTATTAAAAAAATAAATTCAAAAGGTCCTTTAAGCTTTTTGATAAATACCTATGTATCAATTGTAAGATCAACTCCCATGGTATTACAAATACTTTTGTTATATAGTTTATTACCCAGTTTCTTAAACTTTTTTATAAAACAGGTACTAAAGATAGATTTTAATATATTTAAGATACCTGCTATTTATTATGCCTATGCGGTATTTTCATTAAATACAACGGCAATACTTTCGGAGGTATTCCGCTCGGCACTTCTTACAGTGGATAAGGGGCAGCTTGAGGCGGGATTATCTGTAGGACTCAGCAAGTTTCTTACCTACATCAGGATAATAATTCCACAGGCACTTGTGGTGGCACTGCCCAATATTTGCAATGTAACGGTGGGACTTTTAAAAAGCAGTTCATTGGCATTTTTTATGACGGTACAGGATATAACCGCCATTGCAAAATTAAAGGCGGCTTATGCCTATAATTACATAGAGGCTTACTCGATCATATTTATATTATATATTATCCTTTGCACCCTGGTACAGCTTATATTTAAGTATATAGAGGTGCAAATACATAAAAGGAGATAAAATGCTTAAGGTAAAGAATATACATAAAAGTTTCGGCAAACATGAAGTATTAAAGGGAATAGACTTAAATGTAGAAAAGTCGGATATAATCGTTATACTTGGTCCGAGCGGCTCGGGAAAAACCACACTCCTTAAGTGTATTAATTTTTTGGAAAAGGCTGACGAGGGCAGTATAGACCTTGACGGTATACAGGTAGACTGTAGGCACCCTCTAAAAAAGTCGGTATATGAGATAAGGAAGCAAATAGGTTTTGTATTTCAAAACTATAACCTGTTTCAAAATAAAACCGCCCTTGAAAATGTTACAGAAGGGCTTATAGTGGCAAGAAAGATGGAAAAAGCAAAGGCTATAGAGATAGCAAAGTCGGCACTTGACAGGGTAGGGCTTTCAGACAGATATGATTATTACCCTTCAAAGCTTTCAGGAGGGCAGCAGCAAAGAGTGGGTATAGCAAGAGCCATAGCTGCAAGCCCCAAGCTTATACTTTTTGACGAACCCACCTCCGCCCTTGATACGGAGCTTGTGGGAGAGGTGTTAAAAGTTATGAAAAAACTTGCAGAGGATGGCGTGACCATGGTAGTGGTAAGTCATGAAATTGATTTTGCAAGGGAGGTAGCCAATAAAGTGATGTTTATAGATGATGGCAGGGTAATAGAAGAGGGAATCCCGAGGGAAGTGCTTAACAATCCAAAAGAACTCAGAACCAGACAGTTTTTAAGCAGAGTGTTGCATAAGGATTGATTTTTTATAGACTGTAACAAGTATACAAAATAATATACTGTATACAGGATAAATAAGTTATAGTTAATATTGTCAAAATAAACACTTATTGGGTATAATCTTCTTACCAAAATTAAGGAGAGATTTATGTTAAAGGAATTTAAGGAGTTTGCCCTTAAGGGGAATGTGGTTGATCTGGCAGTCGGCGTTATTATAGGTGCTGCATTCGGTAAGATAGTTACTTCTTTGGTAGAGGATGTACTTATGCCTATACTCGGTATACTTATAGGCGGTATTAATTTTGAAAATCTTAAGATCGTAATTACACAGGCACAGGGTGATGTACCCGAGTCAGCTATAATGTACGGAACTTTTATTCAAAATATAATTAATTTTCTGATCATAGCCTTCAGTATATTTTTGATGGTTAAGGCTATGAACTCTTTTAGGAAAAAAGAAGAGGTAAAGGAAGAAGAAAAACCTGAAGAAAAGCCGGCTGATATAGTGCTTTTAGAAGAGATAAGAGATTTACTTAAAAAGTAAATTTTGCTGATAAAGACTTCACATGAAGATGTATTTAAGTTTAGGCTTAAGTATGTATTTGCTGTGAAGTCTTTTTATTAATTATTGAAAATGCCCCCTGTCTTTGTTAGAATAATTTTATGTAGCTAATAATGTATTGGAAGGAGATACTTATGCGAAGAAAAGACAGATTGGTAAGTGAGTTTAACGAACTTATAGATATAATAAAAAAATGTGATGTATGCAGGCTTGGAATAAATGATGAGGAAGTGCCTTACATACTTCCGCTTAATTTCGGTATGAGCGTGGAAGATGACAAATTATACCTTTATTTTCATGGGGCTACCGAAGGATATAAGTATTCTTTGCTGGAAAAGAATAATCTTGTATCTTTTGAGATGGACTGTGACCATGAGCTTTATTCAGATAAGGAAAGAGGTTACTGCACCATGAATTACAGCAGTGTAATGGGCAGAGGTAGGATAGAAATCGTGGAGGATGTAGAAGAGAAGATCAAGGCTCTTACCATACTTACGGACAGCTACCATGAGGTGCATTTCGAGTTTAATCCGGCTGCGGTTTCAAGGACTACAGTTATGAAGTTGACGGTAGAAAGTATGACAGGTAAACAAAAAGGATAGGAATTAACTGTTAAGTTTAAGTCAATTTGCAGATAGGTAATAATAATAAGTTATGCTATAATCATATTGCAAAAGTAATTAGAGCTGACGGTCTGTGTAAGTATATAAAGAAAGCATTATTTATAATATTTTGATAAAGATAAAGAATTTGCATAAACCGTTACAATACTATATTCTATATCAAAGGAGTTGGGAATATGAAGTTAGTTTTAATTCGTCATGGTGAAAGCGAATGGAATAAATTGAATTTATTTACAGGCTGGACAGATGTAGAGCTTAGTGAAAAGGGTATTGAAGAGGCTAAGGAGGCTTCTCGCCAGCTTAAGGAAGCCGGATTCGACTTTGATCTTTGCTACACAAGCTATTTGAAAAGAGCTATTCATACATTAAATGAGGTATTGCTCGGATTGGATAGAGAGTGGCTTCCTGTAAAGAAATCATGGAAGCTTAACGAAAGACACTACGGTGCATTACAGGGGCTTAATAAGTCTGAAACCGCAGCTAAGTACGGTGAAGAGCAGGTTAAGATCTGGAGACGCTCCTATGCGGTTATGCCTCCTGCACTGGAAGAAGGTGATGAGAGAAATCCTCGCACACAGGAGCAGTATCGTGAGGTAGAAGATAAGAACATGCTTCCTCTTACCGAAAGTCTTAAGGAAACTGTAGCAAGGGTGGTACCTTACTTTGAAAGTGAGATAAAGCCTCAGATGCAGGCAGGAAAAAGAATAGTTATTGCAGCTCACGGAAATTCACTCCGTGCTTTGGTAAAATATTTTGATAACCTGAGCGAAGATGAGATAATGGGTGTTAATATTCCTACAGCTGTACCTTTGGTATATGAGTTTGATGATAATTTTAAGGCATTAAAGCATTATTATCTTGCAAATGAAGAAGAGCTCAATGCAAAGATGAATGCAGTAGCTAATCAGGGTAAGGCAAAGTAAATTTATAAAAAATAAAACGGGGCTGTCGTATTAAGAATCTAATATACAGTATATAATAGTGAGTAAAGCAAAAATCACTGTATAAGGTATTATTTTCTTTTTATGCGATAGCCTTATTTATTATTGTTAGTCGGAAAGGATAATTAATGGATATAGTATTTGCAATTTTTTCGGCAATATTTGCGGCATTAACCGCAATATTGTCAAAGATAGGAATAAGTGCTGTGAATTCAAATCTTGCAACAGCTATAAGGACAACAGTTGTGCTTTTGATGGCATGGCTCATGGTATTTATGGCAGGAGCACAGACCGGTATTACACAAATAAGCAGGAAAAGTCTCATTTTCCTTATACTTTCGGGACTGGCAACAGGTGCATCGTGGCTTTGTTATTATAAGGCTTTACAACTTGGAGCGGCTTCAAAAGTTGTAGCAATAGATAAATTCAGTGTGGTAATTACCTTGGTACTGGCCTTTATAATACTTAGAGAACAGATAAATATAAAGTCAGTTATAGGAGCTGTATTAATTACGCTGGGTACTTTATGTATGATATTATAACAAAAGGAAGATATGTATATGAAGTCTAAGTTAAATAAGACTATAGATTTAACTATAGAAGAAGGAAAAGTGTATCTTGACAGGTGCATAAAAGTAAACTCAAGGACTGATGTGGAAAGTATACTTGACAAAACCCTGCTCGGTGATACATTGGAAATACTTTCATTAATGCCTGAAAAATTTATAGATTTATTAATTGTTGACCCTCCTTACAATATAGATAAGGACTTTCATGGAAATAAATTCAAAAAAAGTGCCGACGGTATATACGAGGAATACACAAAGGCATGGATAGAGAGGGTACTGCCCCTACTTAAAAATGCCGCATCAATATATGTCTGCTGCGATTGGAAGTCAAGCATAGTTATAGCAAGTGTATTAAAAAGGTATTTTTATATCCAAAACAGGATCACATGGCAAAGAGAAAAGGGCAGAGGGGCATTATATAATTGGAAAAACGGCATGGAAGATATATGGTTTGCCACTATGTCCAAAGACTATACCTTTAATGTAGAGGCTGTAAAGACAAGGCGAAGAGTCGTAGCCCCTTATAAGGTTGACGGAAAGCCCAAAGACTGGGAAGAAACCGATGAGGGCAACTTTAGAAACACCTATCCGTCCAATTTTTGGGACGATATATCCATACCCTATTGGTCTATGCCGGAAAATACCGCACATCCGACACAAAAGCCTGAAAAACTCCTGGCTAAGCTGATACTTGCAAGCTCCAACGAAAAAGATATAGTATTCGATCCGTTTTTAGGCTCGGGCTCTACCTCGGTATGTGCTAAAAAACTTGGAAGACATTATGTAGGTATAGAACAAAACGAGCAGTACTGTGTGTGGGCTGAGAAAAGACTTGAAATGGCAGATACCGATAAGAGGATACAAGGTTATGAGGACGGAGTATTCTGGGAAAGAAATGCAAGAAAGTAAGTCAAAGAAGCCTAATTATATTTTCCTTATAAAAAAATTAGAAATTAGTTGTATTATGGCAAATGAAATGTTTGTGGCATGAAACTTAACTTTGTTTATAACACAGGTAGAAGCAATGAGTAAATAATTACTATAAGGGGGAAATGCAGTGGAGAAAATTTTAGCAGTGGATGATGATAAAGATATTTTAGAGCTTATTAACAATACACTGACTTCACAAGGCTATAGAGTTGACACAGCCCTAGCTGTAGAAAATGTAGATATGGATAAGATAGGCGGATATGATTTGATACTGCTTGATGTTATGCTGCCGGGAACGGACGGATTTGCATTTTGTAAAAAAATACGCTCCCTAACGGACTGTCCTATTGTTTTTCTGACTGCAAAAACCGAGGAGACGGACATAATATCGGGTCTGGGATACGGGGCTGATGATTATATCTGTAAGCCCTTCGGTATAAGAAGTTTTATAGCCAGAATCGCTGCACATCTTAGAAGAGAAAACAGAGAAAGACATATAGTGCTTGTAAGCAAGGGGCTACGTTTTGATTTGTCTGAAAAAATTATAGCCTGTGGAGAGGAAAATATTGACCTTACAAAGTCGGAATATGAGATTTGCGAATACCTGGCAAAAAATAAGGGGCAGGTATTTACTATGGAGCAGATCTATGATTATTTATACGGTTTTGAAGATAGGGGAACGCCTACGGCAATAAGGGAGCATATAAAAAATATAAGGGCAAAGTTTAAAAAATACGAACTTACACCTATTGAAACCGTATGGGGAATAGGTTACAAGTGGAAATGAAAATAAAAAGAAAACGAAGACACTCACTTAAATATATATTTGTAAAGTATTTTATATTTGTGATTTCCTCTTTTTTATCGGCTTTATTTATATTTATATTATTCGGCAATGTTATAATAAAGCTCGGAGTAGTTCAAGACCCCTATATTCTTGAAAAAAATGAAGAATTATTAAAAAGGGAAATTGAAAAAAATGCCGATTTTGATTTTTCAAAACTTCCGAGTGAAGCCTTATATGCTTTGATTAAAAATGATGAGATCTTTGAGAGTAATATGACAAAAAAAGAGCAAAAAGAAGCTCTGCATATTTATTTCAGTAAACTCAGCGGTGAAGAGATACCTATATTTTATAATGTGATAGAGAGAAAAGAAGATATATGTATATTGCTTTATGAGCCGAAAATAAGATATACGATTCCGTGGATGGAGAAATTTTTACCGGATTTTGAAGTTTTGATCTTGCTTTTGTTAGCCATTACCTGTATAGCGGAATTTATGCTGATTACCTTATTATTTTCAAGAAAATTAAAGAAAAGACTATCTTCCATAATAGAGCTTACTGAAAAAATAAAGGAACAGGATCTTGATTTTCAAGCAAAAAGAACCGATATAACAGAGCTTAATGATGTAATAGATTCTATAGACAGTATGAAGGAAGCATTTAAAGAAAGCTTAATTAAAAATTGGAGTATGGAGCAGACAAAGCGTGAGCAGATTGCGGCACTGGCACATGATATAAAGACACCTTTAACCGTAATAAGAGGCAATACCGAGCTCTTATCATTAACTGAGCTTAGTGACAGGCAAAAGGATTTTGTAAACTACAGTCTTAATAATATTGACAGGGTAGAGCTTTTGCTTAAAAATCTTTCGGAACTTAATAAGGGGAAAAATATTGATAAAGATTTACATGCAGTACTTGCTACAGATAAGTTTATCACGCAGATAGGTGAAGAAATCAAAGCCTTGGCTATCGCAAAAAGAAGGAGTATTAATATTATAAATAAGCTTTATGCTAATATATACATAAATGCAGATATTGACTTATTAAATCGTGCCGTAATGAACATAGTATCAAATGCTATAAACTACAGTGAAAAAGATACGGATATAGAGGTGGATTTCAGCTTGGCAGATAAGTGTTTTTTAATAAAATGTATTGATAAAGGCAGGGGCTTTAGTAAGGAGGACTTAAAAAAAGCAAAGGAGCAATTTTACAGGGGAGATAAGAGCAGGTCAAACACTGAACATTCCGGACTTGGTCTTAGTATAACCGATGATATAGTAAGCTCCTTTGGAGGTGAATTAAGACTTGAAAATAATACCGATAGCGGAGCAAGTGTCAGCATACTTATACCTGTAGCGGATATATAATTTTATAAAAAAAAGTATAAAACTATTTACATAATTAATAATTTGGACTATAAAGTAATTGTAACCCGAAGGCTTTTGTGTAAAAGGAGAGAATATGAAAAATGTATTAATTGTTTCAGGTCATACAGATCTTAGTGATTCAGTAGTAAATAAATTGGTTTTAGAAGAAGTTAAAAAGCTTATACCTGAGGCTGAAATAGATCGTTTGGACGAGCTTTATCCGGATTTTAAGATTGATGCAAAGGCGGAGCAGGCTAAGCTTGAAAAAGCGGATATAGTAGTTTTACAATTTCCGCTGTTTTGGTATTCCGCACCTTCCATACTGCACAGGTGGTTAGAGCAGACCTTTTTACATGGCTGGTCTCATGGCAGTACCGGAGATAAGTTAAAGGGTAAGAAGGTGATTATATCTTTGACAAGCGGTGCGCCTGAGGAGTTTTATCACAGCTACGGTGCAGCAGGGCACGAGATTAAGGACTTTATACAGCCTTTGATTTCAAGTGTTACTATGTGTCAAATGGAGTATGCAGGCTTTCTCTACACCGGAGGAGTATCATATCAGGCAAGACAGGATCCGGATGTCTTGGTGCAAATTAAGGAAAAAGGCTTGGCACACGCTGTAGAGCTTGTGAATATGATTAAGTCATTATAAGTTAAGATATACTTTAAGGTGTGGAGTGTACTTAAAAAGTGCAAGTGCTTACAAAGCCGAACATTTGTGTTAAAATATAGTAAAAATATAGGGAAAGACGCCTAAAGGAGGATGAAAAAGCAATATGGAAGAAATTAATACTCAAGCTAAATCACCCGATTTTTTAAAGTCGAAGCTTGCACTTATAACCGGCGCATCGTCAGGTATAGGACTGAATCTTGCAAGGCTTTTTGCGAAAAAAGGATATGATCTTGTGCTTGTTGCAAGAAGAGAAGGAAGATTAGAAAAAATAAGTGATAAACTTAAAAAGGTTTATAATATAGAGTGCAAGGTTATAAAGGCTGATTTGTCTTTGGCTAAGGGTTTAAAAAAACTGATTTCCGTATTGGAAGAGCAGGAAGTTGTTATAGACCTGCTTGTTAACTGTGCCGGTATCTTATGTGTAGATAAGGCTCAAAATATAGAGTTAAAGAATGACATAAGTCTTATGTATACCAATCTTATATCACCTATAGAACTTTCAAAATACTGTGTGAGAAAGTGGGCTGAAAAAGAAAGAAAGGGCTCTATTATAAATATTTCCTCTATGGCGGCGTTCTGTCCTCATCCATATATGGCAACTTATTCCGCATCCAAGGCAGGTTTATACCACTACAGCCTTGCTATGGCTGCCGAGCTTAGAAAGCAGTGTATATATATACTTACAGCCTGTCCGGGACCGACTGATACCGATTTGATAAATAAAAATGATTTGTCCTATCCTAAGGCGAAGGTGTCGGAAGTTGCTTACGATATAATACGAGCATATGAGCAAAAGAAAAAAGTTGTAATTACAAACAGGTTATATAAAATGTTACATTTCATATCATCTGTTATACCGAAACTGCGTAAGATAATATTAATAGCTTATATTATGGAAAATAGGGATTAGTTTTTATCCGGCAAAATATTGTTGTGAATGGTATATCGGTATTTTAATATAAAATGTTATTAAAGGAACAAATGTTAAATGTTGAAAGAAGTATATGCCTTTTTACAAAATAATAAGTATATAGTAAAATGTCTCAATATAACATCAATATTTTATAGTTGTATAATAAAAATATTTACAATAATTGTAGGGATAAGCTTGGCAAGAGAGGTTTTCTATCTAAGCTTATACTTAGCAAATTTATCCCATTTCGGAGTGGATAATGCATTGTATTTATTTATAAACCCTTTTTCTTTGATAGTTTTTATAATGTATTTACTTCTGATAGTTCTTTTGGTATGTGCGGAAGTATATATTTTGATATATTTATGTCTGCCTTCTAAACTTAAAACCCGAGTAAGTGTAAGAGCTGTGCTTAAAAAACTTCTAAAGCCGGATAAAAGCTTTGCATTTATAGAGGTCTTACTTTTTATTGCCTATATTATTTTGACTATAAGGCTTACTTATATAGGACTTTCTCTGAGTTTAACGAGTTCGGTATATATGCCTACATTCTTTATAGATGAGTTTTTAAGAACGGGAATGTTCAAATATTTCGTATATTTTTTATCAATATTTATTATGTATTTAAATATAAGATTTATGTACACTTTTCCTATCTTTGTATTAGGTGATAAAAATTTTTCAGCCTGTCTTTTGGAAAGCTTTGTAAAGACCAAGGCGTTCGGCACTTGTTGCAGGGATGTATTCAGGGTATTTTTAATTATAGTAATTCTTCTTGCCGGTAAAACCCTTATTTATAAAATAGTAATGTATAGTGCTTTACTTTTAGATTTTAGCGGCGAGAATATAGCCTTATATTCCTTTGTTTTAAGTTTACTGAGAACTGTTAATATAGTGTCTGAGGCGACACTTAAGCTTACTACCATGGCTATACTTGTACATACTGTAGTTGGAAAAGAAGAGTATAAGGACAGGAGGGTGTATAAAAAAAATAAGCACTCATACATAGACTTTGCTTTAGCTTGTATCTTAAGTATAAGTTTATTTACAGTTGATTTTGTATATCAGGAAGCAAAACTGGGGGCAATGAAGGTAAATAAAGGGCTTACTATAGTTGCACACAGAGGATTTACCAAAAATGCGGTGGAAAATACCTTAGAAGCATTAGAGGGAGCCAAGAAGGCAGGGCTTAACTATGCCGAGGTCGATATAATGATGACTAAGGATAAGAAGTTTATAGCCATGCATGATTTTAACTTATTCAGGTTGGCTAAAATAAATACCGATATAAAAGATATGCTTTATGATGATTTGGTCGGAATGGAAATTTCAAATAACGGTTTTACAGGGCATATAGTTTCTTTTGATGATTATGTGAAAAGAGCGAAAGAACTGGGAATCAACTTGGTAGTTGAAATTAAACTTCATGGGGGAGAGCCTGATAATTATGTTGATTTGTTTATGGACAAGATGAAAGAGCTTGAAATAGATGATAAGTATAAGGTTATGTCTCTTGATCTTAATGTGGTTGAAAAAATTCACAAAACACATAAGTATATGGATATAGGCTATATAATGCCCTTTTATTTCGGGGATTTATTAAATGCGGATGTGGACTTTTTTGTAGTAGAGGACTTTTCTTATAGAGAGCATCTGGTATGGCAGGCACTTTGGGCTAATAAGAAAATATACATATGGACAGTAAATAAAGAAAAAATAATAGAAAAATATGTGTATAGTCCGGTAGCCGGAATTATCAGTGATTATCCCGACAAAGCCAAAGAAATAAAAGAACATATAGAAAAATACAATACTTTGTTTGATAAAATCAAAAACCTGGTAGATATGGAATTGTAACAAGGTATCGGCTTATTGCCCTAAAGGGCAATAAGCATCCCTCGCTCAAAGAGCTCGGTCAATCATTAGTATACAAAATGCATTTTACCTGTTACAATATAAGGGTTACTAATATTCTGAAATTCTTGTTATTTTCAGTTTATCAATTAAATTCTTTGTTTTATTTAAAGTTGCAAATATCAGGGAAAATGTGTAACATAACAAAAACGCTTACAACAATTCAAGCAGCTGCAAAATATGATTAAGACAATTATTTAAATAACGATGCAGAATATAATATATAAAATATGAAATTTATTGGAGATTTTATGGAAGATTTAACTCTTACTAAATTGTCAAAAGATTGTGGAGGGTGAGCCTCTAAAATAGGTCCGAGCGACCTTTCGCAGGTGCTGCGTAATTTACCGAAGTTTGATGAACCGAACTTACTTGTAGGCTTTGATACTGCCGATGATGCCGCAGTTTACAAACTTACAGATGAACTTGCACTTATACAGACAGTGGATATATTCCCTCCTGTAGTGGATGATCCCTATGTATACGGTCAAATAGCTGCTACAAACTCATTATCCGATGTATGGGCTATGGGCGGAGAAGCCAAGTTATGTATGAATGTTTTAATGTTTCCGGAAACTGTGCCTTTTGAAGATGTCAATGCCATCCTAAAAGGAGGTTATGATAAGGTTAAAGAGGCTAATGCCATAATAGTCGGCGGTCATACAATCAAAGACGAGATACCCAAGTACGGTCTATGTGTGTCGGGTATTGTTCACCCTGATAAAATATTAAAAAATAACAGTATACAAGACGGTGATGCTTTAATACTTACTAAATCAATAGGTACAGGTGTGCTTGTAAATGCTTATCGTGGAAAAATTATAAAAGATAATGAATATGATGCTATGATAAAAAGCATGACTACACTTAATAAATATGCGGCAGATGCTATAAAGGACATAGAAGGTGTTCATGCCTGCACCGATGTAACCGGCTTTTCTCTTTTGGGTCACAGTTTTGAAATGTGTGAAAATACCGGATTAAGTATAGTGATAGATCATAGGAAAATACAATATTTAACCGGTTCTTTAGCCTATGCCGGCATGGGACTGGTTCCGGCTGCCACCTATAAAAATAAAGCTTTCTTAAGATCCAATGTCAGTTTTGCAGGCAAGTTTGAAAGTGCTTATGTAGATTTGCTTTTTGATCCTCAAACTGCCGGAGGACTTTTGTACAGTGTAGCCAAAGAACATTCTCAAAGAGCTTTTGAAGCAATAAAGAAAGTCTGCCCTGAAACTGAAATCATAGGGCATGTGGAAAAATTTCAGGATAAAGAAATCATAGTTATATAACTCAATTATTTTCTTTTGTATAATTTTACTATATGACATGGTATTTTTAGTATGTACTGTAAAAAACTTTAAAATAATACTTACTCTATTGACTTTTTTTTAGTCAGTTGATACAATATAATTGTGTTTCAGTTGGGCTTTAGTTTCACATATTTTTATAAGGTATAACTTGTTGCCGCCGGTTATATTTTATAAAAATATGTGAGGATTTGGTTTCAAAGAAATGCAAATATATTCTATTAGGGGGTACCATCATGCATAACGGTACAGTTAAGTGGTTTAATGCTTCAAAAGGATACGGATTCATCACAGATGATGCAGATCAAAGTGAGATTTTCGTACATTTCTCAGGAATTAATTCAGAGGGATACAAATCTCTTGAAGACGGTCAAAAGGTTTCTTTTGAGACAACTGAGGGCAACAGAGGCATTCAAGCTGTTAATGTTACTGTATTGGCTT
This sequence comes from uncultured Johnsonella sp., assembly GCA_905373785.1. Lineage (GTDB taxonomy): Bacteria > Bacillota > Clostridia > Lachnospirales > Lachnospiraceae > Johnsonella. Next base: position 7,860 of record CAJPUK010000004.1, on the reverse strand, counting down.
AATTACTCTTAAGCAAGATGGGGAGACTCTGATTATAAGTCAGAGTCTCTTTATTTAATCAATAATTCTACCCTAATCATCATCAAACAATCCGGAGGTACAATGGATTTATTCGATTATATGCGTGAAAAAGAACTTGAGCAAAGTGCTCCGTTGGCTTTTCGCATACGACCCCAAACTCTTGATGATATAGTCGGACAACAACATATACTAGGCAAAAACAAATTTCTTTACAGAGCAATTAAAGCTGATAAATTAAGCTCTATCATTCTCTATGGTCCACCGGGCTGCGGAAAGACAACCATAGCCAGGGTTATATCTTCCACCTGTAGTACAAATTTTCTTCAAATCAATGCTACCGGCACAGGAAAGAAGGATATGGAAGAAGCTATAAGTAAATCAAAAAATACCCTTGCAATGTATCAAAAAAAGACTATATTATTTATAGATGAAATTCATAGATTCAATAAAGCACAGCAAGATTATCTTCTGCCCTTTGTAGAGGACGGTACCGTAATATTAATCGGTGCTACAACTGAAAATCCTTATTTCGAGGTTAATTCCGCTTTGATATCAAGATCTACCGTACTGGAACTCAAATTACTTTCCGTTCAGGATATTAAAGAAGTACTTCTTAGATGTCTTAAAGATCCGAGAGGGCTTTTAAATTATAAAATAGATATAAGTGATGAGGCTGTAAATTTTTTTGCTCAGGCAGCAGCCGGTGATGCCAGAGCCGCTATAAATGCACTTGAAATAGCTGTAACTACCACCGACATAGGAAATGACGGCTACATTCATATAGATTTGGAAGTAGCAAGCGAATGTATACAGAAAAAAACTATATCTTATGATAAATCCGGAGATAACCATTATGATACCATATCCGCTTTTATAAAAAGTATGCGTGGCTCCGATCCCGATGCAAGTGTGTACTATCTTTCAAGGATGCTTTATGCCGGAGAAGATATAAAATTCATAGCAAGACGAATTATGATTTGTGCGGCAGAAGATGTGGGGAATGCAGATCCGATGGCTTTGGTACTGGCAACTTCGGCAGCCGAGGCTGTCGAGAGGCTCGGTATGCCGGAAGCAAGAATAGTGCTTGCTCAAGCTGTACTTTATATAGCTAATGCTCCTAAGAGTAATTCCGCTATAAAAGCAATAGACCTGGCAAATGCTTCCTTGGAAAAAACTTTAGCCTATGAAGTTCCTATGCACCTTAGAGATAAGCATTACAGTGCTGCAACTTCACTTGGACGAGGTGTGGGATACCTTTATCCCCATAACTATCCAAAACACTTTGTTAAACAAAACTACCTTCCTAAAGAGATGTCGGGATACAAATTTTACCATCCTTCAGGTACAGGTTTGGAACAAAAACATACAAAAAGAATTATAAAGGACAGTGAGCAATATGATGAAGGATAAACTTGAAACATTAACGATTTTACAACTTAGAGAGCTTGCAAAACATGAAGGACTGAAGAAATTCACTGCTTTAAACAAACAGGATCTGGTTTCTCTTTTGGTAAAGCATTATGAGGCAAAAGTAGAAGAAGTTTTGGAAGAGGAGAAAAATATAGATGCTCCTAAAACTTTATATAAAGAAGAACCCATGCAACATACAGTCAAAAAACAACAAAATGATGAAAAAATCCCTGTTGAGATGAGGGAGCTTGATTCCGGCATCATTGCACACGGCATACTTGAAGTTATGCCTGACGGTTTCGGCTTCATAAGATGTGAGAACTTTCTTCCCGGAGACAATGATGTATATGTGGCACCTTCACAAATAAAAAGATTTAAGTTAAAAACCGGCGATATAATAAGCGGCTCAAGACGTGTAAAAGCAAGTGCGGAGAAATTCGCCGCCTTGCTTTATGTGCAAACTGTAAACGGTTACAGAGTATCCGAGCTGGAACACAGACCTAATTTTGAAGACTTGACACCTATTTTTCCGGATAAGCGCATACCCCTGTCAAACTATCCAAATACTCCAACATCCATGCGTGTCATGGATATAATATCTCCCATAGGAAAAGGACAAAGAGGTATGATAGTATCTCCGCCTAAGGCGGGAAAAACCACTTTACTTAAAGAAGTGGCTAAGGCGGTACTTAGGAACGAACCTGATATGAATATTATCATCCTCTTAATAGATGAAAGACCGGAGGAAGTTACCGATATAAAAGAGGCAATTACCGGAGAACAGGTAGAGGTCATATATTCTACTTTTGACGAGCTTCCGGAGCGTCATAAAAGAGTATCCGAAATGGTAATAGAAAGGGCTAAAAGACTGGTAGAGCATGGAAAAGATGTTATTATACTGCTGGACTCTATTACAAGACTTGCAAGAGCCTATAACCTCACTATAGCTTCAAGCGGAAGAACCCTTTCAGGAGGTCTTGACACTGCCGCACTGCACATGCCGAAAAGATTTTTCGGTGCTGCCAGAAATACCAGAGAGGGAGGCAGTCTTACCATACTTGCAACTGCCTTAGTAGATACCGGAAGCCGTATGGATGATATAGTCTATGAGGAATTTAAGGGAACCGGCAATATGGAACTTGTTCTTGACAGAAAACTTTCCGAAAAACGTATATTCCCATCTATAGATATCCTAAAAAGCGGCACAAGAAGGGATGATCTGCTTTTAAGCCCCGCAGAACAGGAAGCCCTTAGGATAATAAAGAAATCTACAAATTCAAATAAGGCAGAGGAAAGTGCTGAAAGAGTTATAAGCCTTTTCGCAGACACTAATAATAATAAGGAATTTGTCGAGCATATTATTAAAAGGCAAACCGTATAAACGGTGCTTTGTCTATCACATAAACTATAGCTGCTTATTTACCCCGATTCCCTATACAGTTATTTCGTGCGGACCGGTGATTACAGAAACACCCCCATTTCAATCTTTTAACAGTGCTGCGAGTATGATTGAAATAAGGAGTGTTTCTGTTAATTACTGCTGTTTAATTTTTTATGTTGCTAACTGCCCTATAGCAGCCAGTCTTTCTTTTTGCTCTTTCTTGACCTCATCAAGTAACTTTTCATCCTTTATAAGTGAAAGACCGACCTTGGCAAGTACCACAGCTCCCAGGTAAAGTGCCTTGTTGCCGACCTCAGATACGGTGGCGTCAGCCATTTCAACAGAGTGCCCTGCCACTTCACTGTCGGCTATTTTTATATATCCTTGTATGGTAGGGCAGATATAACTTACAGCACCTACATCTGTAGAGCCGCCTGAGTCTGTTTCTATCGGTTTTATATCATTAAGCCCTTCTTCTATGAACTTCTCCTTTAAGATTTCACCGAGTTTATAATTAAGTACGGTATCTTCGTAGGGACATTCATATACAGAAGTTTTTAATGTCGTACCTGTAGCAAGACAGGCTCCCTCCGCTATAGTTGTTGCTTTTTTTGCAAGTTCCATGGCATAGCTGATAGTCTTTGCCCTGAAATAATACTCCATAGAAGAGTAGTCAGGTATGACATTGGCAGCTTCTCCTCCATTTTTAATAACACCGTGTATAAATACTCTTTGCTTAGGTTTGGCAAACTGTCTAAGCATATTGATACCCTGATAAGTCATAACCGCAGCATCCAAAGCGGAAGCGCCGAGATAGGCGTTGCAACTGTGGGCAGTTTTGCCGAAAAACTCGAACTTAAGCGGATAGAGTGCATTGGAGTCTGAGCCCAGACCGTTTTGAGTGGAAGGATGCAGCATTAAAGCTGCATCTATATTATTAAAAAGCCCCGCCTTGGACATGGAAACCTTGCCTCCGAAGTTCTCCTCAGCCGGAGTGCCGAAGACATACACCTCGCCACCGACCTCATCTATTACCGACTTAAGTCCCTCGCAGGCGGCAACACTCATACCGGCTATAAGATTATGTCCGCAACCGTGCCCCACCACCGGAAGGGCATCATATTCACACATAAATGCTATCTTTGGTCCTTCTTTTTTTGAGGAGTATTTGGCTACAAAATCAGTTGGAACGGCAACACCGCTTTGTACTTCAAAGCCTGCCGATTTCAGGTAATCTGTGAGAAGTTTTTGTGATTTGAACTCCTGATTGCCAAGTTCCGGATTCTCATATAAAGTTTTGACTAATTTTTTGTAAGACTCCATGTTATTTTCTATGGTCTTTTTTATAATCTTTTGCATATACTTACCTCTATTCGACTACTGCCTGTTTTGCCTGCTCAACCGCCTCTGCACGCCATTTTTCAAAACTGCCGTCAGAATTTGCCTTTTCTATTACCTTGTTTACAACCTCAAGGAAGGCTTTATTCTCATCACCGCTTGCCTTTGTAAGTAGGGCAACATTTACTCCGTAGAAACTTTCAGGGTCCAGGTTAAAACCTTCTTGTGGAAGTATCATAAGCTCAGGGAAGGTACTTAACATACTTGTGGCATTGTCGGTAGAAATTATAACTGCATCAAGATCCTTTGCATTAAGTGCCATAACTAAGGCGTCAAGTGTGCCCATTTGCTTTATTTTACTTACATCGGTAAGTTTTTGTGCCATTTCATATTGTATGGAGCCGGCTTGAGCGCCCAGAATAAGTTTGGAATTCTTAAAATCATCCAGTGTTGCATACTTTTTTGCATCTTCTTTACGTATCATAATACCCTGCCATCCATGTTTGGACTCTTGATTATATCCTATAGAAAAGTCCATGACCTTAGCCCTTTCCTCGGTACGGGAAAAACCTGCTATGCCTATATCTACCTGATTTGCCTGAATATTTGCCTGAACACCCTGGAAGTCGGTAGCCTTAATTTCAAGTGTTACGCCTATTTCATCGGCTATAGCCTGTGCCAATGCCATCTCATAACCTACTATTTTTTTGTTGCCGGACTCGTCAATTATGTAAAATTCTGCCGGCGGATAGTCGGGAGAAGTACCGACTACGAGTTTTCCTGCTGCCTTGATTTTGGTGAGTTTGTCATTGCCGCTTTTGCCTGTGCCCGTGTTTGATGAGCTGCAAGCTGAAACAAGCATCATAGCTGCGATAAGTGATACAAATATTTTTTTCTTTAACATAATACTACCTCCATATTTATAAATGATATTTTTATATTGTTGTTAACTGTCTGTAAATAGATATAAACCTAACGGTTGATTCATATACCTTTTGCTTGCCGGTGAAATGATAATCGCTGCGAAAAGTATATAACTAATGTATAGTATTGTTGATATTTAGCCTTATTATTGCTTTCTTAATAGATTGTAACAAATGAATAATAAAGGAAATCGAGCTTTTCTCTACTATTAATTAAGTATCAATAATACTTTATACTAAATAGGGGTTCATTCTAATAAGTTACCTTATTTAAAAACATACGGGTTCTTTCTTCCTTAGGCTGTGTAAAAATTTCTTTGGGACTTCCTTCCTCAACTATAAGTCCCTGATCCATAAAGATAACTCGGCTTGAGATATCTCTGGCAAAGTTCATCTCATGGGTTACTATAACCGTAGTCATACCTTCGGAAACAAGTTCTTTTATTACTAACAGCACTTCTTTGACCATTTCCGGATCAAGTGCCGAGGTAGGCTCGTCAAAAAGCATAAGCTCCGGCTCCATAGCCAAGGCTCTTGCTATGGCTACTCTTTGTTTTTGACCGCCGGAAAGTTGTGACGGGAAGGCATTTATTTTATCTGAAAGCCCTATTTTATCAAGTAGCTTCTCGGCAGTCTTTTTGGCTTCGTAAAGTGATAAACCTTTGGCTTTCATAGGTGCTAAGGTAATGTTGCCAAGTACATCCATATTTGGAAAAAGATTAAAGTGCTGAAAAACCATTCCCATACTTGCCCTTACCTTATTAATATCAAAGTCTTTTCCTTCTTTTTCGCTTAGTTTTTGTCCTTTGAAGTAAACTTCTCCAAAATTGGGTATTTCTGTATAATTAAGACAGCGAAGGAAGGTTGACTTGCCTGAACCTGAAGGACCTATTAAGGATACTACCTCTCCTTTTTTAATTTCTGTGCTTATGCCTTTTAAGACTTCAAGCTCTCCGTAATTTTTTTTAAGATCTATGGTTTTAAGCATCGGTTTTTAATCTCCTTTCAAGTAGCCCAAGAAGCGTTGTGCATATATTTGTCATTACAAAGTATATCAAGGCTATGGCAATAAGCGGCTCAAATATTGAATAAGTACTTGCCTTTACTATATTGCTTGTATACATCACATCAAAAATACCTACAGTAGAAACGATTGCGGACTCTTTTATCATTTGTATAAACTCATTGCCAAGTCCGGGAAGTACCACCTTTATTGCTTGAGGTAAGATAATGTACTTCATAACCTGACTTCTTTTAAGCCCCAAGGATCTTCCGGCTTCCATCTGACCTTTATCAATCGAGTCAAGTCCTCCTCTCAGAAGCTCACATACATAAGCACCGGAATTAACTCCTAAGGCTATTATGGCAGTTAAAAATTCCCTTGAACCGAATACATCTCCGAGTGCCGGAATAGAAGGAATCTGTATACCGAGGGGAGGGAAGGCATACAGCCAGATAATCAATTGCAGTATCATGGGTGTGCCTCTTATAACTTGAGTATAGGCATTACCTATCCATCTTACAATTTTTCTATGACTTCTTTTCATTGTAACGGCAAGTAAGCCGAGAATAAGTCCCAGAATAACTGAAAGTAAGGAAAGAATGATAGTATTAAAAGTTCCTTCAATAAATGCAGGAATCCAAGGTATTAATTTTGAAAAATTTATATTACCCATGTTGCTCCTCCTAAGTGTCTACAAATATAGCAGTATATTTATACATATAAAACTAAGATTTATTGCATATAAATCAGTTTTTATAAAATATTTATGCATAATTATACAGAAAAAAATTCAAATGTCAATATGTAAAATAAGTTGATTCGTTACAGTTCAGGTAGCCTAGATATATATGTATAATATGCTAAATGAAAGCTTGCTTTCAGGTACATATTATACATATATATCTAACAGGCTACTGTCAATATTCATCTTCGTCTAACTTATAAATAAGATTAAACATTTTTAAGTTGTTTTGACGAAGATGAATGAGCTACTTGAATTGTAACGTTGATTCTTATAAAGTTTTTAAATATGATACATAGTATATTGACCGGTGCATTGTTTCTTAATAAGATAAACACAGCAAATAATGTGTCAAATATCAACAGCTCACTAAAGGAGTAAGATTAAAAAGAGGAGAAAATCAATGATAAAAATTTATGGAATGGATACCTGTCCGGGTTGTGTGGAAGTACAAAAGCAGATAAAGGGCAATGAAAACTTTGAATTTATCGATATCGGCAAGCATGTAATGAATTTAAAAGAGTTTTTAAGGCTGCGTGATAAGGAAGCTGTATTTGATGAGGCGAAGGCAGGCGGCTATATAGGAATCCCCTGTTTTGTCTTAGAGGGAGGAAGAATAAGTCTTGATCCTAAGGATGCAGGACTTAAAAACTTTGAGTAAGATACATCTATGCACCTGAAAGCAAGCTTTCATTCGGTATATTACACATGTGTATCTGACCTATCTTAGCTGTAACTCATGCGGTATATTACAGATGTATATCTAACTATCAAAACTATGACTTTTATGATAAAAATTGTATAATACATCTATACAGGCACTTGACAGGTATGATAATATAGTAGTACTTAATTAATATTGTGTGCATATTAGGTTACAGTTCAGGCAGCTTGGATATATATGTATAATATGCTAAATGAAAGCTTGCTTTCAGGTACATATTATACATATATATCTAACAGGCTACTGTCAATATTCATCTTCGTCTAGTGTATCGTTTACAAAATAAGTATATCAAAAACGATGAATATTTTTCTGAGT
>CAJPUK010000003.1 GCA_905373785.1 uncultured Johnsonella sp. | reverse complement strand
GTCATATACTATACTAGGTAGGGTAATCTAACCTATTGAATGTAATAAAAAACTACGGAAGGAAATACAAGATATGAAAAAGGTTTTGCTTTGCAGAGAAGAGGACTCGCTGGAAACCAGAGTTGCCCTAATACCTGATGATATCAAGAAGCTTAAGAATATGGGCTTTGAGTTCAAGGTTGTCAGCGGCGCAGGTATTAAGTCCGGATTTTCAGATGAAAGTTATGTTAATGCAGGGGCTGAGGTTATAGAGAGTGCCGATGCCGGATATGCAGACAGTGAGATAGTGGTAAGGATACTAAAACCCTCTAATATAGATAACTTAAAGGAAGATACTCTACACTTAAGTTACCTTGATCCCTTTAATGAAAAGGAACTTTTAAATAAGTTCGTAGAGAAGAAGGCGATGGCGGTATCTTTGGAGATGATACCGAGAACTACCCTGGCACAAAAAATGGACGTCCAGTCTTCACAGACCTCACTTGCGGGTTATGTGGCTGTAATTAATGCAGCGGCGAAACTCCCTAAGATATTCCCGATGATGATGACACCGGCAGGTACCATCTCACCGGCAAGAGTATTTATTATAGGTGTAGGTGTTGCAGGTTTGCAGGCAATAGCTACGGCAAAAAGATTGGGTGCAAGAGTCGAAGCCTTTGATACAAGACCTGTGGTGGAAGAGCAGGTTAAGTCACTCGGTGCAAGCTTTGTTAAAATAAACCTCGGAGAAATGGGACAGACCGCTCAAGGTTATGCCAAGGAGCTTACCAAGGAGCAAATAGCCATGCAGCAGGAAGCTCAGGCTAAGGTATGTGAAAAGTCCAATATAGTTATTACAACAGCAAAGGTGTTCGGAAGAAAGGCTCCGGTGCTTATAACCAAGGATGTGCTTGCCCGTATGCAACCCGGCTCAATAGTAGTCGATATGGCGGTATCTACCGGCGGTAATGTAGAAGGTTCGGTACTTTTTGAAAATGTAGTTACAGAAAACGGAGTAACCATCATGTCGGGTGACATGCTTGAAAGACAGGTGCCTTATGATGCATCTAAGATGCTTTCAGGAAACATATCAGCCTTCCTTACACATTTCTATAACAAAGAAAGCAAGGACCTTGACGTAAAACTTGAAGATGAGATTATGAAGGGCTGCCTTATAACCAAGGGCGGAGCGATAATTCATGACAGATTTAAGGACGGAGGTAAATAATCATGTTAATGCTTATATTTATATTTGTAATATCCGCATTTTTGGGTGTGGAGCTTATATCCAAGGTTCCTTCTCAGCTGCATACACCTCTTATGTCAGGTACTAACGCTATTTCAGGTATAACCATAGTAGGTGCGATTACCGTAACTGCAGTCAGCCTTGGCAGCTGGGCAGGAATGATACTCGGTTTTCTTGCAATAGTATTTGCCACTATCAATGTTATAGGCGGATATATGGTTACAGACAGAATGCTTGGTATGTTTAAGAAAAAGGGGGATAAAAAGTAATGGAAGATTTAATACAGGAGATTAGCACCATCTATTATATTAAAAGTGCTTTAATAATTGCATACATGATTGCCTGTATATTCTTTATACGAGGTATTAAGATGCTGGGTAAAGCGGATACAGCCAGAAAAGGTAATTTTTATTCCTCTATAGGTATGCTTATAGCGGTAGTTGCGGTGCTTTTTGAAAGCGGTATGATGAACTGGGCAAAGGGTACAGAGATTGCCCCTGTAATGATTGGCTATGTTTTTGTAATAGCAGGTATTGTTGTAGGTGGTGTAATAGGTGCTATATGGTCCAAGAAAGTGGAAATGACCGGTATGCCTGAGCTGGTTGCTTTGTTTAACGGTTTTGGAGGTCTTTCTTCACTTTTAGTCGCTATAGCCGAGTTTGCCAACAAGGCTCATGCAGATGAAGGATTTGCAGCATTTTCCACATTTACAGGCGGACTTACCATAGCTGTAGGTGCTATTACCTTTACAGGTTCGGTAGTTGCTTGGGGCAAGCTTTCAGGAAAAATGTTTAAGAAACAGACGGTTATTCCATCTAAAAACCTGATTAATGCAATTTTGGTTGTAGTAGGACTTTTGGCAATATTGGGCTATACATTCTTTGAAGATCTGGCATTAAAAGTACTTTGCATGGCGGTAATTACAATACTCTTTCTTGTCCTCGGTGTTACCATGGTAGTATCGATAGGCGGCGGAGATATGCCGGTTATCATATCACTTCTTAATGCTTTCTCAGGTGTGGCTGCATCATTTGCCGGTTTTGTTATAAACAATACCGTACTTGTTGTTGCAGGCTGTCTGGTAGGTGCTTCGGGAGTTATACTTACACTTATCATGTGTAAGGCTATGAACAGAACTCTTTACAACCTTATATTCGGCAGCTTCGGTGCTACAGGCTCCAAGGCTAAGAGCGGAGAAGAAAAAGAGCCTAAGGCTTTATCTGTAGAAGATGCCTTCCTTATACTTGAGGCTGCAAACTCGGTAGTATTTATACCGGGATACGGTATGGCGGTTGCTCAGGCACAGCATGCGGTTAAGGAACTTGCTGCAAAGCTTGAGGAAAACGGTGCGGAGGTAAGCTTTGCAATACACCCTGTTGCCGGAAGAATGCCGGGTCATATGAACGTACTTTTGGCAGAGGCGGATGTGCCGTATGAACAGTTAAAGACTGCCGATGAAATGAATCCTACCATGCCTATGCAGGATGTGGCTATAGTTATAGGTGCCAATGACGTTGTAAACCCTGCGGCTATAGAGGATAAGAGCTCACCTATCTATGGAATGCCTATTATCAATGCATTTGAAGCTAAGACGGTATTCGTATTAAAGCGTGGTAAGGGTACAGGATTCTCAGGACTTGAAAATCCGCTCTTTACCAATGATAATACGGTTATGATTTACGGAGATGCTAAGCAAACAGTATCAGCCTTGGTAAGTGAGTTCGGTGAGTCATAGATAAATATCAAAGACTTATCTATAATATGACCCCTAAAACTTATGTTCCGGTTTGAATAAGTTCTGAATCTTTGCCAAAATACTGCAAAACTTGTAATATGGATCATAAATTTGACAAAGATGAAGCTGAAAGTCAGCTGAGGCATAAAAAATATAAAAGATATCAGCTTTTTTAAAAGTTATTGTATTACAGCTTGTTTGTATATATTATGTATATCGGCAGGCTGTAATATTTTGCATGAATAGTTAAAAAAATAACAAAAGTTACAAATCCATATAGTTGCTATAACAGAGTTTCATAAAATTATAAATAGAGTCGAAATCATTGGCAGTATCCCCTTAAAATGCACTTTCTTCAGTACAAGTTAGTAAAGCCTACCTTTTTGTTATTTTGTATACAAAAAAGAGCAGTCAGCTTGTTGACTAATCCTAGCAATTTAGTATACTTGCCTTATGAAGATTGCCATGTATATAACAAATTAAAATAAAGTGATGGCACCGGTGTGTAGTATCGTTGATATTTAAAGTGAGAAGTCGGCATGTTGATTTATACTTAATAGTGTTTCATAAAGTAGCAATAAGGAATATCTTTTGTGCACAATACAAGTTTTAATTATAAAACTAAAATGTAATAAGGAGGTTTTACAATGCAAAAAGCATGGGAGGGTTTTAAACCCGGCAAGTGGTGTGAGCGTGTAGATGTCAGAGACTTTATACACGATAATTATACTCTTTATGAAGGTGATGACAGTTTCCTTGCTCCGGCAACCGAGGCGACTACAAAGCTTTGGGATATGGTTATGGAGCTGTCTAAGAAGGAAAGAGAGGCAGGCGGAGTGCTTGATATGGATACAAAGATAGTGTCCACAATTACAAGCCACGGTCCGGGCTACCTTGACAAGGAGCTTGAGAAGATAGTGGGCTTTCAGACCGATAAGCCTTTCAAGAGGTCTTTGCAGCCGTTTGGAGGCATACGTATGGCTGAAACTTCATGTGAGTCTTACGGATATAAGGTAGATGATGAGGTAGTTAATATCTTCACCAAATATAGAAAGACTCATAACCAGGGAGTATTTGATGCTTATACTGCCGAGATGAGGGCGGCAAGAAAGTCAGGTATTATTACCGGTCTTCCGGATGCTTACGGAAGAGGAAGAATTATCGGAGACTACAGAAGAGTTGCTCTGTACGGACTTGATTATCTTATAGAGGATAAGAAAAAGCAGCTTAATATTACCGTAGATGTTATGGATGCAGATGAGATAAGGCTGCGTGAGGAGCTGTCAGAGCAGATCAGAGCCTTACAGGAGCTTATACAGCTTGGCGAAATCTACGGTTTTGATTTGAGAAGACCGGCAGAGAATGCAAAGGAAGCCGTACAATGGCTGTATCTTGCATACCTTGCGGCAATTAAGCAGCAAAACGGTGCGGCAATGAGTCTTGGAAGAACTTCTACCTTTGTAGATATATATATGCAGCGTGATTTGGAAAAGGGACTTATCACGGAATCAGAGGCACAGGAGATCATAGATCACTTCATTATGAAGTTAAGACTTGTTAAGTTTGCAAGAACTCCGGAGTACAATCAATTATTCTCAGGAGACCCTACTTGGGTTACAGAGTCTCTTGCAGGTATGTCTGTTGACGGAAGACCTTTGGTTACAAAGACTTCATTCAGATATCTGCACACACTGACCAACCTCGGTACATCTCCGGAGCCTAACCTTACAGTACTTTGGTCAAGCAAACTGCCCGTAAACTTTAAGAGGTTCTGTGCCAAGATGTCAATCAATACCTCATCTATCCAGTACGAGAACGATGAGATCATGCGTCCTGAGCATGGAGATGATTATGCTATAGCCTGCTGCGTATCTTCTATGACCATAGGTAAGGAGATGCAGTTCTTCGGAGCAAGAGCAAACCTTGCAAAGTGTCTGTTATACGCTATCAACGGCGGTGTGGATGAGAAGTCAAAGGTGCAGGTAGGTCCTAAGTACAGGCCTGTAGAGGGTGAATACCTTGACTTTGATGATGTTATGAGCAAGTTTGACGATATGCAGGAGTGGCTTGCAAAGCTTTATGTCAATACACTCAATGTTATACATTATATGCATGACAAGTACTCATACGAATCACTTGAGATGGCACTGCATGACAGAGAAGTAACAAGATTCTTTGCTACAGGTATAGCGGGACTTTCAGTAGTTGCCGACTCATTAAGCGCTATCAAGTATGCCAAGGTAAAGGTTATAAGAGATGAGGACGGTGTAGTTACCGATTATGAGATAGAAGGTGACTTCCCTAAGTACGGCAATAATGATGACAGGGTTGATAAGCTTGCGGTAGAGCTTGTAGAAGGCTTTATGAATAAGATCAAAAAGCATCATGTGTATAGAAACTCCATACCGACTATGTCAATACTTACCATTACATCCAATGTAGTCTATGGTAAGAAGACAGGTAATACTCCGGACGGAAGACGTTACGGAGAGCCCTTTGCACCGGGAGCCAATCCTATGCACCAAAGGGATACACATGGAGCCCTGGCTTCACTTACCTCAGTTTCAAAGCTTCCGTTTGAGTCTGCAAAGGACGGAATATCCAATACATTCTCTATAATACCGGGAGCACTGGGCAAGGACAATAAGGTGTTTGCAGGTGAGCTTGATCTTGATGCATTGGCAAAAGAGGCGGAGCTTGAGCTTAGTGTAAAATAAGCCTTGCACTGTAAATTTTATAGGGAGCTTATTATGGAAACAAATGATAAAGCAGTAGATATAGATTATCTGGTAAGCCTCTTAGACGATGCTATGGAGAACGGAAGCGGTCATCTTGAGGTTATAAGTAAAGATAAAAAGATACAAGTAAATAATGATTGTGCCTGCGGTAACAATACGGCATGTTCAGTGCCTACACTGCATGAAGGCATAGATTAAAGGAGGAAAAAAATGGCAACAAATGCACAAATAGATAACTTGGTAAGTATGTTAGACGGATATTCAATAAGTGGCGGACATCACCTTAATATAAATGTTTTTTCTAAGGAAACACTGCTTGATGCGCAGGCACATCCTGAGAAGTATCCACAGCTTACGGTAAGAGTTTCAGGTTATGCCGTAAACTTCAACAAGCTTACAAAAGAGCAGCAGGATGATGTAATTTCAAGAACCTTCCATAAGGGTATGTAATATGCTTATCGGCAATATACATTCTATCGAGACATTCGGGACCGTTGACGGTCCCGGTGTCCGATATGTAGTATTTTTACAGGGCTGCCCTATGAGGTGCTTATATTGTCATAATCCCGATACTTGGGAAATAGGTATAGGTAAACAGATGACAACGGACGAGATAATTGAGGATTATAATAAATATAAAGCATATCTAACGGGAGGCGGCATAACCTGCACAGGCGGTGAGCCTCTTTTGCAAATGGATTTTATAATAGAGCTTTTCACTAAGGCGAAGGCTTTAGGTGTGCATACCTGTGTAGATACCTGCGGTATAACATTTAATGCCCAAAATTCTAAGGTTTTGGCAAAGTTTGACAAACTTTTGGAAGTTACGGACTTATTTCTCTTAGATATAAAGCATATAAATAATGAAGAACATATAAAACTTACTTCTCAACCGAACCTTGCCATAATAGATTTTGCAAGATACCTTTCCGATAAGAAAAAGGATGTGTGGATAAGGCATGTTGTGGTTCCGGGATATACTTACAATGATAAATTTTTATATGAACTGGGGTATTTCTTAGGCTCTCTTAAGAATATAAAGGCACTTGATGTACTTCCCTATCATACAATGGGAACAGTTAAGTATGAAACTATGGGACTTAAATATCCGCTTGCAGGTGTGGAAGCACTTAGTGCGGAGGATGCAGCAAAGGCAAGAGAAAAGATATTTGAGGGGCTGAAACAAAGACTGATAGATGATAAAAAAAAGGCTTTAGCGGTTTAAAACTTAGTAATCGCTACAGCCTTTTTTAGTTGAATTAAAATTTGTAAAATACAAAAACTTTGGTAAGTATATATAAAATAATATTAAATATACTAAATTTTATTGCAATTTTGACAGTAAAACTATTGAAGTTTAAAGAGCATAAGAGTATAATCGTTAGGTAAGACTAACTTAAAAGGGGGATATTTTAAGATGAAATTTACAGTAAAAGATTTGGTTAATGCAAGTTTATTCTCTGTACTTATAGTAGTATTTTATTGGTGTGCGGGTATGTTGGGTTTTATTCCGGTAACTATGCCGGCTATTCCTTTTATCTGTGCCTTTGTTGCCGGACCGGCATTTATGCTTTATAGTACCAGGATAGATAAGTTCGGTATGATGCTGATACTTGGAATAATAGTTTCTTTGGTATTTGCACTTACGGGACACGGAGTTTATGTAATACCGGGAACTGTTTTATTGGCTTTGATAGGTGAGTGGATCTTAAAAATGGGCGGATATAAGAGTATAAAGCATGCAAGATGGGCATATACGGTATTTGTACTGTTTGCTTCCTTTAATCTTTTGCCCATGTTTATTGCAAGAGAATCATATATTAAGCACCTCTTAGCCGGAGGATATCCTCAGGATTTCATTGATAAGATGTTTTCAGTACTTCCGCAGTGGTCACTTTTACCTATTACCTTATTTGGAGCTTTAGGAGGATATCTTGGAGCTACCTTCGGTATATCTATATTAAAGAAGCATTTTGAAAAGGCTAATATGGCATAGGATTATGAAAAATCATAAATTTAGCCTGGATTTTATAACAAAATTCTATCTTACAATGCTTATAGGAATTATTGCGATTACAGGCAATTTACAGTACAGCTTGCCGTATTTATCACTGCTTATATCAATATTTCCTTTTGTATTATTACTGCTGCATGGAAGGTACATAATGTGCATTAAATGCAGCATTATGATAGTTTGTGCATGGCTTCTGGAAAGATTTGCGATAGGAAGACTTGGAATGTTGCTTGACGGTATAGCATTATTTTTTGTAGGTATAGTTATACGTATGATGCCGGGAGTGATTATGGGCTATTATACTATGTATACAAGTACCATGTCGGACATGGTAAAATCCATGAGAAATATTAAAGTACCGGAATTTATAATTATACCTGTATCACTGTTATTCAGATTCTTTTATTCTATAAGAGAAGACTACAGCATGATAAGGGATGCCATGAAAATGCATGAGCTTAACTTTATAAATCTGTGGAACAAGCCGGAGAAACTTGTAGAATACAGAATAGTTCCTTTGCTTATGTGTTCAACCAAGGCGGCTGATGATGTGGCTATTTCTGCCATGACAAGGGGTATGGTGCTTGGAAAGCCGAGAAGCAGTGTGTCCGACGCAAGACTTAGGATACAGGACTATGTGCTGATGCTGTTATTTACAGCTGTATTTATATTGAGTATTTTTTATAGGTCAAGGAGATAGCAACATAAACAATTATAAATATATCTACACAGCACTAATCTTTTGTAAGAGTAGTGTGGCGGGATATTTTTATAAACTATTATCATTGTTTATGCTATAAACTCTCCGACAAACCGTTATCTGCCTAAATAAATTATACAAAGTATTTTTAGGAGTTATAAATAGGCTGTGAAAGAATTGATTTAATTACTATTTGAATTTAGGAAGAGACTATGCTTGAATTAAAAGATATTAATTTGTCTTATGGTGATAAGAAAATATTGGAAGATGTAAATGTAAGCTTTGCAGAGGGTACGGTAAGTGTAATATCGGGTGCGTCAGGCAGCGGAAAAAGCAGCCTTATTAAGTTGCTTAACGGTGTGATACCCCAATTTGTAAATGCGGATGTTAAAGGCGGCATCATAGTAGATGAGGAGGATATTTCCCAAAAGGATGTGGCAGCCAGAAGTGATTTTATATCTACCGTATTTCAAAATCCCAAAAGTCAGTTTTACAGTATAAATACTACGGATGAGATAGTGTTTGCATTGGAGAACAGAAATCTGCCAAAGAACGAGATAGTAGATACGGTAAGAGAATATACTGAAATTTTAGGTACGAAAAAGCTTCTTGACAGAGATATTTTTAAGCTCTCCGGCGGAGAAAAGCAACTGGTGGCTATTACCGCTGTAGCCTGTATGAAACAAAAGGTTTATATATTTGACGAGCCTTCGGCTTCTTTGGATATAGATGCCATAAAAAGGCTTAAGTCTGCTATAAAAATATTAAAAGAGCTGGGAAAGATTATTATTATAGTAGAACACAGGCTGTATTATTTAAAAGATATACTGGATAAACTCTATACTATAGAAGATGCTAAACTTATAGAGCTTAAGAGTATAGATGAAGAAAGTATAAAAATACATAATTTAAGAACCTTAAATGAGATAAGCAAACAGGAGCTTATAGAGAGCTGTAAGGATTTTAGTTACAGAAAAGTGTCTGTAAACAATAATTCAACAAGCGATTTAGCTGAAGAAAAAAAGATACTTAGTTGCAGAAACTATAAGTACTCCTATATGAAAAATAAGGTACTTGACTTTAGCATAGACTTTTCAAGAGGTATTCATTTTATTATAGGTGAAAACGGTATCGGAAAAAGTACTTTTATCCGCTGCCTTTGCGGACTTAATAAGGGATTTGGAAAAGGCTTTTATTACGAGAATAATCTTATTAAAAAACCCGAAAAATTTATTTCCTTAGTGATGCAGGATGTGAATTATCAGCTTTTTACAGAGAGTGTCTTGGAAGAGATTTCTCTTGTAAGCGATGATGAGAAATTAAAAGAAGATGTATTGGTGCAGCTTTTGTTGTGGGATAAGAGGCAGCAGCACCCTCAAAGCCTTTCCGGCGGAGAAAAGCAAAGACTTTCGATATCACTTTGTATGGCTTCAAAAAAGCCTTTGGTAATCTTTGACGAGCCTACAAGCGGTCTTTGCAAGGATAACATGAAAAAAACAATAGAATTCATAAAAGATATGGAAAAAGAGGGTAAGACCGTTATAATCATCTCTCATGACTATGAGTTTATAAAATCATGCGGCGGAAATATAATAGAGTTTGTGTAGTTACAGTTCAAATATTTCATTCATCTTCATTAAAAAATTGAAAATGTTTAAATTTTATTTATAAATCAGATGAAGATAAATGTCGGCAGCAGGCTTATACATAGGTGTATAATATATAAATGAAAGCTTGCTTTCATTTATGATAAAGAGGGATATTTTCATATATGGCTTATAATAGCAAAATGATATTTAAAAATTCAGCTTGATTTATGACTTTATTTAATATAGAATTTAATGTATTCTTTTAAGATATAAGGTACTGACCGCAAATTGTAATTGTTTAACATTCGGTCAGTACTTTTCTTAATTAAAAGTATAAAAATACAATTATAAAATTTTGTTTTTGGAGTCGATACTTAAGTGTATGAATGAGAGCATATTAAAAAAATTCATAAGATATAGTGTCAATAATATATTCGGTATGATGGCAATATCCGTGTATATTTTGGCAGATACTTTTTTTATAGCAAGGGGAGTAGGTACATTAGGGCTTACTGCACTTAATATAGCAATTCCGGCATTCAGTTTTATACAAGGAAGCGGACTTATGTTTGGTATAGGCGCTGCTACAAAGTATTCGATATTAAAGGCACAGGGGCAGGAAAAAGAGGCAAATAAAATATTTTCCTTAGCTGTAATAAGCGTACTTATAATAAGTTTGTTTTTTGTATTCTTAAGTATAACGGCAAGCAAATATTTGGTTAAAATACTTGGAGCCGATGAGAGTATATTTGATATAACGGTTACCTATCTTAGGGTGATCTTATGCTTTGCACCCGCTTTTATCACAAATTCAATATTTTTATGCTTTGTAAGAAATGACCATGCCCCGGCTCTTGCCATGATTGCTATGGTTATAGGCAGCTTTTCCAATATAATACTTGACTACATCTTTGTATTTCCCTTGAATATGGGAATGTTCGGAGCGGCGTTGGCTACAGGTTGTGCACCGGTGATAGGTCTTTGTATACTGTCATTGCATAAGCTTAGAGGAAAGAATAATTTTAAGTTGGTAAAATACAAGCTTGATTTTATTAAAATATTTGGTATATTAAAACTGGGACTTCCGTCACTGATTACTGAACTTGCAAGCGGAGTGGTGATTATAGTCTTTAATATACTTATACTTGGGATATCAGGTAATATAGGGGTTGCCGCCTACGGTATAATAGCCAACATATCAATGGTGGTAACAGCTATTTACACAGGAATATCACAGGCTATACAGCCCTTACTCAGTAACTGTTACGGATTAAAAGATACATCCGGTATGAAGAAGATATTTAAATATGCTCTTGTTCTGATGCTTGCACTGTCTTTAGTCATATATGTGATTTTATACTTTTATGCCTCTGACATAGCCTTTATTTTTAACAAGGAAAATGATAACATTTTGCAGACAATGGCTGTGGAGGGCTTAAAGGTTTACTTTACAGCCACACCTTTTTTAGGCTTTAATATAATTATTTCTATAGTATTTATATCCATGGAAAAAGCCGTACCGGCACAGATAATATCACTGTGTAGAGGTTTCTTTATATTGGTACCCTCGGCAGTAATACTAAGTAAGGTATTTTTAATGCTCGGCGTGTGGTTATCACTTTTATTTTGTGAATGTGTAGTTGCAATAATAAGCATTTACTTTTTATATAGACTGATAAAATCAAGAAAAATTTTTAAGGAAAGGATTTGAGTTATGAAGAAGGAATTAGAGGTATTTTATGATTTGGCTTGCCCGTATTGTTATCAGGGGCTTATGGATCTTAGGAAGTTCCTTAACGGCAATGAGGAGGTGTACTTGAATTACATAGCCTGCGAGGCGCATCCGAAACCTGAACCTGCAAAAATGCACAGCGATCTTGCTGCAAGAGTTGTGTATTTTCTAAAAGATCATGACCTGGATGTAAATAAATTTAATTTCCTTGTGTATGAGGCTTATTTTGAAAAGGATCTAAGCATAGAGGATAAGTCTCTACTTGTTGAGTTTGCCAAAATGTGTGGGGCAGATGAGGAGAGCGTAAGGGAAGTACTTAACTCAAATAAGTATCAGGATGTGATTGAAAGTGCAAATATGCTGGTATGGTCTGAGCTTAAATTTGCTGCCGTTCCAAGTTACAGAAGTGGAGACAGAACCGTAGGTTCAGGTGGCGGTGTACTTGTTGATATAGATAAGGTTGCCGAACTTCTTGAAGAATAAAAAGATATATAGGGCTGCTTTCTTAGATAAAGCAAGTTACGAACTCAAAAATATAGGGGCTGTTGCATTTAAGATTTTGTACAAGCTATATGATGGTATTTTTATAAAATGCCGCTACACTTGTACACAATATCTATTTTGCCACAGCCCCTATTATTTACATATTAATTACACTTATATATCTAAGAAAATACTGCCGATATTCATCTCTATCTACTTATAAATTTTTGACGAAGATGAATGCCCTGCCTGACAATTATATTACACCTCTACTTAATTAAGCTTATATTCGGAAAGTACCTGAATATAACCTTTGATATGATTTTATTCTTATATACATAAGTATTTTTCCAATATCTTGCATCTCCCGAAGAATTTCTGTTGTCACCCATACAAAAGTAACCGTTTTCAGGAACTTCAAAATGCATGTCGGGCTCAGGTATCATAGGCTCCTTGATGTAAGGCTCCTCCATAGGGGTGGTAGAGTTATTAAGATATACGTGCCCCTCTTTTATATCAATCACATCTCCGGGAATACCGATAATTCTTTTGACATAGAAAGTCTTTTCATCATCAGGGTATCTGAAAATAATTACATCCCCTCTTTTGGGATCTTCAAAAAGATAAGAAAGTCTAAAACCTATAACCCTGTCTCCGGTCATAATGGTATTTTCCATAGAGGCGGAAGGAACATGGGAATTGGCTATAATAAAATTATTAAGACAGAAAGCTATTATTGCGGCGGTTACTATAATACCAAGCCAGCTTTTTAACTCTGCCATTAAATTAAACTTACTCTTTTCGTTATTATCGTTATTGTTTGCCATAATGTCTCCTTTATATATTGATAATTTAGGTTTAGTGTAGAGTCTCTTAAATAAACAAACCGATTTTGCTTTGTTTTGCATACACTGCAAGCAGACATGTATATTATGCCGCCTTGCACCTTCAAAATAAAGCAGAGGATAAAATCACATGCTAATTATTTTAGATTATAAACAGCTTATACACAAGTAATATTTTTGTTAAGTGCAATTATCTTATTTAATTTTATACTATATTTAGTGTGAATTATATGATAAAATCAGCATAAAGTCTTATTGATATATGTAAATTTAAAAAGTGTACAAAAAATTATAACTGAAAATATTATTGGAGGTAATAGTTTATGGAAGATATACTTTATAATCTTATGAACTGGGCACAAGTAGAGGAAATAGTATATTCTGAAAGTTCAAGACCGCATGAGATTCTCGGAGCTAAGAAACTGGAAGAGGGAATACTGATACAGTGTTTTTTTCCAAATGCAAAGGAAGTTAAGCTTTGTTTGGAGAAAACGGCTAAAGAAATTAATATGAAGAAACAAGATGATGCCGGTTTTTTTGCTGTATTGCTGAAACAAAAAACTATTCCCAAATACCATTATCATGTAGTTTATGAATATAACAGTGTGGACAGGCAAGAAAGTTATATGAAGTTTAGCCTATACAGTGATGAAGATTTGGATAGATTTTCAAGAGGAGTGCACTATGATATATTTGAAAAAATGGGTGCACACCTTGCAACAGTGGACGGTATAGAGGGAGTATATTTTTCCGTGTGGGCTCCTGAGGCACTCAGGATCTCAGTGGTTGGAGATTTCAACTTTTGGGACGGAAGAGTACACCAGATGAGTAAGATAAAGGACAGCGGCATATGGGAAATATTTATACCCGGAGTAGGTCAGCTTGACAACTACAAATATGAAATAAAGACCATAAAGGGAGAGCCTATGTTAAAAGCCGACCCTTACGGATATTTTTGTGAGTTAAGACCTAATACCGCTTCTTTGGTATACAATATTAACAACTATGTGTGGGATGATGAGGATTGGATGCTTGACAGGGATTTAAAGCAGTCTGACGGCAAGAATTATGACGGTTGTCCTATTAACATATACGAATTGCACCTGGGCTCATGGATCAGAAAAGAAAGGCAGTTTGATGATAACGGTGAGGAAATAGTAGGAAGCGAGTTTTACAATTATAAGGAGATAGCCGTAAAGCTTGCAAAGTATGTAAAAGAAATGAATTATACCCATATAGAGCTTATGCCGGTGATGGAGCATCCGTTTGACGGCAGCTGGGGTTATCAGGTTACAGGCTACTATGCACCTACTTCGAGATACGGTACTCCGCATGACTTTATGTATTTTGTGGATTATATGCACTCACAAAATATAGGAGTAATAATAGACTGGGTACCGGCACATTTTCCTAAAGATTTACACGGTTTGGGAGTTTTTGACGGAACTCATGTGTATGAACACGCAGACCCCAGACAGGGTACGCATCCGCACTGGGGCACCTATGTATATAATTACGGAAGACCGCAGGTAAGCAACTTTCTTATAGCCAATGCCATTTACTGGGCGAGGTATTATCATATAGACGGTATACGTATGGATGCGGTTGCCTCTATGCTCTACCTTGATTACGGCAGAGAAGACGGACAGTGGGTGGCAAATAAATACGGCGGACATGAGAATTTGGAGGCGATAGAGTTTCTAAAGCATCTTAATTCCATATTTAAGACAAGATTCAGTGATGTGCTTTTAATAGCCGAGGAAAGCACCGCATGGCCTAAAATAAGCGGAGAACTCTCCGAAGGCGGTCTGGGATTTGACTTTAAGTGGAATATGGGATGGATGAATGATTTTCTTTCATATATGCAAAATGATCCCTACTTCAGGTCATATCATTATGGAAAACTTACCTTCTCCATGCTGTATCAATACAGCGAAAACTTTATATTGGTACTGAGCCATGATGAGGTGGTACACGGTAAGAAAACCTTGCTGAACAAGATGCCGGGATTTTATATAGAAGACAGACTTGCCAACTTAAGGGTTGCCTACGGTTTTATGATGACACATCCGGGTAAGAAACTTTTGTTTATGGGGCAGGAGTTTGCACAGGAAAATGAGTGGAACGAAGATAAGGAAATCGAGTGGGCGACTTTGGAAGACCCGCTTCATGCCGCTATGCACAGATATGTAAAGGATCTCAATCTTTTTTACAGAAAGAATGAAGCTTTGTGGAAATTAGATGCCGAGCCGGAAGGTTTTGGATGGACCAATTGCTATTCCTATGAGGAAAATATTGTTGCCTTTGCAAGAAAGAGCGAGTATGAGGAAGATGATCTTCTGGTGGTTTGCAATTTCACACCGGTCAGTTATGAAAGCTTTGATATCAGAGTGCCTTATTCTGCAAGTTATAAAGAGGTATTTAACTCCGATCTTGAAACTTACGGAGGTAAGGGAATTAAAAACGCAAGGGCTGTAAAGGCGAAAGAGGATGAGGAAGGAAAGAATTTCATCATAGATATTAAAATACCTCCTCTCGGTATTTTGATTTTCTCTCCTAAGGTGAAATAATGTTTGCTTTTTTGTATACAATGCTACAGGTGGCTGCTGTAGAAGACGCTGTCACGGAAACAGCCGCACTTGAAACCATAGCATCCGATGTTGCGGAACAGATCAGTGAGGATTTGGACAAGGTCAATCCTACTACGGCTTTTGATGTGGTTAAGAATCATTTTCCTTCCATACTTGCGGTTTTGTATCAGATACTTATAATAATACTGATAATATTTATAGCAAACAGACTTATAAAGCTGGTTACTTCTCTTATGAATAAGTCTTTAACCGCAATGAAGGTGGATAAAGGAATAAGTAAGTTCCTTATATCCGTATTCAGGTTTTTTGCTTACACTATAGTGATATTTGTAGTGGCGGAAAGATTGGGTATTAATTCAGCCTCGATAATAACCGTAATAGGTTCAGCCGGACTTGCTATAGGACTTGCCTTACAGGGCAGCTTAAGCAATGTTGCGGGAGGAATAATAATACTTGTTACCAAGCCTTTTAAAGTAGGTGATTATATAATTTTTGAAGAGACTGAGGGTACCGTAAAGATCATTGATATAGTGTACACCACACTTATAACCTATGATAATAAAAAAGTAAGCATACCTAATGCAAGTTTGTCAAGTAAGGTGATAGTTAATTTAACAGCCTATGATAAAAGAATGCTTGAGGTAAAAACTTATGTAAGTTATGATACGGACATAGTCAAGGCCAGAAAAATACTTCAGTCTGTTTATGAAGATCATGAGAAGATCATAAAGAATGACCCGAACAGAAAAATAGTTACTTATCTTGAGTCTTATACCGATTCGGCACTTACTATAGGTGCAAGAGGCTGGTGCAATACAGACGATTTTTTAAGTACAAAGTGGGATATACAAGAAAAAATCAAAGTGAAATTTGATGAAAATAATATAGATTTGGCACATAAAAAAGTTGATGTGTACCAAAAAAATTAAATAGTTATAGGAGCATTTATGAAAAGAGCATGCGGGGTACTTTTGCCCATATCAAGTTTGCCGAGTCCTTACGGTATAGGGACATTTTCAAAGGAAGCATATGAGTTTGTGGATTATTTGAGTAAAGCCGGTCAAAGCTACTGGCAGATACTGCCGCTTGGACCCACCTCATATGGGGATTCACCCTATCAAAGTTTAAGTGCTTTTGCGGGGAATTTGTATTATATAGATCTTGACAAACTTGTGGAAGAAGAGCTTTTAAGCAGGGAAGAGATTGAAGATATAGAGTGGTTTGAGAATGAAAGTTATATAGACTATGGAAAACTATATGATAACAGAGAAAAATTACTGAAAAAAGCCTATACAAAATTTAAGTCAACACTTGATAAAAAAGCCTTGCTTAAATTTAATGAACAAATAGAAGGACTTTTAGAAGAAACAAAGACCTACTGCCTCTATCAGGCAATAAAGAACGAGCAGGAAGGAAAGTCCTGGGATCTTTGGGAAGAGGAGCTGCGCTGTTTCGACAAAGAAGCGGTGGAAAAAGCAAAGCTAAGGCTTGAAAAAGAAATAGAGTTTTTTTGCTGGATACAGACAGTATTTAACAGGCAATGGTGTGAGCTTAAAAAATATGCAAATGATAATGGAATAGAAATAATAGGTGATATGCCTATATATGTAGCCTTTGACTCTGCCGAGGCTTGGAGTAAGGCGGAACTTTTCCTTTTTGATGAGGAGCATATGCCAAAAGTTGTTGCCGGCTGTCCTCCGGATTACTTTGCCAAAGAGGGACAGCTTTGGGGAAATCCTTTATACAATTGGGACTATCATAAGAAAAATTCTTATGAGTGGTGGATCAAGAGACTTGAATATGCCTTATCGGTGTATGATTATGTAAGAGTTGACCATTTCAGGGCATTTGATGAGTTTTATTCAATAGAGTTCGGGGCAAAGAATGCTATAGAAGGAACATGGAATAAAGGTCCGGGCATGGATATATTTAATAAGATGACCGAGTATTTCCAAAAAAAGCATCCTGAAAAATATGAAGAAGGTCTGCCTATTATAGCAGAGGATCTTGGACTTATGACGGACAGCGTAATAAAACTTGTGGAAGACTCGGGATTTCCCGCTATGAAGGTTTTGGAATTTGCCTATGATCAAAACCCTGAGAATATGTATTTGCCGCATAACTATGTGAGAAACTGTGTAGCCTACACCGGAACTCATGATAACTCACCGCTTAGAGCCTGGTTTGAGACCTTATCGGAAGAAGAAAGGCTTTATATGGTAAGATATCAGGGAAGTGAGAATACTCCCTATGAAAATTTGCATTGGGATTCAATACGTACGGTATTCTCAAGCATAGCCGATACGGTTATAATCCCCATGCAAGACTACCTCGGCTTAGGTGAGGAGTCCCGCATAAATACTCCAAGTACCATGGGAAATAACTGGAGATGGAGAATGAAGAGGGATGAACTTACAGAGGAGCTGATATGGCACATTGCTATGTTAAGCGGTATATATGGTAGACATAAGAGTAAATATACATAAAAGGTTAGTCGTTTATAAATAATCTTGTAATATACCTGTAGCATTTTTTATTGAAAAAGTAGTTTTTATAGAGTACAATAGACTGGCTGATTATGTTTATGAAGAGAGGTATGTGTGGATAAGTATAGCCGGCTTGATGCAGTCTTGGTAAGTTTATTTAATGATATAGTTGACATAGAGACTAGGGCAATTATTGAGTCTGATTTTTCTGATATTACCAATAATGACATGCATGTCATAGATGCTATAGGTATAGGAGTAAAAAAGAATATGTCCACTGTAGCGGCTCAGCTGTCAGTAACAATAGGCTCTCTTACTACAGCCGTCAATGCTTTGGTAAGGAAAGGTTATGTCAATAGAGAAAGGGGTATAGAGGACAGGAGACTTGTCTACATAGAGTTGTCGGAAAAAGGAAAACTTGCCTTTATGAAACATAGAGAATTTCATCAAAATATGTTAAATTCTATGATTGATGCTTTGTCGGATTATGAGGTAAAACTTTTAACAGATGCACTTTTTAAGATACAGGCATGGCTTGATAAATCTTACCCTAAGAAAAATCATTAGTATTGAAATAATGCTACCTTAACCCACCGGCTTTAGACGGTGGGTTAAGGTAGTATAAGAAAAAACAATAGGGCAGGGACTGCCCGAATTAACGCCTGTGGAGATAGTAGGTTGCGAGGTCAGCGAAGCAGGAAGCCCATAGGCTTTAGACTATGGGTAGTTCACGTAGATTAAAAGATACTTTTAAACTAATAAGAGTATAAGGAGAAATAATTCATGATAAAATTTTGTAAGAAAATAATTGTATCGCTTATGATTGTCGGAATGATTCTTGCACCGACAGCATGTTCAAAATCTGCTGTAGAGAACGAACAAACCGCACCTATGCCTGTAGCAGGTGAGACAGGCGGAAGAGAGGATAAGGTACCGGATCCGAATGCGCCTGTAGTTACTGTAGTCTCAGTATATACTAAGGATGATGGTACCGGTGGAATTGACAAGGAGATGGACTCTATAGATGCAAGTGAACTTGATGCCAATCTTTTATTGCAAAAGCTTATAGAGTTCGGAGTTATACCTGCTGACACTATGATGCTCTCCTTTGTTCTGGAAGATAATAAAAAGGCAACCTTGGACTTATCGGCTTTAGACACTTCCGATAAGAGGACACTTGTAGCATTGGCTAATACATATTTGGAAAATTATGAGCTTGATGCAATAACTGTCAAGGTGCAAGGAACGGCTACAGCAGAAACAACGGATATACAGTATAATTTGGACTATGAAAAGGTTACAAGCAATTAGTTTATAGTTTTGGTAAGTTAATATATGCATAATATGGCGGCTGAAAGTTTGCTTTCAAGCTAAATATTATGCATATATCTATATGTAATATCGCATAAGTAAGTAGTGTGATGTATGAATCTGAATTACAAGCAACTTAGCGAAACTGTAATGTTTATAGAACAAGAGGGCAGTATATTACGCTCTCTTTTCTACTTTTCGGATACTAAAGTTTAAGAAGGAGATACTATGTCTACACATAAGGATAAAAAAATATTTGCTATGACTACAGCTATTGCCTATGCTTCGGGAAAGCCCCATATAGGCAATACTTACGAAATAATAATGGCTGACGCCATTGCCAGATTTAAAAGATTTGAAGGTTATGACGTATTCTTCCAGACAGGTACGGACGAGCACGGACAGAAGATAGAATTAAAGGCAAAAGAAGCCGGAAAAGACCCGCAGACCTTTGTAGATGAGACCAGTGCCGTTATTAAAGAAATATGGGATATGATGAATACCTCTTATGATAAGTTTATAAGAACTACCGATAAAGAGCATAAGAGGATAGTTCAGGATATATTTAAGAAGCTATATGAGCAAGGCGATATATATAAAGGACATTATGAGGGGCTTTATTGTACTCCCTGTGAGTCTTTTTTTACAGAGGCACAGCTTGTTGACGGACGCTGTCCGGACTGCGGAAGGGAAGTACAGCCGGCTAAGGAAGAGGCGTACTTTTTCAAAATGAGTAAGTATGCCGACAGACTTATAGAGCATATAAATACACACCCTGAGTTTATACAGCCGGTATCAAGAAAAAATGAAATGATGAATAACTTCCTGCTGCCCGGACTTCAGGATCTGTGTGTTTCAAGAACAAGTTTCAGCTGGGGCATACCTGTGACTTTTGATGAGGGGCATGTAACCTATGTATGGCTTGATGCACTCAGTAATTATATTACCGGACTCGGATATGAGTGTTATAAAGAAAGTGCGGAAAGTTTCAAAAAGTATTGGCCCGAAGATCTGCACCTTATAGGTAAGGACATAGTAAGATTCCATACCATATATTGGCCTATATTCCTTATGGCACTCGGCATAGAGCTGCCTAAGCAGGTATTCGGACATCCCTGGCTTTTACTCGGAGAGGGTAAGATGAGTAAGTCCAAGGGAAATGTCTTATATGCCGATACCTTGGTTAAGCTTTTCGGAGTTGATGCCGTAAGGTACTTTGTCTTGCATGAGATGCCCTATGACAGAGACGGTATTATAAGCATAGACTTGATTGTGGAAAGATATAATTCAGAGCTTGCCAATGTACTTGGAAACCTTGTAAGTCGTACCATATCCATGTCAAACAAATACTTTGAGGGAGTGGTATCAAGAGGACTTGATAGTGCAGACGGTGATGAAGATAAGGCACTTGATAAAGACTTAATAAATCTGGTAAGTACGACGGCAGCCAAAGTTTCTGAAAAGATGGAAAGCTTCAGAGTCGCCGATGCTATCAGCGAGATTTGGAATATATTTAAAAGATCCAATAAGTACATAGATGAAACCTATCCTTGGGTACTTGCAAAAGATGAGGACAGGAAAGAAAGACTTAAAACAGTACTTTATAATCTTACGGAATCAATACTTATAGGTGCAAGCCTGCTTGAAAGCTTTATGCCCGATACTTCCAAAGCTATACTTGTACAGCTTAATGCCGAAAGAAGAGATTATGAAGAGCTGGATAAGTTCGGACTTATAGACAGCCTAAAGGTTACAGAAAAGCCTTCTATACTTTTTGCAAGACTTGAACTTGATAAGGTATTGGATGAGTATAAAGCCATAAGCGGTATAGAGGATACTCCTGCAGAGAATGAAAAAGATGAAGAAGAGCAGGAAGAGGGAATGGATATAGACGCAAAGGCGGAAGTGGAGTATGAGGATTTTGACAAACTTCAAATACAAATAGGTGAGATAGTACATTGTGAGGAAGTTAAAAAATCAAAGAAGCTTTTATGTTCACAGATAAAAATAGGCTCAACTACAAGACAGATACTAAGCGGAATCAAGGCTTGGTACAAACCGGAAGATCTTATAGGCAAGAAGGTACTTGTGCTTGTAAACTTAAAACCGAGACAGATAGCCGGACTTACATCCGAAGGCATGGTGCTTTGTGCCGAGGATAACGAGGGTAATCTTTCAATAGTTTCACCTGAAAAAAATATGAGGTCGGGAGCCTATGTCTGCTAATAAATATAAGGTACTCAGCTTGTCATCTCTTAAGTGGATTGCCCTTATTACCATGTTGATAGACCATACAGCAGCTACAATGGTACCTTATTATAATATGCTACAGGAGCTTACAAATATAGATATGGCTGTTGTTTATGACGTTATGCGTGGAATAGGAAGGCTATCCTTTCCGATATTTTGTTTCTGTATAGTAGAGGGCTTTGTACATACAAGAAATGTAAAGAAATACCTGATAAGGCTTTTAATATTTGCACTAATAACGGAACCTATATATGACCTTGCATTTTTTGGAAGAGCACTTTACCTTGATTATCAAAATGTGCTTTGGACTTTTGTAATAGCAATACTTATGCTTATGGCAGTGAAAAAATATGATCAAAGCATTTTATTAAGACTTATAATAATTTTAATTTTTTCTTTCATTGCATGGTTTTTAAAAACAGATTATTCATACATTGGTGTTATAATAATAGCCGTATATTATTTGTATAGAGAAAAAAGCTGGGTAAAGCTTGGTGCAACCGCAATTTTATTTTTGGATATGGCAGTAATAGGTGCGGCACTTACCTGCCTTTATAACGGTGAAAAGGGCAAGGGGCTTAAGTATTTATTTTATGTATTTTATCCGGGACATTTGCTGTTGCTTTATATTATCAACAGTAATATAACGGAGTATTTAAAAGTATTTACTAAATAAATATTTGCTGTGCGTTTAGTTCAGTATTTAGTGAATTATGAAAAACGGTCATAATTTTAGATTAACCTTTTGCCTCAAGGTACTTGTAAAATTGATTAGAATCAGTGAAGTTGTTTTATGAAAGACTGCCCAAAGTTTTGCCGAATATTTTAAGAAGTTTTGGAAGGAAAGTTTTATGGGAATTATAGATACACACAGCCATTATAATGATGAGGCTTTTGACGAAGACAGAGAAGAACTGTTATTAAGTCTACCGACTAAGGGTATAGACAGAGTGGTAAATATAGCGGTAGATATTGAAAGCTCTAAGGAATGTATAGAATTGGCTGATAAGTATGACTATATATATGCTACTGTAGGAGTGCACCCGTCTTATGTGCATGAAATGCAAAGTGACTACATAGAAAAACTTAAAGACTTGGCAAAGCATGAGAAAGTAGTGGCTATAGCCGAGATAGGTTTGGATTATTACTGGAGTACCGAGCATAAAGAAAAGCAAAAGGAAGAGTTTGTAAGGCAGCTTGAACTTGCTAAGGAGCTTGGACTTACTGTGGTGATACACTCAAGGGATGCGGCAAAGGACAGCTTTGATATTATAAAAAACTATGCCAAAGAACTGAATATAGTTATGCATTGTTATTCCTACAGTTTGGAAATGGCAAAGGAGTACTTAAAACTGGGAGTTTACTTTGGGATAGGCGGTGTAGCCACATATAAGAATGCCCCTAAGCTAAAAGAGGTTATAGAGTATCTGCCTATGGAAAGCATGGTCTTGGAGACGGATTGCCCTTACCTTAGCCCTGTGCCTTACAGGGGTAAGAGAAATGAGTCCTCATATATACCGTACATAGTAAATGCCATATCCGATATAAAGGCATTCAGTCCTGAGTATATTATAGAAAAGACTTCGGAAAATGCACATAGATTATATCCTAAGTTAAGGTAGGTGTGGATGAAGAAAAGGATGATAGAAAAAGCATCGGATACCATAGACATTATAAAGGAGCACGGCTTTGTATTTCAAAAAAAATACGGTCAGAATTTTCTTATAGATGCTCATGTGCTTGATAAGATTATCAGTGCGGCAGATATAAGCAAAGAAGATGTGGTTATAGAGATAGGACCGGGCATAGGTGTGCTTAGTCAGCGTATAGCACAAAAGGCACATAAGCTCATAGCAATAGAAATAGATAAAAATTTAATACCTATACTCACAAAGACTTTATTTGATTATGAAAATGTAGTATTATTAAATGAGGATGTATTAAAAGTTGATTTGGAAGCACTTATAGGAAAAGAGGCTGAGGGTAGAAGGGTAAAGGTGGTGGCAAATTTACCCTACTACATCACCACTCCAATAATTATGGATTTGCTTGAAAGAAAGCTTAAGCTTGAAAGTATAACCGTAATGATACAAAAGGAGGTGGCACAAAGGCTTATTGCAAAGCCGGGTACAAAAGAATACGGTGCAATATCACTTGCGGTGGCATATTATACTGAGGCAAAAATTGTGGCTAATGTTCCTCCCAATTCATTTATCCCAAGACCGGCTGTATCTTCTGCGGTCGTAAGGTTAAAATTACATGAGCTAAAACCTTTTAAGCCCAAAGATGAAAAGCTTATGTTTAACCTTATCAGAGCTTCTTTTAATCAACGGAGGAAGACTTTGCAAAACGGACTTAATAATGCGGCAGGTCTTAGTTTTACAAAGGAGGAGATTGCTAAGGCGATTTCTTTTGCAGGACTTGATGAGCGAGTTAGGGGAGAGGCTCTTAGTTTGGAGGATTTTGTGGTTTTAAGTGATTGTTTAAGTAAACTTTAGAAAATAATTAGGTAGAAAGTTATGGCAAAAAAGAAAGAAGGAAATAATTTTTTTAATAAATGGGATAAAAGTAAGCTTATCATGGTAGCGGTACCTACAGTAATCATAGTACTACTGTCGGTTGTGTGGGTGAGAGCCATGGTATCTTCAAACAAAAAGCTTGCGGCTTCTGAAACACAGGCTGTTTCAGAGGGAGAATCCGCTACGGAAAGTATTCCGCAGGCGGATATAGTTCCTGCCGCTGCAATAGGAGCACCATTTCCGTCATTGTCGGTCGATGTGGCAACTACAGAGCCGGTTCCTGAAGTTATCAGGTCGGGAACCAACCACCCTATAGTTCATAAGATACAGGAAAGGCTTATGAGGCTCGGCTTTATGGAAAATGATGAGCCGACCGAGTACTATGGAGATGTAACCATAGCGGCGGTGAAGGTATTCCAAAGGCAGAATAAACTTCCACAGGACGGTATTATAGGTACGGATACACTTAACTTGCTTATGTCCGATGATGCCAAGTTTTATGCGGCACAGGAAGGTGATGTGGGTGCTGATATAGAGCGTATACAGTCAAGACTTTATGAGCTTGGTTACCTTGCGGATCAGGGACAGGTAACCGGTACCTATGATGAAAAAACAAGAGATGCCGTATCAAAGTTACAAGAGGTCAATACCTTGGAGCAAGACGGAAAGGTAGGTATAAAGACTCTTAACCTTATATATTCAGAAGAAATCAAGCCGAATATGCTTGCATACGGTGAAAAAAGTGATGTGGTTATGGCAATTCAAAAAAGACTTTTTGAACTTGGTTATATGACCAGTACTCCTGACGGAAGTTACGGACTTGATACAAGTCTGGCAGTAAAACAATTCCAGTCAAAAAACGATCAGGTGGTAGACGGCTACATAGGACCGTCTACTAGAGCAGCTATTATGTCAGCCGATGCAAAGCCTAACGGACTTGGAGTAGGCGATCAAAGCGATCAGGTACATAATATTCAAAAAATGCTTGCAAAGTGGGGATATTTACATCCGGATAATATAACCGGATATTTCGGTGAGGCAACACAGAATGCGGTAAAGGCATTCCAAAGCAGAAACGGACTTGACTCTGACGGCTCGGTAGGAGCGGTTACCATAGCAAAGCTTACTTCGGATAATGTTTTAAGACCACTTCCAAGTACTACTGCAAGGCAAAACCGTGGCGGCAACGCAAGAGGCGGTGGCGGAAACGCCGGCGGAGGTAATGCCGGAGGTGGAGGCGGCGGAGCAGCTGCACCGTCAGGACCTATATACTCAGGCGGAGGAAGCGTAGGAAACCTTATATCCGTAGCTTCATCCAAGGTAGGAAGCCCTTATGTATGGGGTGCGAAAGGTCCTAATGCTTTCGACTGTTCAGGTTTTATATACTGGTGTCTTAATAGTGCAGGTGTAAGCCAGTCCTATATGACCAGCTCAGGCTGGAGAAATCCGGGAAGATATACAAGAGTAAGTAACTTCTCAGACTTACAGGCAGGTGATATCATAGTGGTTAGCGGCCATGTCGGCTTGGTAGCAGGCGGCGGTCAGATAATAGATGCTTCATCATCCAACGGAAGAGTTGTACAAAGATCCTTGGGAGGATGGTGGCAAAGAAACTTTATAGTAGGTTGGAGAATATTCTAAGTTAAGATAAAAAACCCCCGGCGAATATGCTTGGGGGATTTTTTTGGACTTGGATGATTTATATGTGGCGACAAGGATGATATTGGAGAGGGATAAAGTAAAAATTAGAGATTTGTTTAAGAAAGAGTGATTTGTAATCTTACTACAAACCTGTTTGGAAAAATCAGAGTAGTTGAATTAAATTTCGATTGTATTTTGTAATGAAGGGTGGTATTATAAATAGGCATATCTATCCTTTTTAGAAGATAATATAGAACTTATTGAGAAAGAGTAGAAAATGAACGAGATTGGATATCATGGAACCTGCTCAAAGTACCGATACAACATAGAGAAAAACGGATTAGATCCGTCAAAGTGTAAACATCGTGATGATCATTGGTTAGGTCAAGGTGTGTATTTTTTTGATGATTATGACAAAGCAATGTGGTGGGCAACATCAATTTTTTCTCAAAATAATAATTGTGGTGGAGTTATTTTTCAATCGCATATAGAAGCGTCGGATAACGAGGTTTTGAATCTTGACGACAAAAAGCAATTGGATGCTTTTATTACAAAAACTATGGAAACACTTAAAGAGGTTGAAAAGTCTTGTGATAGAAAGATGCCTATTTTTGAGGATGCAAAATTGCGAGCTGTCTTTTTTGATTATTACAAAGAACAAAATAAAATATCAGTTATAATTGGAACTTTTCTAAAAGAATTTGCAGGTTATACAGCAAGAAGAAGTCATTCTGAAATAGAATTACAAAAGAAAATAATGTATGTTACTGGCATCAAATTTCAAGAAAGACAAATTTGTGTGTCAAAAAAAGAGTGTATAAAATCAACAAAACTGATATATAATGAGGAAGAAGAGGTGATATGATGTTTGATAAAGATTTATTTCTTTCATTATGTGATAAGTATGATGTTGAACTTAGTGCGACTGCTACCAGTCCTTTGATTAAAGAAGGAGAGCAGAAGCATACAATAACCGAAGACGATGTGAATCGTGTATTTACACCATATCAGACATATTTTAAGGCTGAAGTCTATGTATTTTATATGCAGGAAGATTATGCTATTGCATGTTAGGAGGAGTATATGGAAGTAAGGTCTAAATATGAAAGTCCTCTTAGGTTAGAAAAAATAGAAATTGTTGAAAGTACTTTTAGAAAGAAAGATGAATCAATAGAACACTTGGAATTGGGTTTACAAGTAGAACGTTCCTTGAAAAAAATATCTGACAAAGTTTTTGAAGTTTTGCTTGAAACAACTGTTTCGGACGAAGATGAAAAAGTATTTGTTAATGTAAAAGGAAAAGCAATTTTTTCGACTGAACAGGAAAATATGGATATTCTTGAAAAGAATACGATAGCGATTATGTTTCCGTATATAAGAAGTTATATCTCTATAATAACTACACAACCGGGAATGAATCCTATTGTTTTGCCGGCAATGAATATTGTGGCAATCGTTAATGACCAAAAGAAATAATATTATAAGCACTCACTTAATGTGGGTGCTTTTTAAGTAGTAATACAATTTTGTTTTACTACAAACTTTACTACTAACAGCCCGCAATAACTTGCTTCATCTTGCCCTATTCTGCCAAGATGCCAGCCAAAACACACATTTCATAAATCCCGAAATTCATTGCAAAATACACGAAGTAACGAGCAAAGTGACCTAAATGCTTACTTAATCGGACATTTTTCGACTGCTGCGACCGAGACGATAGTCAAGGTAGGGAATTTCGGGGAAATTTAAGGAGGAATAAAATTATGATAAAAGTACTATTCATCTGCCACGGCAATATTTGCAGAAGCCCCATGGCGGAATTTGTATTCAAGGATATGTTACAAAAAGAAAATCTTTCGGATAAAGTTAAGGTGGCATCAAGAGCGACTTCTACAGAAGAAATCGGAAGCCCGGTCTATCCTAAGGCTAAGCAGGAGCTTGAAAAACATGGTATAGGCTGCGTGGGTAAGAGAGCAAAACAGCTTGAAAAGTTAGAATATAACGATTATGATTACATTATAGCAATGGATGATATGAATGTAAGAAATATAGAAAGAATTACGGAAAGGAGTGTCAAAGAAGGAAAGATAAGGAAACTTCTTGAATTTGCAGGCAGCAAGGAAGCTATAAGCGATCCTTGGTATACAAGGAAATTCGATGTAACCTATGCGGATATAGTGCGTGGTTGCGAAGGGCTTATGAAGGATATAAAAGAAAGATTATAGTTAGTGACACTTTTTTAATAGGAGGTCTGCTGTGGATTATGTCATAGAGATGAACCACATCACCAAAAAATTCGGTGATTTTAAGGCAAATGATGATGTAACGCTAAAGGTAAAAAAAGGAGAGATACACGCCCTGCTTGGTGAGAACGGTGCAGGTAAGTCTACACTTATGAGTGTACTGTTCGGACTGTACCAAGCGGAAGAAGGTGAGATTAAAATAAACGGTAAAAAAGTTGATATACTAAATCCTAATGATGCCAATGCACTGGGCATAGGTATGGTACATCAGCACTTTAAGCTTGTTCATAATTTCACCATACTCGAAAATATAGTACTTGGAAGGGAAACGACCAAGTTTTCGATTTTGCAAATGAAGGGTGCAAGAGAAAAACTGCTTAAATTAAGCGAGCAATATAAACTAAAAATAGATCTTGATGCTTATATATCGGATATAACGGTAGGTATGCAGCAAAGGGTTGAGATACTTAAGATGCTCTACTGCGATAACGACATACTTATATTTGACGAGCCGACAGCAGTACTTACTCCGCAGGAAATAGATGAGCTTATGAAGATAATGAAGCAGCTTGTTGACGAGGGCAAGTCCATTATATTCATAACCCATAAGTTAAATGAAATAAAAAAAGTAGCTAACAGGCTTACGGTTTTAAGAAAGGGCAAAAGCGTAGGAACTGTAGATGTAGATAAAATATCCAAGGAAGATATGTCTGAACTGATGGTCGGAAGGAAGGTAAGTTTTATCTTGGATAAAAAGGAACTTACTCCGGGAGCTGATATATTAAAAGTGGAAAACTTAAATGTAGACTCCAAGCATAAGGGAAAACTTTCCGTAAAGAACGCTTCATTTGAGGTAAGGGCAGGGGAGATACTGTGTATAGCGGGTATAGACGGAAACGGTCAGTCGGAGCTTGCCTATGCACTTACAGGTTTGGCACCTTGTGCTTCAGGGCATATATATCTTAATCAAAATGATATAACTAAAAAAAGTATAAGAGAAAGAACCTTATCCGGTATGGCTCACATTCCGGAAGACAGACATAAAGACGGGCTTGTGCTTGACTATACTTTGGAAGAAAATCTGGTACTGCAAAGCTATTACAGTGACAGATTCCAAAAACACGGCTTTCTTAAATTCGGTGAAATAAGAAAGTATGCAGGAGAGTTAATAGAAAAATTTGATATCCGCTCCAGCAAGGGAGAGACAAGTACCGCAAGGTCAATGTCCGGAGGTAATCAGCAAAAGGCTATTATAGCCAGAGAGCTTGACAGAGATCCGGATATAGTAATAGCGGTGCAGCCGATAAGAGGACTTGATGTAGGCGCTATAGAGTATATACATAAAAGACTTATAAAGCAAAGGGATAATAACAAGGCGGTGCTTTTATTTTCACTTGAGCTTGATGAAGTTATGAATGTAAGCGACAGAATTTTGGTAATGTATGAGGGAGAGATCGTGGCAAATGTACTTCCCGGTGAGACAACTGTAGAAGAACTCGGACTTTATATGTCAGGAGCTAAGCGAGGTAAGGGATATGAAGTTTAAGAATTTATTTAATTTATCGGATGAGAAAAACATAAGCTTTATGTCATCAATACTTGCAATTATTTGCGGACTGCTTTTCGGACTTTTGATTTTGCTTGTAAGTAAGCCGAGTCATGCACTTGGAGGTTTTGCTATGATAGTGCAGGGCGGATTTACAGACGGCATAAAGGGTATAGGTCAGGTGCTATATATAGCAACACCTATAATCATGACCGGACTTTCGGTAGGATTTGCCTTTAAGACCGGACTTTTTAACATAGGAGCATCCGGGCAGTTTACTATGGGAGCCTTTGCGGCTATATGGATAGGAGTTAAGCTGCCTATACAGCCGGCATTTTTACACTGCCTGCTGGCACTTGTGTGTGCAATTTTGGCAGGGGCTGCTTGGGCATTTATTCCGGGATTTCTTAAGGCATTTTTTAATGTAAATGAAGTTATCTCATCTATTATGATGAACTACATAGGGATGTATGCGGTAAATATAATGATAAAGAATTCCGTATATGACAGAGTTAAAAACCAATCCAAGGCGGTTATGGCAACAGCTAATTTAGGCAAGGCGGGACTTGATAAAATATTCCCCGGCACAAGTATCAATGTAGGTATACTTATAGCAATATTTTCAGTAATTCTAATACACATACTGCTTAACAAGACAGTATTCGGTTACGAGCTTAAAGCCTGCGGGCAAAACAGCTTTGCCAGCCGATATGCCGGAATTAATGCAAAGAAGAATATAATCCTGTCAATGCTTATAGCAGGAGGGCTTGCAGGACTTGGAGGAGCACTTTTGTATCTTGCCAACTCCGGAAAATACTTACAGGTACTTGATATAATAGCACCGGAAGGTTTTAGCGGAATATCTGTAGCCTTGCTGGGACTTTCAAGTCCAATAGGCATACTTTTTGCCGGACTTTTTATAGCCCATATAACAGTAGGCGGATACAATATGCAGCTTTTTGACTTTGCACCTGAAGTTATAGACATGATCATAGCGGCTATAGTATACTGCGGTGCCTTATCACTTTTGTTTAAACATTTGATATATAAATTTATCAAAAACAAAAAGAAGGCTGCCGATAATCCGGCAAAGAAAGAGGAGGTATAGTATGGATATTTTAAGCTTTATTGTTCAACAAACCATGTTTTTTGCTATACCTTTGCTTATAGTGGCTACAGGCGGTATGTATTCGGAGCGAAGCGGTGTTATCAACATAGCACTTGAGGGTATCATGGTAATAGGAGCTTTTTGCGGTATCTTCTTTATAAATATATTTCAAAAAAGCATGAGCGGTCAGGGGCTTTTGCTGCTCGCCATACTGATAGCAGGTATAAGCGGGGGACTTTTTTCCTTACTCCATGCCTTTGCAGCTATTAACATGAAGGCGGATCAGACCATAAGCGGTACGGCACTTAATATGTTCGCCCCTGCCTTTGTAATATTTACAGCCAGAATGATACAAAAAATCCAGCAGGTACAATTTACGGATACCTTCCGTATAGATGCAGTACCCGTACTTTCTTCAATACCTGTAATAGGAGATATGTTTTTTAAGAAGGCATACATTACCACCTATATAGGGCTTTTGATATTTACATTTGCAGCCTTTGTGATAAAGTATACGAGGTTTGGACTCAGGCTTAGAGCCTGTGGAGAGCATCCGGGGGCTGCCGACTCTGTCGGAGTAAATGTATACAAGATAAGATATGCCGGAGTTGTGATCTCAGGTGTGTTGGCAGGTATAGGAGGATTGGTATTCGTAGTACCTACTTCCACTAACTTTAACGGTACGGTGGCAGGATACGGTTTCCTTGCACTTGCGGTACTGATATTCGGTCAATGGAGAAGCAATAAAATCTTCTTTGCAGCATTTTTCTTTGCGATTATGAAGACTCTTGCAAGTGCATATTCGTCCATACCGGTATTGAAAGATTTATCGATACCGAGTGAGTTTTATAAGATGTTCCCTTATATAGTTACTCTTATAGTACTGATGTTCTCTTCCAAGAGTTCACAGGCTCCGAAGGCTGAGGGTATACCTTACGATAAGTCTAGCAGATAGGTAAGGTAAACCGGAATATTTTAAGAGTCTTAAAATCAAGGTATACCTAAGATAAATTAAACAGATAGAGAAAGTGAATCAGAATACTTTAAAGGTCTTAAAACTAAGGTATACCTTATGATAAGTTAATCGAATAGGGGTAAATATTATGAGAATGTATGATTTGATTATGAAAAAAAGAAATGATCTTACACTTTCCAAAGAAGAGATAGACTATATTATATCAGGCTATGTGGCAGGTGATATACCGGATTATCAGATGGCAGCCTTTCTTATGGCAGTGTATTTTAGGGGCATGGACAAGGAAGAGACTGCGGCTATGACCTTGGCAGCGGCACAGTCCGGTGATATGGTGGATCTGTCTTCCATAGAAGGAGTGAAGGTAGACAAGCACTCTACCGGCGGTGTAGGAGATAAGACCACCCTTATAGTCGCACCAATAGTTGCAGCCTGTGGCTGCAAGGTAGCAAAGATGTCAGGCAGGGGACTTGGGCACACCGGAGGTACGGTGGATAAACTTGAGTCAATCCCTAATTTAAGAACAGCTTTTAGCAAGGAAGAGTTTTTTGATATTGTAAGAAAGACCGGAATAGCTGTAGTGGGGCAGTCCGGCAATCTTGCACCTGCTGATAAGAAACTTTACGCTCTTAGAGATGTAACTGCTACAGTCGATAACATTTCCCTCATAGCGGTATCAATTATGAGTAAGAAACTTGCAGCGGGCAGTGATTGCATAGTGCTTGATGTAAAGTGCGGCAGCGGAGCATTTATGAAAACACTTGACGATGCGATAAAACTT
The DNA here is from genome assembly GCA_905373785.1 of uncultured Johnsonella sp. GTDB lineage: Bacteria > Bacillota > Clostridia > Lachnospirales > Lachnospiraceae > Johnsonella. The sequence continues at coordinate 752 of CAJPUK010000003.1, read as the reverse complement.
GCCGAGGAAATGGTTGATATAGGCGAGCACGCAGGCAGGAAAACTTTGGCTGTAATTACCGATATGGACATACCGCTGGGCAACAATATAGGTAACAGCCTTGAGGTTATAGAGGCGGTTGAAGTATTAAAAAACAAAGGACCGAAGGACCTTTTGGAAGTAAGTAAGGAGCTTGCGGCAAATATGCTGCACTTGGGGCTTGGTAAAGAATTAAAAGAGTGTTTTTCAATGGTGGAAGAGGCACTTAGCTCGGGTAAGGCACTTGATAAACTTATTGAAATGGTAGCTGCACAGGGCGGAGATACGGAAGTTATAAAAAATAGCGAAAAGTTTAAAAAGCCTAAGTTCAGCTTTGAACTAAAAAGTGACAGAAAAGGCTACATTTCCCATATGGATACCGAAACCATAGGAATAGCGTCAAGCCTTTTGGGAGCCGGAAGAAAGACCAAGGAAGACAGTATAGACTACAGTGCAGGTATAAAACTTATTAAAAAAACCGGAGATTATGTGAATCCCTCAGATTTGCTTTGCATAATGTATGCGGATAATGAGGATTTATTTGCCGAGGCTGCGAAAAAGTTTTTATCGGGACTTGAATTTAGTGATGAAAAAGTAAATGTAGGACCGCTTGTGCTTGCCAAGGTAAGTAAACAAGGAGTGGAAAGATATTAACTTTTTTACACACATCAAAAATCCGCAGCGTAGCCCCACTACGCCTACGTTTTTTGATGTACACACTCAGAAAAATATTC
>CAJPUK010000002.1 GCA_905373785.1 uncultured Johnsonella sp. | reverse complement strand
AATATTGAATTTTCAATGTTCTAACCCCATTTGGGGTGTGGGAAGTTTGAGTTATTTTACCTTTAAGTTTATAATAAAACTTGATATGACTAAGGTATTTGCAAGTTATTATATAGTTTATGTAGGAATAGTAACCGCATCGGTAACGGCACCGGCTTTTCACATGACAACTTTTGGAAACTTTGCATTCTGGTTCGGTTTTATTACCTTTGTTTTACTGTTTATTATGGTAAGCATAAGGCATGTAAAATTTGCTCAAATACCCGAGCCGGCTAAGCCTCTGATTTGTATCTATGCTGCACCCCTAAGTCTTTGTATAGCAGGTTATATACAATCAGTTACTCCAAAGTCAATAAGTTTTGTTGTAGGTATGCTTATAGTTGCCACAGGTATATATGTATTTGCATTGGTGCAGGCGATAAAGTGCCTTAAATTCAGGTTTTATCCAAGCTTTGCATCATTTACCTTCCCGTTCGTCATAAGTGCTATAGCTGCAAAGCAAACTATGACTTTTGCCGCAAAGCAGGAAATGGCATTGCCGTTTATCAATTATCTTATGATTTTTGAGACGGTAGTGGCAGTGGCATTGCTTGTATATACCTTTGCAGGTTTTATGAAGTTTATTTTTGTGAAGAAGTAGAGCGGATTAGTTGCAAAAAGCCGAGCATATTTATAAATGTAAAGTAAACTGAATATATGAAAACTCTTAGAGACAACATCTCAGCTGAATTTATATTTGGCAAAGGTGTTGTCTTTAGTTTTTGTAATTAATATCATCAAAACTCTTAGCGTATTTTAAACTGTTATAATGATTTATGAAAAAGTAAAATACCCCTTGAAAAAGTCTTAATTGTGTGATATCATTAGTACAAGATTTTTGCTTGGTTTCTTGGTATACGCTAAGAATTAAAAGGGAAGCGAGTGTAATTCTCGCACGGTAACGCCACTGTGAAGTATATTTATATACAAGTCAGGTCTATTGCCAAGCAAATAATTCATATTCTACGAGCTATGGAAGATGAATAAATATTGTCAGCCTGTTAAAGGGTCTCCTCTTGACGATAAGATATTTAAAAAATTGGAATCTCACTAGAGTATGGGTTTTAAATCTTCCCTATAAGACAGTTCTTGTTTTATATGGGTGATATGGAGTTTCGACTCCGCTGCCGGTGAGAGGACAAGCGCTCTTGCCGGCAGTTATCTCCTTAGGGGGATTTTTTTTATTTACAGAACAAATATAAGATCTGTCTATATCAATTCAGTATAATAATCCTACTTCCGCTGCCTATATTAAAGGTATTTAACTCAAACTTCCCACGCCGACAATTTGGTCAGTAAAGTAAATTGAAACTTCAATGCTTAAGCTAATAAAATAATGTTTTGTTTTGTGCTTACATTATAGTAAATAATTGCATTTATACCTTTTTATTGACTGAAATATTTAATTCTCAATATTTATCACATCTTAATGCTGTTGAAAGTTTTAGTATTTAATCCGTAAAAACACAGCGAAAATACAGTCGGCAAAGTGCGAACGGCTGTAGGCAAAGGCTACTTTACTTAAACTGTAACATTTAAACAAAAAATCAATATTAATTTTAATAATAATTACTATAATAAATATCTTGAAAAAACTCCGATTTTACGCTATTATGATAATATAATAACAAAGATTTCAAAATAAAAATAATAAAGGAGTACATATGAGTAAGATAATAGTAGTAGGTGCAAATCACGCAGGAACAGCCTGCATTAATACTATTTTAGACAACTATCCGAATCAGAACGAGGTAGTGGTATATGATAAGAATAGCAATATATCATTCCTTGGCTGCGGTATGGCTTTATGGATAGGAAAGCAAATAAGCGGCGGAGACGGACTTTTTTATTCAAATGCGGAAACTCTAACTAAAAAGGGTGCCAAAGTATACATGGAACATGAGGTACTTAATGTAGACCATGCAAATAAAAAGGTAAGAGTAAAGAATTTGCAAACCGGGGAAGAGTTTGAAGACAGATTTGATAAAGTAGTACTTGCCACAGGTTCAAGACCTATAATACCTCAGGTTCCGGGTGTTGATCTTCAAAATGTTCAATTAGTTAAGCTTTACCAAAATGCTAAAGAAGTAATAGAAAAACTTAAAAACCCGGAGATTAAAAAAGTCGCTGTAGTAGGTGCGGGGTACATAGGAGTAGAGCTTGCCGAAGCCTTTGAAAGATGCGGTAGAGAAGTTACCATAATAGATGTTGCACCGGTTTGCCTCGGAAGTTACTATGATTTGGAATTTGCCGATATGATGAAGGAAAACCTTGCAAAGCACGGCATAAAACAGTGCTATGGAGAAATGGTAAAAGAAATAGAAGGTACGGACGGCAAGGTAAAGGCAATAATTACCGACAAGAACAGATATGAAGCCGATATGGTAATACTTTGCATAGGTTTCAGACCTAACACCTCTATGATAAAGGATGTGGAAACTTTTAAAAACGGAGCGATATTGGTAGACAGACATCAAGAGACCAGTGCAAAAAATGTATATGCTATCGGAGACTGTGCGACAGTCTATGACAATGCAACCTGTGAAAGACAGTATATAGCACTTGCAACCAATGCGGTAAGAAGCGGTGTGGTGGCAGCACATAATATGTGTGGGACCTCGCTTCAAAGCATAGGAGTTCAAGGCTCCAACGGTATAAGTATATATGAGCTTAAGATGGTGTCTACAGGACTTAGCGAGGCAAGAGCCAAGGCTATGGGTATGGATGTAAAGACTACAGTTTTTGAGGACTTGCAAAAGCCTGAATTTATGGAAGATGAGAATAAAAAGGTAACTATAAAGATAGTTTATGACGCAAAGACTCGTGTGATCGTGGGAGCTCAGATAGCAAGCGAACATGATGTGTCCATGGCTATACATCTCTTCTCATTAGCTATACAGGAGAAGGTAACTATAGATAAACTTGCACTTACCGATATTTTCTTTTTACCACATTTTAATAAGCCGTATAATTACATAACCATGGCGGCACTGACAGCTAAGTAAATATAAGAAAAAAGTAAATAATAGAGATGAAGTTTGAAATAAAACTTTATCTCTATTATTTTTTATAATTTTAATTGTTACAGTTCAGGCAGCAATGTATCATTGATATTTAATTAAAACCGGAAACATTAAATCAAAGTTCGGTTCTCTTTATTAGTTACAGTCCAGGTAGTTTAGATATACCTATATAATATACCAAATGAAAACTTGCTTTAAGTCTTATATTATATATGTATATCTGACAGGCTGCCACCGACATTCATCTTCGTTCGTTTTATAAATAAATTTACATACTTTCAGTTTTTTGACGAAGATAAATAAGCTGCCTGAAGCATAACTTTAAATTTAATAAAAATGATAATATTTACTTAACAATAGTACAATAAATCAATTATATATGATAGAATGGGAAGGAAATAAAATGTGAATTTAAGAATAATACTAAGGAACTTGAGCTTACATATTTTTTAAAAAATGTATTAGGGTGAAAATATGCAAACTTGAGAAAGGGGAGGCTATGGAGAAAAACAGAAAATTTTTGCGAATGCTGAGTCTTGCTTTATCGCTTGTACTGGGGATATTACAAGCAGGACTTTTTTTTGGTACGGCAAGGGCTGAGGAAGATACTGCAAATAACAGATTTAATGTAGTCATAGTATCCGATGCGAGCGGCTCTATGCGCAGTACAGATCCTGAAGGTTTGAGATTTGAGGCTATAAATCAATTTACAAACCTCCTTGCTGAGCAGGGCAACTTACTTGGGGCGGTATCATTTGCGGATAATATCAATGCAACTGAGGAATTAACCAAGGTCGATACTTCCGAGGCAAAGCAGAAAATAACGGACACTTTGAAGAACACCCCTGCCAATGGGGATACCAATATCGGAGAGGCATTGCAAAAAGCGGTAGATATGCTTGATACAGCAGGGGATAAGAACCTTCCGTCTATAATACTTTTCTTAAGTGACGGCAATACAGATCTTAAGGATAAGAAGGATTTGGAAAATTCACTTAATATGAAGGCGGATGCTATACAGACTGCCCGAGAGAAAAATATAGCCATATACAGTGTTTGTCTTAATGCCAATAAGAAGGCGGATGTGAGTGAGATGGAGCAGATCTCCATGGCTACCGGAGGTGAATTTAGAGAGGTAACTGCCGCAAATGACTTACAGGAAGTATTTAACTCTTTTTATAATTTAATATACGGTACTTCAACCACCCAGCTTTTAGATTCCGCTTTTGATGACAGCGGTGTGCTTGAAACTAAATTCAATGTTCCGGGTCTTGGAGTTGAGGAAATAAATATAATAATTTACGGTAAGATATCTGAAGTTGAACTGTATGACGGCAGCGGGCAGAAAAAGGAAGTGAGCCCTATGGAGTATAATACTTTTACCATGATAAAAAGTACGGAAGTATCTGCCGGAGAGTGGAATCTTGTAACTAAGGGGACAGCCGGAAACCATATAAAAATAAATATGGTATACAATACTAATTTGAAGGTGGAACTTAAAACTGAGGCATTGGGCAATATAACCAATCCAAAGGACAGTATAAAGTTTGAGGCTTATTTATCTGCCGGAGATATAAAGGCTGACAGCTCCAATATAGGAGGGTATGAGGCAAAACTTATACTGTCGGATGCTTACGGAGCGGAAATTGATACATTTCCCATGAGCATAACAGGCGATCACTTTGAACTGAGTCAAAACCTGGCTAACGGAGTTTATTTTGCAAAAGTAAATGTAACAGGTAACAGTTTAGATAAAACTTCTGAAAGTCTGGGACCTATAGAGGTGTCGGACAAGGCACTTACAGAAGAAGAAAAGAACAATACTCCTCCGGTGCCGGTGAGTGAAAAGATAAAAAAGACGGTATATATAATACCGTTTAAAGACAATAGTATTACTTTCGACCTTAAGGGTTTGGCTAAGGATGCGGAAGACCAAAATTTGCACTATATGGTAGCTTCAAGTTCATTTATAGAGGGTAAGGACTACAGTTTAGATGATAACTTTGTATTAAAACTCTATCATTACAGCTTAAGCAGGGGCGACTTTGATATAAAGGCTACAGACAGCAAAGGCTTATCCTGTAATATAAGTATAGTAGTCAAAAGTATTAATGTAGGAGTGGTAACGGCAATAGCAGTGCTTATAATAGGACTTATTGTACTTGCCGTTATGGGATACCTTGCTTATAAAATCTGGGGTACGCCTTTTGGAGGACCTATTACGGTTAAATCCGAAAAGGGAGGAGATAAGAAGGAACAAACTATAACCAAAAAAACCGGAAGACTTCCTCTGAGCAGGTTTCGAGTACATAATATAGGCTTTGATACTAAAAAGACATATTTTGAGGCAAGCGGAAAACCGTATATATTTATGTGTTCTTCCAAAGAATTTTATTGTAACGGTAAACTTACAAAGAGGGCTAAAATTTCTAACAATATACCTGTAAATGTAAAGCCTAATAAAGAAAGTGCGGATATTATAACGGTTGAATATCAATCAAGACTTAAAGAAAGAAAAAATTCAAGAAGAGCCAGAAAATAGGCTAAGTAAAATTAAAAGGAGAGTTGAAAATGGAATACAATAGATTGTTATTAAGTGCCGGCGGAGGAATCTTTTCAGTAGCACAGCAGGCAAATCAGGCTAAAAACGTAGCTACAGTGTTTATAGGACTTGGCGGTACCGGGGTGGATTGCCTTGCTACATTAAAAACGGAGATCAATAAAAGATTAAAACCCGATGATTCCACAGCACCGATACCTACATATGATCACATACAGTTTTTAGGTGTTGATACAGATATAAGATCCAAGGATATAATAGGAGTTACCAATTTTTTCAGTATATCTATGAATGATATCAAGGGAACACTGTCAAATAAGATGGCAATTGATGCAAGATATGATCTTAATTGGCTCAGAAGCTCAGACATACCTGTAGCCGACCTCGGACTCAACGGAGCCGGTGCTATAAGACAGGTTGGAAGAATGATGCTTATGGATAAGAGTGCATTATTCCTGGAAAAACTGAAAAGTAAGATAAAGGCTGCAAAGGAGGGACTGGGTTCACCACAGCTTAATATACACATTATTTCGGGAATAGGAGGCGGTACCGGTTCGGGTGCTTTTCTTGATGTGTGCTATCTTGTAAGAAGTCTTGCAAGTGATCCTGCCATAGGTAAGTTTACTTCTTTCGGTTATGTATTTTTGCCTGATGTAAATTTAACAAAGCAAATAGACTCTCTGACTGCTTCCTTGATTAAAAGAAACGGTTACGCAGCCTTGCAGGAAATAGATTATTGTATGAATTTTGATCATAACGGCGGAAGATTTTATCAGGAATATGCAGGCGGAAAAAATGTGGCTTGGGATCAGGATCCGGTTGACATGTGCCACCTTATAAGTGCAACCAATACCTCAAGCGATACGATTAAAAATCCTTATAAATATGCACAAAGTGTGGTAACGGAGTATATTATGGACTTTTTGATCCAACCTGCCGACCAGGATAAATTCGGTATTATGTCTCAACTTTCCAACTTTACGGCAAAGGTGGGAGTGGCATCAAGCTCAGTACTTAGAGGTACGAACTTAAGATATTGTACCCTCGGAGCTGCCTGTGCAACCTTGCCGCTTACAGAGATCAATACCTACCTTGCTTCACATTTATTTAAAGAATTTACAGAGAATACAAAGAATATCAAGCCTAATGAAAATGATATCAAGCAGCTTGCTATAGATACATTGGCACCTACAGCAGATTCCGTAGCCAATATTTACGAAAAACTTTTTGATGATATCACCTCAGAGGCTGCCAATACCCAATTTGAAGCCTATGACGGTGCCTATCAGGATCTTTTGCCTGATAATAACGGACCTTTTATAAATTGGTATGCGGCACAGGAAGATACTAAGATAGGAGCACTTACACTTAAAGTGGAGAGTCTTATTAAGGGAAATGATGCCTCTTTGATAGAAAAAATAAAGAGAGCACTTAAGAGGTTTATATGTGGAGATGGAGACAGGGTGGCGCCTAAGGGACCGGGATTCGCATATCAAATGCTTTTTGAGGGCTCAGAATTTAATCTTAATAATATAATATCAAGTTTAATCGTTGAAAATGAGCAAAAGCTTACAAGAGAGCAAAAGCAATTAGAAGATTTGAGAGCTTATTATAAAGAGTCTGAAGACACCTTCCTTGACAGAAGTAAAAGGAAAATGTTCGACAATGATAAAAAAAGATTTGATGACTATGAAACCGATATGATGAATTATGCAAGTGCAAAATACAGCATTGAGGTCTATAAAAGAATAGCCAATCTTTTGGATACCCTGCAAAGACAGATTAGGGAAGAAAACGATAAGTTCTTTGCAATATTTAAAAGGGTTATGGAGAATTTAAGTTCAACCTTCGAGCTGAATTCAAACTACCTTGAGAGTATGGATCACCTTGATAACAGTGACAGTTTCTATGTACCTATGATGACTATCAATGAGTTAAAACCTGCAATGAACAGCGCAATCAAGGCTCTTAATTTTGATAAGATGTTTGGAAGTTTCTTAAATATGTTCTTTGACAATACGGATAAGTGGATAGATGAGAATGAGAATAAAATATCAAAGCTTGTTACAGACTTCTTCATAGGTACTGCTTTTGAAGGTTTTGCCAATAAAAATATAACGGATTTCCTTGCCGATAAGTATGGAACCACCAATACCACGGTACTTTCAAATAATATATACAATGATTATATTACAGATCTGGCAAGTAAGTCACAAGTTCTTTTCCCGTTTGACACCGGACTTACTCAGGTATCAAGCCTGGGATATATTAAGCATATTTCTGCACCTACCGTATCGGCGGAAATACAAAATGCGGCAAACAGTTATACACAAATAGACGCAAATTGTGAGGTTAATTCAAGTGATTTAACAGACAGAATTTATATGCTTAATACCGCATGTGCCTTTCCACTCGGAAGTTATGCACCGGGTACGGATTATGAGCAGGTGTATTTTAACAGTACCGAAGGTTTCGGAAACCATTACTATGAGGGAGAAAGAAAAGGCGGAGAAGGAAAACTTTTAAAAAATATGATATTTAAGGATTGGAGACAGCTTGCGCCGCTTAGACCTCAAAGTATTATAGATGTGAATGTCCCCGGCTCCGAGAATATGAAGAAGATTGTAAAAAATGCAAGAAACCTGTATGAGACAGGTAGGGCAGAGGGCTTTATAGATGAGGAAAGAAAAATCTACTCTCTTGATGAGAAGGCTATAGCCGAACTTGAAGAAAAGGTTGCCGGGGCAGCTAAAATTTTAGAAGAGTTTGACAGCGTAAGTGCACTTGAACTTGACAAGCTCCTTTTGGAAATTGAAAAAGAAAAAGATATTAAACCTGCTTATTCGGGATACAGTATATACAATCTCGGAGCACTTGATGAAGACAGCCAAAAGAGGATAGTGGTAGATTACTTTACCTATTCACCGGTGCTTAATATATTGGTGAAAAACTCTTTGGATAATAAGTCAAGGCTCAATAAGCTTGTTGAGCAGTTTGAAAGTATAAAGAAGGAGGCGGCAATTAAGAGTGCCGGGCTTATGGATAAGTTTATGCCTGCGTTCTTCGAGCCGCTTTGTGCAGGAGTATTTACTTTTGAAGGTATAAATATATATTATAAAAAAGTTCTTACCGGAAGAGAGGAAGTTACTATACTTTCAGAGATGGATGATGCAAATAAGTTTTGGAAAATACCTGTATACCAGGCATTTATAAACTATCAGCGCTTATCTCCCGAGATAAAAGAAGATATTAAGAGTGATTATACCGCTGCACTTAAGAGTATGAATGCCGATAAAAAAGCCTATGCGGATGAACTTGCAAAAAGACTCAGTGAGCAGACGGCTGCCTGGGTAAGTATAGCTGAAAACTATAATGAGAAAAGAAATATAATAAGATTTATAGACAACCTTAACAAGTTCATGCAAGATTACATAAATACTATAAAATATATGTAGAGTATTGTATCGGTGATATTGTTTTACAGGTACACTGCAAGCGGAAGCGGTATTACTCCTTCTGCCATGGCTTTGTACCTGTAAAATAAAAAAATAAATAAGGCAGTGTGGCTGACTGTTGACATTCGGACCGCTGCTGCAGGTATTTTACATATATAAATAAATATCACTTAGTCGGTACACCGGGAATCGTTTCGGTGTGAAGCTATTCAATAAAATAAGCAAGCGTTGTTATAGGAGATACTTAAGATGAATAAAAAAAATGTAATAGAACTTAGGCAATACACAAAGGATTGTATAGTTCGTTACTCCTTAAACAGTACCAACTATTTGGGAGAAGAACCTAGATATCCTATGATTATATGTTATATGGGAGAAGTTTCAGAGGATGCTTATTATGATATTTCATCGGAACTTTATCAATTATGGCCTTCTTTCCATGAACATATATTGCACGTCGGCATTGATTACAAAGAGGATGATAATGCACTTAGTTATAAATTGTTAAGTAAAGAGGGAAGTAGGGCTGTATCGGAGACGGAATTGCTTAGGAGTCTTAATCTTTTGCATGATGAAGACAGCGGCTTTGAGTCTGTAGACAGGATCAATATATACTTTATCATGAACAGTTCCAATGTACTTACATTGGATGAGTATCTTAAGCAGCTCGGACTATATAGGCTTATAAAAGAAAGATTAAAAAATATAACATCCAAGGATATGCTTTTTTTATTACTGAGTGAGGGGCTTGACAGGACTTCTGTTTCAATAAAAATCAAAAATCATCTTGCTAAATACTATGAGGAAGAGGACCATAACGTATACAAGATGGACTCTGTTTTCATAATAAGCAATAAAAGAAGCGACGGGCATATAGTAAGAAATTTTGAGAAAATGTACAGCATAATTTCCTATGTTATTGCACAATCCAATCAAAAGACCGATGCACATACCGTGTCCATGCTCTATTCGGGCGGGCTTAAGTGTGTGTCTTTTTCAAGAGTTTCAAAGCCTATGGATGACATGTCGCTTGTAATAATACAAAACTTTTTAAGACGCTTAAGAGAACACAATCAAAGAAAACCGAGTACACAGCTGCCCGGTGAAAAAAGATTAAGGGAACTTGCAGGTATTAGCGAAGAGGGAGTATTTAAGTGCATAGAGGATTATATTAAAAGCCATGAAGGCGAATATGAGCTTACCGAGGAGTTTCTTGAGTATTTTCCGAGAAAGCATATGGATACAGCCGATATAAGCAGGCTTTCCTATGAGGAGGCGGATGAACTTACTATGGGCACGGTAAGCGGCTACATATCTTCACTTGTAAGCAAGGTGCTCGGAATATTAGGAACCCAGGGAGTGCCTGAACTTGTGGAAAATTACAGAAACTATATCAACAAAAGCTGCAAGTCCAAAGAAGAGCTTCTGGAGCTGAGAGATAATATTGAAACTCTAAAAAGACTTACCGCCGGCAATAGCGATAGGTTTATAGGAAATACCGGCATAATAGATGTTGTAAGTAAGCGACTTACTTATGAACTCTCAGACAACAGAAGTCTGAGAGAAAAACTTTTTCAGGTCATAGAAGATGAGGCTAGAAAATCACAGAGTTTTGAAAGAAGTTTTGAAGAACTTGTTAATGCACTTGATGAGGTAAGGAATGTAAGTGATGAAAGTGTAAAAGCCATGTACGGAAATATAGCCGAAAGATATATATATGACAACCTGGAAAGTCTTAATGAAGAATTCAGAAAGCTGCGCTCAGACGAGGAATTTTATATATTTGCAAAAAGGCATATAGAAGAAATAGTAAAAAGTCATGCTATATTCGGGCTTAATTTTGAAGATGAGTTAAGAGAAAGACTGAATAAAAATGATGACCCTACGTATATAGATAATTGGCTGTATTCAAGACTTACCAGTATAGATGAAGTGCCTATATACCTTAAATCATCCTTTGGAACTTTTAACCCCTTGGGCTCGGTATTTTCTTTGCGTACCGACACAAGATTAAGTGATTATATCAAAAGACTTTTGACCGGAACAGACAAGACCACATACTATTACAATACCAGATCCAACAGCTATGCTATAGCTATGGAGATTTTTAAAGTAGAAAGAAGTAATCTTATATCACAGGAGGAGGAAAATTAATCTTATGAGATATGTTTGTAAAGAATATGACGGCAGTAAAAGCGTATCAAGTGTATTTCAAAATGATGAGCAAACCTTCCTTACATGGAGCAATTCAAGCAATGATGATTGTATTATAATAAAATCCGACTATATGAGAGAGCTTAATATAGAAAGATTTTGTGAAAATTTAAACGATAATTTAAATAAAGTCGGTATTAAGATTACGGATATTAAAGATTTTTTTGATATAGAAGATAGAGAGGCGGCTTATAATAAGCTTTATAAGTTTGTCTATGTCGATAAAAGACAACATGCCCTGGCAGGGGGAATCAATATAAGTGAAAGAGGCTGCCGTTATACGGTACTTGCATGCAGTGTGGAGCCAGATGATGCCGACGAAGAAGTATGCTGTATTTTTAAACCTAATCCAAAGACTATCTACGTTCCTTACACTGATATTCAGTTTGAGGTAAATATGAGTATGTTTTCAGTGGAAAATGATAAACCTGCCAAAGGAGGCTTATCCGGATTGATGGGAATGTTTAAAAGAAAGACGGAAGAAGAGACGGCTTTATTTTATAAGATAGAATTTGATAAGGACTATAGCAACCAATGCAGTGACAATGATTTGTCCTACAGGGTAGGTAACTTTGAAATCCCCTTTACCAAAAAGCTATTGAAAAATAAAATTTTTTATATAAAAACAGAGCAGAAACCTGTAATTGTTAATAAAAACAGAGGTTTGAAGCTAATGGTAAACGGAAAAGAATATATGTAAAATCAAATGGAGGAATTATGCCGGGATATAGATTTAAATGTCCTTATTGTTTTAAGGAAATGATGGATACGGAAGTGCATTTCAGATCAAAACGTGTAAGTGAGGATAGTGATAATCCGCTGCCACCTCAATTTTACGGAGACTATGAAGCCTTTATGCTTAATTACACCGGTAGCAATAAGGCTCAGATACAAAGTAAGTACGAGGAATGGGAGTTCTTTGCCAAGGGTAAGGATGAAAAATATGAGCAATTTTGGAAAAATTTTGGAGATGTAACCACAGAAAGAAAAAGTGACAGTGTAAAAAAAATAGACGGTAATTTTGAAGAGTATGAAAGGAAGGTCATAGACCCTTACGATAAAGCCAACGAAAAATATCTTAGTTTCGGTGATAATCTGTTTAAGATGGATGATCACAATATGGTAAGAGCCATAGAGCTAAAAAGCGGGGAACTTTGCGATAAGAGAGTATGTCCGCATTGTCATAACCCCCTGCCGACCAATTATGGACTTTATGATACGAAGTTTATATCTATGGTTGGTGTTTCAAGAGCAGGTAAGACGGTATTTCTTTCACAACTTATCAAGCACATAGGAGATTACGGTGCCAAAATAGGGCTTACAATTATGTCTGCAAATGATACCGCTAAGCAATTCATAGAATTACACCCGGTAAGAAAACAGCAGAATCTTCCGGGAGGTACTCCTATGGGACATTTTGAGCAACCTTTGTGCTTTCAATTAATTCAAAGACAGGGTGCCAAACTTAAAAAGAGTATGATAGTTCTCTATGATGTAGCGGGTGAGGCATTGACTAACAAGGAAAGTGTGGGAAAATTTGCCCCCTTTATATCACAGTCTGACGGAGTTATATATGTAATAGACCCTGAACAATTTGAAAATATAGCAAGAGTGTATGAAGTTGAAGACAGGGTAAAGCCGGAAGATGTACTGGGAGAAATACACGGCTATCTTAGAAACACCGCTTTGGAGAGGGTAAAGGAGTTAAGAAAAAATAATCCTTCATTGATTAGTGAAGAAGAGCAGCGTATGGTCAATGATGAGCCGAGACAGATACCTATAGCCGTTGTATTATCTAAGGTGGACGAGAGAAATGTCATAGACGCTATGAGGGCTGCCGATCCGAATTGTGAAGAAGCGGTAAGGGAATTAAGCGGAATTATAGGAGAAAACAGTACAAGGAGAAGTGTATTTAATGCCGGAGCCTACAATAAGCTCGGTCAGGCACTTAATGTTTTTACAATGAAAAATGCGGATACACTTCGCAGTCAATTGTATGCTACTTTTACTACTTTTGCTTTCTTTGCAGTCTCTTCTCTTGGTTGCAGTTGCGAGGAGAGCGTGGTAAACGGATTAAAAGTATACGGTCCTATAGATGAACCGAGCCCCAAGAGAATAGAAGAGCCGTTTTATTGGATATTATATAAATTCGGTATGATAGGAGCAAGTGATGAGGTCTACAGTCCGGCTGATACTTTTATCAGCTGCCCTAATTGCACAAGTGTGGAAACAGAAGAGTATAGTGCGGAAGAAGATCCGAAGTTTAAGGGTATGATCAATAGATTTAAAAACAGGGCTGAGTATAATGAGAAGAAAAATCACAGCTTAAGGTGCATTATATGCAAACACACCTGGTAGAGCGGCGACCTATGAACGACCTGCTTAAACTGTAACGACATCATTGAGTCGCTAAACCGGAATATAAATATACATTTCGATAAAAATATCAAACGGAGGCTAAAGTATGACTGATAAGATATGGCAATGCTGCTTTACTAATACGGATCATATAAACGGAGTTGCTGTCAACTCAGGCTGGACCGGACTTGCCGTATCCGAGTCCATCCCTAATGCAGCTAGTGAGGCTTGTATGAAGTGGCAGGCTGCCAATTCGAGAATAGAAAATGAAAGTGCGGCTTTAAATAATAATGTATATGAACTTATATGTGATAATGAATATGCCTTTGTAATAAAGAATAGATATGGACTTAAAGATAACCATGGAAGACCTAACATGTTTTCACATGCCTACATAGCACCTATGGAAGAATTTTTAAAAGATCCGAACTGCTTACTTGCCTTATCGGAGATAAATTTTGCCGATAACCAGGAAGAGGCGGAAAAAAGAAAGCATGAACAAAGTACGGCAGCAAGTTTAATTTATAACAAACCTTTTGAGATTGCCTCTGCCTTGGAATTACTGTCTATGGAAAAAGAAAAGTATAAGACTTTGCTTAGAACAGTGTATATACTTAATGCCGATGAGAGAAGTTTAAGACCCTTACATATAGAAGCTTATGAAGATAATGAAAAAAGTAAGGCACTTATGTACCTTATACATATAGGGCTTCCATATCATATAAGGACGAACTTAAAGGTTGCGATTATGCCTCAAACAGATGCTTATTATAGAAATATATTGTTTGATAAAGAGGCCAAAAGCAGGGGAGTTTACATAGTGCCCGAAAGCGGAGAAAACAATAATAAGGCACAGGCATCACCGGTATTTGAGCTTATAGATGAGTTTGCAGAGCATTATGATCTGGAAGAAAAAGACCTCTACTACAAAGATCTTAGTGATAAGGCACTGGGGCTTGGAGGTAAGGGAGTTTTAACTGAAAGAGCTCTAAAAGTAGCCTATGCTATGAATAACATAGGGGATGTGAAGGAAAAGTCGGAATGGGATGATGAGAAATTAATGTTAAGACTTTCAGATGCTTTGCTTTACAATGCCGATATGATAACAAGTCATGAGTACAGAGAGGAGTTTGAAGACTTTGTAGCCGCAATGCTTGATGAAGTCATGGGAAGAGGACTTGCTGTTAATGAAAATATGTATGAGAGGGTTGCGGGATTTACGATAAAGGCTGCAAGCAAGGCACTGCAAGCAACTTGGAAAAAGTGCAGACAGTATCGGTTTGAAACTGCCATGAATGAGGAGCAAAAAAGAGCCTGGCTTGAAAATCTTGATACTAATGCACTTGGAGCTTTTATAGAATTTTCCTGCGATCTTATTAAGCAGAAAAGGAATTATACGGTTTTAAAAGAATATCTTATCAGTGATATAGAAAAAAGCAGAAATGTAGAGGAGTTATTAAAAGTTGAAGCAAAAATTCTTCGCATAGAAATGGATATTGAAGATAAAGAAACAAGAGGAGATGTTTTTAAGGATATGCATAGGGTTTTAATAGATAAATTATGGGAACTTTACAATGCAAATATTAATTCTGCTGATGTTAAGACAATGTATGACACTGCTCTTGAAGTGTACAAGCTACTTGCTACGTCAGATGAAAGCGTAAATGCCGAAGAAGCAAAATTCAAGGCAAAAAAATACTTTTGGCAGGCTTTCAGTTTTGAAAAAATGGAAAAACTTGGAACAGATGCTGATTTATATAGCTTTATGAGCTTGCCTGAAGATGATAATTATCAGTTATATGCAGGTTTTATAAATATACTTAATAAAATCCCGCAACAGAAAGATATATATGAAAGCTTAAAGGAATTAAACATATATTGTATCCAAAATGCTGAAAGATTTGTAAAAAAAGAAGGCTATAAAGAAAAAAAATTGATTGAAAATATTTTTATGAAACTTTTAGCAAGAGACATGAAAAAAACTGTTGAATTTGCGGACGGTTTTGTTGAAGATATGGTAACAATAGCCACCGAAGTCAGAGAGTATTCTCTGTATGAAGAATTTATTTATATCATAAAAAATGTAAACGGAGTTAAAGAGGCGGACTATAAATTACTGGACACACTAAGCATGCATATAGAAGAAGGTGAATTAAAAGTAAATACCAGGCTGAGAAAAAGCATGTTTAAACGTATATATGAAAAATTCCGGGATATAGAACTTTATGATGAAGAAGAAGACAGTGTTGTCAGACTTGACAGTTGGCTGGCACTTGGGAAGATATATTATTCCAACTTATACGAGAATTGGTTTGAGGTATTTGATGACAATGAATATAAGGCAAAGGTACTTTTGGATAAGGATATAGAAGAGATTTTAGATGATTCTTATTACTTTGTAAAGTGTGAAAATGATATAGAAAAAGGCAATTGCCTTAATGCAGCCATATCTTATGTGGAGAACAAAGGTCGACACAAGTCGGTAATCAACAAGTGGGTAAAATATATAGAAAGACTTGACAAAGAACCCTCGGGAGGAATAGGAGACTTTTTCGGAAAGTTGTTTGGAAAGAAAAGGGAGGAATAGTCGGGGGTAGCTATGTATTTAAAAAAAGATAGTTTGTATTATAGTGTTTTGTATGGCTGCGGAGTATATTCTTTAACTGGTGAAGGGGTAGCGGATTCTATAAGCGGTGAAGAAAGTGCGGGTTTTTCAAGTACCTTGTACGGAGAAAATTTTTTTGCAAGGGCTTTTGGAAGAGCTTTAGAAAAAGAAGAGATTGAGGATTATAAAAGGCTTGTACTTTCACCTCCGGATGTGAAAAATATACTTTGGCCCATGGATTTTGTGGAAGTAGGCAAAGAACAATCGGTAGAGGGTGTTGCCCGAGTTGATAATGCTTATGCCTATGATATCGCAAAAGAGAAAGTAAGGGCAAAGGATTATGTATTCTTATTCAGTAACAAAGCCTATCCTCAAAGTATAAGCCTTGAAGAGTATCTTGAACAACTTGAACATCGTTACGGCGGCGGTTTATCGGACAGGTCCAAGTGGCAAAATTATCAAAACCCTGAGATTTTAGCTTTGGCAAGGGCTTTAGTTGAAAAAATCGATGCACTCAACAGGGAAGGATACTTATATCTTGATTTTCACCACTCAAGAATCAGGCTTGTAAATAAGGAAATATACCTTGATTTTTCCAATCTTATATATGATATGGAAAATATTTATAAAGGCAGGGTTTATAAACCGACATTTGAAAAACTTCCTATTGAATTTACAGAGCCGGAGCTTTATACCGGGCAAAAGAAAAATATAGATTTTACTGCACAAAATTACAGCCTTGCCTCTATTTTATTTTACCTGCTTGTAGGCAGGCATGCATATGACGGTATACTTCGTGCTGCGGATATAGATGATTCCTCATATAATCATTATATTAAGTTTGAAAAAATGTGTAACAGCCCGATATTTATATTTGATAAGCAGGATATGGCTAATCACCCGGGGCATGAGGCAAAAGATGAGGCATTACTTGAAAGATGGGGGGCTTATCCCAAAATGCTCAGGTATATGTTTACCAAGGCATTGTCAAGAAAGGTGGAGTATGGACAGGAGACAAGTTACAGATATCAAGAAGAGTTGCCTACTCCGAGGCAGTGGCTTAATCTGCTTTATACACTTTAATACTATAAGCAAAGGGGGAGCTTATGAACACTAATGAATTAAGCTATCTGAGCCCTGAAGATTATTTTAGGGATTATAATGATGAAAGCTTAAGTACGGTACTTGCAGACATTATAAGCAAGTATGGTAAGGCGGTGCTGTCGGATGAGGAGTTGTTAAAACAGGAGCTTAAGAATAGTGCTGTAGATACCATGGATATCTATAAACTGATTCTTATAAGCAAATGTCATGGTTTTAACAAATTGATAACAGATGGGAATATTAATTCGATTATTGATTTGGAGCGTGTAACAAGTAATATATTTACTCAAACAAAGCTTAACAAAGCCGATATTATGAGATTGGGTGCCGCATTGTTTATAGCCTTGGGAATGATAGAAAAGCCCGGCATCAAAAATGTGGTGGAAAAAACCTTAGAAAGCATAGGAACAAAACATTATATTGACAATGAGTTAAAAAGCAATGCATTTACTTTAAAATCATCAGAATATAAAAACAAAACACTTGATTATTTTGAAAAGGTCTTTCAAAGTACTTCACCGGATGTGGACAGCATTTCGGATGAAGAGCTTAGAAGCCTCGAAGCCTTACTTATAAACGGAATACCGAAGGCGAAGTATTATACTGCCTGTTATATTCTTTCAGCTGTGGATGATGAAGGAGCTGTGCAAAGGGCGGTAAGTCTTCTTGCTCAGGCAGCCGATGAGGGTGATACTCAGGCAGCTGCAAAACTTGCCGATTACTACTATTATAAAGGAACAGCGTATAACGATTATGATAGCGCATATAAGCTATATACGGGAATAGGGGCTTTGGCACTTAATAAAAAAAGAAGAGAAAACTTGCTCGGTCTTTTTAATCAAAGACTGTATTACAAGCAAGTGCTTAATTTCAGTGTGGCACTTTATACAGTACTTACATTAAGTATGGTATTTCCCCTGAGCCTTAATACATACCCTAATCTTACAGTGCCGGGGATTTTATTGAGCATAGTATCTTTGGGAATTTTGGTATTAGGCTTTGTAATTAACAGATTAAAGCCGTATTTTAATATACAATTTATTCCGGCAGCTTTATTTACAGTATGGTTCTTTGATATTTTGATAAGGTTGTTAGGGTAATGGGGGAAGAATATGTCAAGTAATAAACAAATTAAACTCTTATATTTTATATTAAATATTGTATTTTTAGTTCCCTTTATACTGTCATTTTTCAGCTTGTTCGGAATCATTGCAGCTTTGGCAATAATCGGTATAGGATTTTTCTATTTTGTGGGAAAAAGCAATGAGGTCAAAGAAGCTTATACGGATCTTGTCAAAATATTATTTATGGACAGCTTGATATTCGGTTCTTTAATATTTTTATACTTCTTAAACACTACGACAGAGGTCGAATATTCAGTCGGAGAGCTTTTGGACAATATTAACCCTATGCTTGTTATTTTTATGTTGACTTATGTAGTAGCCGCAGTACTTAAATTCAGAAAGAAACTTACTGCACCGTGTTATATAATTGCACTTGCAAGTATTGTGGCAATCGGCTACCTGATCTGTGTAGCACTTTGTACTACGGATGGAAGATTTGTTATGCCGCAGTTTGTTAAGGGCGGAGCGGTTGTACTTAACACTTATTTGATTTTTTCGGCAATATTTGTACTGTGTTCTGTTATTGTAAACTTAGGTAAGGTTAAGAATTTTAACTTACTTTTGTTGTCGTTAAGTTTTGTAATCTTTCTTTGGGTATTTATAAGCTGTTATGGCGGTATTTTAAGCAAGGCTTATGAGTTTGAACAGGATTTCGGAAAGTTTTTTAAAGAGGCGGCACTTTGGGCGAAGGTAATAATAATTTACGTTATAAGTATTTTTGCCTGCTTTGCCAAATTTGCCAAGGAGATGAATGAAAGTAAGGACAGCAGGGTAGGTTTTAATATAAATGTCTTATTATTGTTGGCAAATACGGCATTGTTATATAAGTTCGCTCTTTCCTGGTATAACAGATTTAATTATTTGCTTATATGCCTGTATGTACTGACCATACTGTTTTTTCTATGGATATACTATGAAGAAGTTAATGGCAGGGAGAAAAAAGCTACAGATATGGACTATGATAATGATTTGGTAATGACGGGTATTATCATGGTTGAAACTATAATGTTTGTACTGTCGATTTGGATGTTCAAACATAATATGTGGATAAATGCTTTAGTAATACTGGTATTTACAATTATTCTTGTTGTTAGCGGAGGCAGTTTTAACGGTAAAGGTTACCTGTACAGTTTCTTATTTGTCTTTTTACAAACTTTGGCTTCTATCTTTCAATTCAGGCTGAGTTTGGATAATGTAATAGTATCGGTAATCATACTTATTGCAGCTATAGCGGCATTTTTAGTATTAAATTTAAGAAATCCCAACAGTTTCAAAACCCCACGGGTTCTTAATATGACAATATTTGTCCTGTTTTGTATTTTGAATGTTGTTTTAGTATCAAGGCACGGTACCAAAATAAATGTATACCCTGATGAAAAGAAGGTAGGAGTGGTTGTTAAAGCCGGGGGAGCTGATAATGAAGTGTATAAGGCAGTGATATATTGGACTGACAGCAGGGGAGAGAAAATCACGGAAGAAACCGAATTTACAGATCAAATAGAAAGTGATATACACGGTGCTTGTATGCACATAATAACTACAGACAGTTTCGGTGTGGTAAGCAAGAAAACCGAGTGGTTTCCGTATTGGAGATATATTGTGTATGGAGAAGATGAGGGTTAGTATACTGATGATATTTAATTAAAATCAGTGTCTATGGGTGAAGGTAAGGCGAATCTATAAAGTGCTTTACACTGTGAAGGAGGATTTATGGCAGGAAGAAGGAATAGAGTAGTTAATACAAGAAGGGTGAAGAATGAGTGCTTTAATTTTGAGCTGCTTGCAGCAAGCCTCAGTGCAGGGCTTATAGCCTGGGCTATATGTTGGCCTTTGTATTCTTTGATGGTATTTTCCGTACCCAGAACTGTGGTTATGGGAATTATGTTTTTGATTTTGATAATAATAATATTGGCAACGGTATTTATTTTAAGTCATCAAATGGGTACAAATGAGAATACCAATATAGCAATACTTTTAACAGCCGCACTTACAGCTTTTTTGCTTACTTTGCTTTTTCAGTGGCTCTACGGTATGGGGGCTGATAATACGAGAGATTTGCTTTCTGCAAGGGAGGCCGGAGGTTTTATTTCTATAGTTCTCGGTATACTTAGAGTTGTATTTTTAACTGTAATAGGAGTTGCCATAGGAGTGGCAGTTGCGGAAAGTTACGGTAGGGAAGAGGCGAAGGAGCTTATATATATAGGTTCGGCGGTCAAGTCCTTTATAG
Source organism: uncultured Johnsonella sp. (assembly GCA_905373785.1). Classification (GTDB taxonomy): domain Bacteria; phylum Bacillota; class Clostridia; order Lachnospirales; family Lachnospiraceae; genus Johnsonella. Next base: position 18,712 of record CAJPUK010000002.1, on the reverse strand, counting down.
CGGCGGTACTTATAGAGTTCGGCACCATATCCTTGCCTGAAACTTCCGCAAAGATGGGGATTATATTTTGGATTCTGACAGCGGCTACTTTTACGACCAAGTTGCCGAGTAGCAGAAAAAAGAGGGTAAGGAAGAGCCTTTAGTAGGGTTGGTATAGTGATGAAAAAACCTTGCTGCATGGGACTACAGGCAAAACTTTTAGAAAACTTCGGCAAATTTGCACAGACTGCAAAACTTAACCTTACGCTTAATTTGTGGCAGGCTGCGTTCAAATATTCCTCGTTTGTGCAATAGTTTTTCCCGAAGTTTTAACCGCTCCAAGTCCCATGCAGCAAGGTTTTTTATATTTCTACCCAAAAGGTAAAGGAAGGTGAGGAAGTGGACAAATTTTCGACATTTACCCCATTGCTCTTAGTCTCGGTACGACTTCTTTAAGTACTTCTACCAGCACATCCAGCTCCTCTTTGGTATTGTCATCACTTAAACTTATACGAATACACTCTCTTGCGGCATCCGCATCAAGCCCTATTGCCAAAAGTACATGAGAAGGCTCCAAAGAGCCTGAGGAACAGGCTGAGCCGGCAGACACACAGATATTTTTATTATCAAGCATTATAAGTAACAGTTCTGAAGAAACTTTCTCAAAACGCACATTAATATTGCCTGGGAGCCTTTTTTCAAGGCTTCCGTTAATATGTACTCCTTCGAATTCATTTCTCAAACGCTCTATAAGATAATTTTGTAAGTTTTTTGTATACTCCCCGGACTTATTCATATCAGCAAGGCTTAAGTCTGCCGCCTTTGCCATACCTATAATGCCGGGAACATTTTCCGTACCCGCTCTTCTTTTTCTTTCCTGAGAACCGCCGTGAATAAATGACTTGATTTTAAGCTCGGAATTAATATACAAAAATCCTACACCCTTCGGACCGCCGAACTTGTGTGCAGAGGCACTGAGCAAATCAATGCCAAGCTCCTTAACATCTATATTTGCATGAGCATAGGCTTGAACCGCATCAGTGTGAAATACCAAAGAGTTTTTTTGGGCAATCTCACCTATAGCTTTGATATTTTGTATAGTTCCTATTTCATTATTGGCAAACATAATACTTATAAGTACGGTATCGGCTCTTATGCTTTTTTCAAGTTCTTCCAAAGATACAAAACCCTCATTATCAACATTAAGATAGGTGATTTCATATCCCAAGCCCTCAAGGTAGGCGCAGGTATTAAGCACGGCAGGATGCTCTATTTTGGAAGTTATTATATGCTTGCCCTTTGTTTCATAAGCAGAGGCGGTCAATTTAATAGCCCAATTATCGGACTCGGTGCCTCCGGAGGTAAAATAAATCTCACGGCTGTTTGCCGAAAGGGAATCTGCTATAATTTCTCTTGCCATGGCAATATCATTACGTATCTTGGAAGAAAAATTATATACAGCCGAAGGGTTGGCATAATAAGTGCTAAAATACGGCAGCATAGCCTCAAGAACTTCGGGTCTTGTTTTGGTTGTAGCCGCATTGTCTAAATAAATCAATTTATCATTCATAAGAATTCCTCATATTATCAGTAGTTTAGTAATGTACTTATTATTATTGTCAAAAAGTGCTTGCTGTCAAGTAAGTATAAAAAATATCAGTCGCTGCATCGTTCGTAAAAAGATTTATTTTCCGTCTATTTTACCTGCTCCTTAATTAAAACATATGTACTTTTGCCTTACAATGTTGTATAGTTATTTCAAGTACTGTATTAAGGAGATTTTATGCAAATTTTTAACGATATATTTGATTCGATTTTTAAGCCTAAGGCTTATAACAGGTTTTTAAAATATAAAAGTTCAAAAAAAACCGCATATATATTTTTGCTGCCCTTATTTAGAGTTTTACTTATAATCTTAGCGATGGGTATTGCTTTTTTCACCAGATACGGCAGTATAACGGCTTATTGGAAGACTGTTATCCCTGACTTTAGCTTAAGTGCTAAAGGACTTGATATGAAAGAAAAGATAGACGAAGTATATCGCAATGTATATGTATACATCAATACTGATGAGACTATGGCTGAAAGTAAAACCGATGACAAAAGCTCGAATAATTTCTATGTATTTAAGGATGCTATATTGATCAAAGATAGTTTAGGTCAGAAATCTTTATTAAAGTTTAACGAATTGGACTTATCGGAAAATGAAGTTATAACTCGTGATGAATTTATTTATAGTATAGCACCGAAAGCAACGGTTATTTTACTTATAATAAGCGTTGTTATAACAATATTTTTCTATATAGGCATTACCTTAGCCTATGTGCTTACAGCATTATTGCTGCTTTTAGCGGTGAAAATGCTTGTAAAAGGAATGAATAAAAAGTTAAGTGACAAACAATCATTTACAATATCAATATATGCAAAAACGGCAACATTTACATTAACGACCGTACTTTTGGCAATAAACTCTATACTGAGTCTGTGTTTTGATTATACAATAGAAGTACCGTATTTCTATGCTGTAAAGTTGGCAATATGCTTGATTTATATATACTATATAATACAAAATATAAAAGAGGATACAGTAGGAGTAAATTCATTTGAGGCAGTGCGAGAGGAAAACATATATGAGCCTGAGACTGAAATTAAGGTAGAGGTAAAAAAGCCGCTGCAACCGGAGAGGCTTACGCCCACCGATTCATGGAGTTTTGGAGAAAAGAAAGAAAATGGTAATGAATAAGAAAAAAGTAGTTGTCGGTATGTCGGGAGGTGTGGACTCTTCGGTAGCCGCCTATCTTTTGAAAGAAGAAGGTTTTGATGTGGTAGGTGTTACCATGCAGATATGGCAGGATGAAGACGAAGAAAGGCAGCAGTCAAACGGAGGTTGTTGCGGTCTTTCTGCAGTGGATGATGCAAGAAGGGTTGCCGCCGCTTTGGATATACCATATTATGTAATGAATTTTAAGAATGAATTTAAGTCAAGTGTGATAGACTATTTTATAGAAGAATATAAAAAGGGGAGGACTCCAAACCCTTGCATAGCCTGTAACAGGTATGTAAAATGGGAGTCGCTGCTGCACAGAAGTCTGAGTATAGGGGCGGATTATATAGCTACGGGGCATTATGCCAAGGTAGTGCTTTTGGACAATGGCAGATATACCCTAAAAACTGCAAAAAGCAGCCACAAAGATCAAACCTATGCACTTTATAATCTTACACAGGAGCAGCTTGCAAGGACGCTTATGCCGGTAGGAGATTACGAAAAAGACGAGATAAGAAAGATAGCGGAGAATATAAGTCTTAGAATAGCCAAAAAGCCTGACAGTCAGGATATATGCTTTGTGCCGGATGGAGACTATGCAAAGTTTATAGAAGAAAACAGCGATATAAATATAAGAAGCGGAGAGTTTGTAAACAGCAAGGGAGAGGTACTCGGTACGCATAAAGGTATAACACATTATACGGTAGGTCAAAGAAAGGGGCTTGGACTGAGCCTTGGGGAGCCTGCCTTTGTAACAAAGATAGATGTGGATAACAATAAGGTCGTCATAGGTAATTCCCAGGAAGTACTTGATAGAGGGCTTATTGCCGACAGGGTGAACTGGATGAGCATAGAAGGGCTTAGAGTAGGAGAAAGCGTAAACTTAAGGGCAAAGATAAGATATTCTCATAAGGGTGAGAATTGTGCGGTAAAAGCCATATCGGATGATAAAATACTGGTTGAGTTTGAAAATCCGGTAAGGGCGGTAACACCCGGGCAGGCAGTGGTATTTTATGATGCAAATTCATATGTAGCAGGTGGAGCAAGTATAGTTGAAGCCATAAAATAATGTATTTGAACGTATTTAATGAAAGGAAGTAAGGAAATGAGATTAAAAAGTTTAATGTTGACAGCAAGCTTGGCGTTATTGATTTCTGCTTGCGGAGCGAACTCCAAGCAGCCTGAAACTGTTACAAGCAATGAAGCAACCAAGCAGGCACAGACCGAAACCGAGCAAGAGAGCACTTCAAATGTAGCAGTTGCAAGTGCCATTAATACCAAGTCGGTAAGTACACCGGTAACTACTGTGGCAAGAAAGGAAAGCATAAGCTTTGAAACTGTAGATGAAACCGTGTATGTTAAGGGAGATAATGTAAATGTAAGAGCCAATCCCGATACAAGCGGAGAAAAGATAACCTCATTTAATAAGGGCGAAGAATTAAAACGCATAGGTAAGTCTGATAAATGGTCAAAAGTTATGTATAAGGACAAGGAAGCCTATATAGCTACAGAATTTTTGACTACAGAAAAACCTAAGGTGGAAGAGACCAAGGTTCAGGTAGCTGACGGTGCGGAAATAGGACTTGATCCATCATGGAAATATGCCGATTTTTCAAAAATCAACAGCGGTAAAGCCAAGCTTTATAAGGCAAGCGGCAACAGAAAGAACAAAGTAGTCTGTGTAAATGCAGGTCATGGTACCAGTGGAGGTTCTTCGGTAAAGACACTTTCACATCCGGATTCAACACCTAAGGTAACCGGAGGAACCACTGCTGCCGGACAGGTTACTTCTATTGCGGTATCAGGCGGTATGACCTTTGCAGACGGTACAAGTGAGGCAAGTGTAACCCTGGCTATGGCTAAGGTATTGAAGGCGGAGCTTTTATCAAGGGGCTATGATGTACTTATGATAAGAGAAAGCGATGATGTGCAACTTGATAATATAGCAAGAACGGTAATTGCCAATAATAATGCCGACTGCCATTTGGCACTGCACTGGGACAGTACCTCAAGCAATAAGGGGGCTTTTTATATGAGTGTACCTAATGTTGCCTCTTACAGAGCTATGGAGCCGGTAGCATCCAACTGGCAAAAACATCACAAACTGGGTGACAGTGTCATATCTGGACTTAGAGGAGTGGGAACCAAGATTTTCGCCCAGGGAAGTCTGGAGATGGATCTTACACAGACTTCATATTCCACTATTCCTTCAATAGATATAGAGCTCGGAGACAAGGCATCTTCGCATGATGAGTCTGTGCTTAAGAACCATGCAAAGGGTATAGCGGACGGACTCGATGCTTTCTTTGCACAATAAATAATGTATACTTGATTTAATAACTTATTTTTTGCTATAATCTATAAATATTTTTTAAAGGAGCTTATACGATGTCAAATATTGAAAAAAAAGCGACAAGTGCTATAAGAATACTTTCAGCAGATGCTATACAAAAAGCAAACTCGGGACATCCGGGACTACCGCTTGGAGTTGCGGATATTACTTATGAGCTGTGGGCAAACCATATGAAACACAGTCCTGAAAATCCGAAATGGATAAACAGAGACAGATTTGTGCTTTCAGCAGGTCATGGTTCAATGTTACTGTATTCACTCTTACACCTCTTCGGATACGGGAATCTTTCAATAGAAGACCTTAAGTCTTTTAGACAGCTTGATTCACTGACTCCGGGGCATCCGGAATACGGTCATACAGTCGGTGTTGAGGCTACTACAGGACCTCTTGGAGCAGGTATGGGTATGGCAGTGGGCATGGCTATGGCGGAGACTCATCTTGCAAGTGTGTTTAATAAAGACGGATTTAATGTAATAGACCACTTTACTTATGTACTTGGCGGAGACGGTTGTATGATGGAGGGTATAAGCTCAGAGGCTTTTTCACTTGCAGGGCATCTTGGACTTTCCAAGCTTATAGTACTATATGATTCAAACAGCATAAGTATAGAAGGCTCAACCGATCTTGCATTCAGTGAAGACGTAAGTAAGCGTATGGAAGCCTTCGGCTTTCAGGTTATAGAGGTTGATGACGGGCATGACCTTGTCAAGGTATCAAAGGCAATTGAGGAAGCTAAGAATAACAAAGAAAAACCTTCTTTTATTAATCTAAAGACCAGGATAGGTTTTGGTTGTCCGGCAAAAGAAGGTAAGGCAAGTGCTCACGGAGAGCCGCTTGGTGCGGATAATATAAAGTCACTCAGGGAAAATCTCGGATGGGAGTATGAAGAGCCTTTCTTTGTACCTGAGGAAGTCTATGAGCATTATAAAAGTAAAGCAAGTGAGCTTAAAAAAGTTGAACAGGCATGGGATGAGCTGCTTAAAAAGTACTTTGCAGCCTTTCCCGAGAAGAAAACTTTGTGGGATAGATACTTTGTTGAGGAAGACTTAAGCTTCCTTGATAAGGATGAGTATTGGGCATGGGATGAAAAAGCGGATGCTACAAGAAATATTTCCGGTAAGATATTAAATAGAGTTAAACTTGAGATTCCTAATCTCATAGGTGGTTCAGCTGACCTTGCACCTTCAAATAAGACTTATTTGAGTGATATGGGTGATTTTGCAAAGAATTCTTATGCAGGCAGAAACCTGCACTTCGGTGTAAGGGAGCTTGCGATGACGGCAATCACCAACGGAATTATCTTACATGGAGGTCTTAAGGCTTATTGTGCGACCTTCTTTGTATTCAGTGATTATACAAAACCTATGGCAAGACTGTCTTCACTTATGGGAATACCGGCAAGCTTTGTATTTACACATGACTCCATAGGAGTGGGAGAGGACGGACCTACACATGAGCCTATTGAGCAGCTTGCCATGTTAAGAGCTATGCCTAACTTCCATTCATTCAGACCGGCAGATGCCACTGAAACACTTGCAGCCTGGTACAGTGCTCTAAAGTCCGAAAAGACACCTACAGCCATTATACTCACAAGGCAAAATCTTCCGCAACTTGCAGGCAGCTCTAAAGAGGCATTAAAGGGCGGATATGTTATTAAGGAAGCTTCAAGAGCCAATATAGATTTGATACTTATAGCTTCAGGCTCAGAGGTTGCTTTAGCACTTGAGGCTGCCAAAGAGCTGGAAGAGATGTGTATAAGTGTAAGAGTTGTAAGTATGCCTTGTATGGATATATTTGAAGAGCAAAGCAGAGAATACAAGGAAGCCGTACTTCCAAAAGCGGTATCAAAGAGGATATTTATAGAGGCTCTGTCAGGTTTCGGGCTTGACAAATACGTAGGTTTTGAAGGCGAGGTTCTTTCAATGAAGGACTTTGGAGCAAGTGCACCTCAGGCAGAGCTTTTCAAGAAATTCGGATTTACCGTAGAGCGTATCGTGGATTTGGCAAAGAACATACTGTAAGTAGAATTCTTTTAATTAATATAAGAGAGGGTTATAAAAATGGGTGGAATATTCGGTGTAGCATCTAAGTCTGATTGCGTAATGGATCTTTTCTTCGGAGTTGATTACCATTCGCACTTAGGAACAAAACGAGGCGGTATGGCAGTCAGTGACGGAGAAAGTTTTAGTAGAGCTATACATAATATAGAAAACTCACCATTTAGAACAAAGTTCGAACATGATGTAGAAGATTTACATGGGAACCTGGGCATAGGCTGCATATCCGATGAGGATCCGCAGCCCTTGCTTATACAGTCACATTTGGGAAGTTTTGCAATCACAACCGTGGGAAAGATCTCCAACCAAAAGGAGATAATAGAAGAGCTTTATAAAAGCGGTCCTGTATATTTTTTAGAGCAAAGCGGAAGTCGTATCAATTCAACGGAAATAACCGCAGTACTGATAAACCAAAAACCGACATTTGAAGAGGGTATAGAGTATGCTCAGGAAATGATAAAAGGTTCAATGAGTATTCTTATACTGACTCATAAGGGTATATATGCCGCAAGAGACAGGTACGGAAGAACTCCGATAACGCTTGGAGAAAAGCCGGGCTCTTACTGTGCAACCCTGGAGAGTCATGCCTTTTTAAATCTCGGATACAGGTGTTATAGGGAGCTTGGAGCCGGAGAATTGGTATATATTGATGAAAAAGGGATCACAACGCTTAGAAAACCGAGAGAAGAGATGAAGATATGCTCATTTCTATGGGTATACTACGGTTATCCTACAGCAGTATATGAGGGTGTAAATGTAGAGCAGATGAGATATAATTGCGGCAAGCTTCTGGCAAGAAGGGATGATGTGGATGCGGATATAGTTGCCGGTGTTCCGGACTCAGGTACGGCACATGCCATAGGCTACGCTAACGAGTCGGGCATACCTTTTGCAAGACCATTTATAAAATACACCCCCACCTGGCCCAGATCCTTTACGCCCACACATCAGGCACAGAGGAATCTGGTAGCACATATGAAGCTTATCCCTGTGGAAGCACTTATATTTAATAAAGACCTGCTTTTGATAGATGACTCCATAGTCAGGGGAACTCAGCTTAGAGAAACTACGGATTTTTTATATAACAGCGGTGCAAAACACGTACATGTAAGGCCTGCCTGTCCGCCTATTATGTACGGATGTAAATATCTTAATTTTTCAAGGTCTAATTCCGACCTTGATTTGATAGCAAGAAGAATTATAAGAGATAGAGAAGGGGATTATGTAAGTCCTGAGATATTAAAGGACTATACTGATCCGGACAGTAAAAATTATAAAGAAATGGTGGAGGAGCTTAGAAAGATACAGCATTTTTCCACACTTAAGTTTAATCGTTTGGATGATCTTATAGAGTCCATAGGTTTACCGGAATGTAAACTTTGTACTTATTGTTGGAACGGAAAGGAGTAGTTTAAGTATGGCAGGCGTAACAGGTGATTGGTTAGCAGCTTTAAAGCCGGAGTTTTCCAAAGATTATTACAAAAATTTATATGAATTTGTTAAGGCGGAGTATGCTTCAAGACGCATATATCCCAAATCGGAGGACGTACTCAATGCCCTGCATCTTACACCCCTTGAAAAAGTGAAGGTTGTAATACTTGGACAAGACCCTTATCATGGTGATAATCAGGCACATGGACTTGCATTTTCAGTACTTCCCAATGTGGAGATACCGCCCTCACTTCAAAATATTTATAAGGAACTTCAAGATGATTTATCCCTTTATATACCAAATAACGGATTTTTGGTTAAATGGGCTACACAAGGAGTGCTTTTACTTAATACTGTACTTACGGTAAGAGCACACGAGCCATATTCACATCAGGCTAAGGGCTGGGAGAGATTTACCGATGCTATAATAGAAGCTGTCAATAAAAGTCCTCAGCCGGTGGTTTTTATGCTTTGGGGAAGACCGGCACAGCTTAAGGCGGCTATGCTTGATAACCCCAAGCATTTGGTACTTAAGGCACCTCATCCGAGTCCCTTGTCTGCTTACAGAGGTTTTTTCGGCTGTAAGCATTTCAGTAAGGCAAATGACTTTCTAAAGTCTAACGGACTGGAGCCGATTGATTGGCAAATAGAAAATATATAGCGGAGAATCACATGAGTATAGTTGAGTTTTTAAAAGTTATAGTACTTGGTATAGTAGAAGGCTTTGCAGAGTGGTTGCCTATAAGCTCTACAGGGCATTTGATTTTAATTGATGAACTTATACATTTGAATGTTACTGAGGAGTTTAAGGATGTGTTTAATGTAGTCATACAGCTTGGGGCAATGCTTGCTGTGGCTATAGTTTATTTTAATAAATTAAATCCTTTCAGTGCGGAAAAGAATGAGTATCAAAACCGCTCAACACTTCTTTTGTGGGTCAAAATCGTCATAGCCTGCCTTCCGGTTGGAATACTTGGTGTTTTGCTTGATAATTGGATAGAGGAGCATATGAAGAGCTCACTGATTATAGCATTGACTTTGATAATCTACGGAATTATTTTTATCGTAATAGAAAGCAGGGGATTTAAGAAAGAGCCTATTATAAATAAAACTTCCAAGATAGATTATTATACTGCTCTGTATATAGGTATTTTTCAGGTACTTTCATTAGTGCCGGGTACATCAAGATCGGGAGCTACCATAATAGGAGCTATGTTACTTGGATGCAGCAGATCTGTGGCAGCGGAATTTTCTTTCTTTTTGGGAATGCCTATAATACTTGGGGCAAGCTTGCTTAAGATATTTAAATACAGTGCTGCGTACACAGGTTCTCAGCTGCTGTACCTTCTGGTAGGAGTACTGGTTGCTTTCTTTGTATCGGCATATTCGGTGAATTTTTTAATAAATTGGGTTAAAAAACATGACTTTAAGTTATTCGGATATTATAGAATAGTTTTAGGTATCATAGTGTTGGTATGGTTTATGGTAAGTTCACTTATGAAGGTAACACCCACAGTATAAAAAGATTTATTAAAAAAGGTCAAGATATTCGGCAAGAAGGTCGGATTTTTGACCTTTATTAATTTGTATGTAAGAGCAGTGTAAAATATTTTTATTGCTAACAATGCCCCGGCTAAGGGCGGCAGAATGGAGATTGATATATAGTGAAAAAAGGTGAAATTGCTATAGGAAGGATAACAAAAAGTATGTATCCCGACAAGGGAGTTATAGAAAGAGAAGACGGCTCTGTACTTATAAAGCGTGCTATAGAAGGTCAAGTAGTTGAATACCTGATAAGTAAAAAAAGAAATGGAAGGGCTGAGGGAAGGATACTTAAAGTTATTGAAAAATCAGCGCTTGAGGATGCCAAGGACTTTTGTCCTCACAGTAAGTGCGGAGGTTGCAGCTATCAAAGTATATCCTATGATAATCAAATAAGCATAAAGAATAAACAAATCATAGAATTATTAAAAGATGCGGCTGATGAAGATTTTTTATGGGAGGGCATAATAAAAAGTCCAAGCGAGTTTAATTACAGAAATAAAATGGAGTTTTCTTTTGGAGACGAGGTAAAAGACGGACCCTTAAGTCTGGGTTTACATAAAAGAGCAAGTCATTACGATGTGGTAAATACGCCAAACTGCAATATAGTTCATGAGGACTTCAATGTAATACAGGCATTTACAAGGGAGTTTTTTGCAAATCGTGATGTAAGTTATTTTCATAAGCACAGCAGAACGGGATTTTTAAGACATCTTATTGTAAGAAGAAGTGCGGTATATGAGGAAATACTTATTAACATAGTTACTACAAGTGCCCTAAACACTAAAATAGAAGACAGGCAGGAAGTCGGTGTACTTGATAAGGCGCTTACGGATCTGATAAATGACTGGTTGGATGGGCTGTTAAAACTTGAAAAAAGTAAATTAAGAGGTAAGATAGTCGGTGTTATTCATACCATAAATAACTCCTATGCGGATGCGGTCGTAAATCAGGAAAGTAAGATCTTATACGGAAGAGACTACATTTATGAGAACTTACTCGGACTTAAGTTTAAGATAAGCAGCTTTTCGTTTTTTCAAACCAACTCCAAAGGAGCGGAAGTTTTGTATAAGTCGGTCATAGACTATGTGGGAGATACCGAGGGGAAGTTTTTATATGATCTGTACAGCGGTACGGGAACGATAGCCCAGCTTTTATCAAAGTATGCAAATAAGGTATATGCTATAGAGATAGTGGAGGAGGCAGTTAAGGCGGCTTGTGAAAATGCAAAATTAAATGCTATTGATAATTGTGTATTTATGTGCGGAGATGTCTTAAAGCTTGTGGATGAGCTTGCCGGCAAGGTGGATATTATAGTCCTGGATCCTCCAAGAGACGGCATACATCCGAAGGCATTGCCTAAGATCATAGATTTTGGAGCTGAAAAAATAGTCTATGTGTCTTGCAAGCCAGGCTCTTTGGCAAGGGATCTAAGACTCTTGCAAGATGGGGGATATAGGATGAAAAAGGCTATAGGAGTTGATATGTTTCCGAACACTTCAGGAGTAGAGGTAGTGGCACTTTTGGAAAAACATTAAAAACTTATACTACAAAACAGCTAAACTGTAAGATATGCTACAGTTTAGCTGTTTTTGTTTGTTGAATAAAAACCCTCTTGGAATTAGACTATTTTATTCAGTAGAAAATATATTTTGTAAATAAATTAGAATAGATAAGGAAATATATGTAACTCGTAAACTGTTTAATAAATAACTGATTTACAAGGATTGTTATTAAACATCAGCAAAAAAGAGTAGAGAGGGTATAATGTTTGAGAGAATATCGGCGTATATAGTAAACAAAAGAAAAGCCTTTATGGTATTTTTTATTTTGGCAGCAGTATTTTCAGTATTTAGCAGTTCATGGGTCAAGGTAAGTAATAAACTGTCGGACTACCTGCCGGAAAGTACCAAAACCAAGCAGGGACTTGATATTATGGATGAGAATTTCACCACCTTCGGTACTGCCAAGGTAATGGTAAATAACATAGACTATGAAAAGGCTTTGGAGCTTAGTACTAAGCTTAAAGAAATAGCAGGTGTCTCAAGAGTTGACTTCTATGATAAGTCGGACTCTGATTATGAAAATAAGAATATAGAGGACTATTATAAGGACTTTGCGGCACTGTATACCATAAGTTTTGAAGATGTGGAAGATTCAAAGCTTGTGCAGGAGGCTATAGTAAAGGTAAGGGAGGCGGTATCCACCTACGACAATGTTGTTTACACAACTATAGATAAAGACGATGCAAAATCCCTTAATGAAGATATGAAGGTCATAGGCGTACTTGTAGTGATTATAATTGTGGGAGTACTGATATTTACCTCACAGACCTATGTGGAAATACTTATATTTATGCTGACCTTTGCAGTGGCAATACTGTTAAATGTAGGAACGAACTTTATATTTGGTCGCATATCCTTCGTAACCAAGGCGGTAGGAGTGGTGCTGCAATTGGCACTTGCCATAGACTATGCCATAATACTCTTTCACAGATTTATGGAAGAAAGACAAAATTTAAAGGCAAAGCACGCCTTGATAAGCGCCCTGGCAAAGGCGATACCTGAGATATCTTCAAGCTCGCTTACCACTATGGCAGGTATGGTGGCACTTATGACCATGCAATTTAGAATAGGTAGGGATCTTGGGCAGGTACTGCTTAAGTCAATTATTTTCAGCATGATAAGCGTCTTTTTATTTATGCCGGCACTTATTATGATGTTTGAAAAATGGATCAAAAAGAGTATGCATAAAAGCTTTGTGCCTAATATTGAATTCCTTGGAAAAAAGATTTTAAGTGTAAGATTTATAATAGCCGGAATATTTACGGTACTGGTGATAGGCGGAATAGTGCTATCGGGAAAGACGGCTTATATCTTTGATCCCAACTCTATAAAGTCGGATAAAAAGACCGAATATATAGCGGCGAAAGAGGAGATAGAAAAACATTTCGGAAACTCCAACATTCTGGCAGTGGTAATACCCAAGGAAGATTACATAAAAGAAGCAAGACTTTTGGAGGAGATATCTAAGGTTGAGGGAGTAAAGTCCGTTACTGGACTTGCCAATATAGAGGTGGGAAATGAGGGCGAATATGTGCTTACCGACAGCCTGAAACCGAGAGAGCTTGCCGAGATAGCGGATGTGGATATAGATCTGGTAAAACTTGTATACAGATTTTATGCCCTTAAAAATGAGCAGTACGGAGCATTTATCAACAGCATAGACAGTTATAAAGTTCCTATTATAAATATGGTGGACTTCCTCTATGACCAGATAGAAAACGGCGGTGTGGAGATAGATGAAGATATTACCGAAAATATAGAGGACATACATAAAAGTATTACGGATGCAAGAAAGCAGCTTGAAAGTGAAAAGTATTCACGCTTTTTAGTGGTATGGGACAGGGAGCTTGAGGGCAAGGCTACATTTGCCGCTATAGATGAGGTAGAAGGCATAGCTAAAAACTATTATAACGAAGTATATGTAGTAGGAGATTCATCAAGCAACTATGAGATAAGCAAGTCCTTTGGAACTGATAACCTTCGTATAAGTATAATCACAGCCCTGCTTGTAGGAATAATACTTCTTTTTACCTTCCAAAGTGCAGCACTGCCGTTTATATTGGTACTTACCATACAGGGCAGTATATGGGTCAATTTCAGTCTGCCCTACCTTGCAAATGAACCTATGTTTTTCCTAAGTTACCTTATAGTAAGCTCCATACAGATGGGAGCGACCATAGATTATGCTATAGTGATCACCGGCAGATACATGGTACTAAGGGAAGAGTGTGAAAGCAAAAATAAGGCTATATCACGTACTCTTAACGAAGCCTTTCCTACCATAATAACCTCAGGTACGATAATGGCAGCCTCGGGCTTTGTAATAGGATTTTTAACATCCAATGCAACTATAGCTTCACTTGGAAAGACACTGGGCATAGGAGTGCTTATTTCCATGATTTTAGTAATGTTTGTCTTACCTGTACTTTTGTACTTATTCGACTTTACTATAGATAAGACATCATTTTCAAAGAAAAACAATGAGGAGGAGAGCAGAAAAGAAGATGAAAATTAATATAAAAAAGATAACGGCTTTAGCCCTCAGTATAAATATGATTTTACAGCCGCTTAGTATAGTAGCCTATGCGGAAAGTAAAGCTGTCTCAGGCAAAGAAGTGCCAAATGCACAGGAGGGCGTTATATATATAGACAGTGCAGCGGCACTTATAGAAATTTCAAAAAATGCCACAACGGAAGAATTTACCTTAGCCAAGAACTATGAGCTGAGTGCGGATATAGACTTATCAAATGAGGATTTCATGCCCATACCTATATTTTCGGGAACTCTTGACGGTAAGGGTTATACGATAAAGGGCTTAAGTATAAGTGAAAAAAGCACCGATGCCGGACTTATAGGACTTATAGGCGAGCAAGGTGTTGTAAAAAATCTTAACATAGAAGGCAATATATCTCCGGTAGGAAGCAAGATCACAGTCGGAGGCGTGGTCGGAACCAATAAGGGCATAATAAATGCAGTCAACTTTTCAGGAGTATTAAAAGCCTACAAAACAGTTGGAGGAATAGCAGGAATCAATGATGATACCGGATTTATATTAAACTCTGCAAACTATGCCGATGTTGACGGAACAAAGCTTGTAGGGGGAATAGCCGGAATCAATAAAGGCACAATAGTATCCTGTGAGAACAGAGGAAGGATATTTGGAAGCAAAGAGGTGGTGCTGTCAGAGGAAAAGACTGCCACACTGCCGGATATAAGTGTGGAAACGGTAACATCAGATAAGGAAAAGCCTGAGATAATGGGAGGAATAGCCGGAGTTTCCACAGGTTATATAAAGGCTTGCACGAACCTTGCAAAGGTCGGTTATGAGCATACGAGTTATAAAGTAGGGGGAATAGCCGGAGTTCAAAACGGTGTAATAGAAGACTGTAGCAATCAAGGTATAGTATACGGAAGAAGGGATGTAGGAGGAATAGCCGGCATACTTGAGCCTTATATGGAGATTGCCTATGAGAGCGACACCTTGGATAAACTTAACAGACAGCTTGAGGTACTTAATAAACTATCTGATGAATTTTCCACACAGCTTGATACTTCTGTTAATTTACTACAGGAAGACAGCGACAGCATATCCGAAAAACAAGATAAATTAAAGGAAAATTTTGATGACAGGCTTGATTACCACAAGCAGGAAGCCGATAATTTTGATGCCGGACTTGATGAAAAAAGAGAAGGCTTGGACGGGGTTAATGAAAATATAGCAAGCAATGCCTCAGATGCTGCGGATAAGGTGGGAGATTTAAGAGACAGACCGAGTTATTCGGATATTATAAAAAAAGACAACAGTAAACTGCAAAATACCATAGCTGTAATAAAAAATATTTCAACAATAACCGAAAGAATGAAGTCCTCACTGGAAAATAAAAGAGGCAAGCTCGACAGTATAGAAAAAGACTTCTCCTATCTTAGCGGAGATATAGATGAATTATACAAGCAGTCTAAGGACTTGATTGACTATCTGGATAATGAAAAAGGTGACTTTGGAGATGAACTGTCCGAGAGCAGAAAAACAATAAACAGTGACGGCGAGGCACTGAAAGCTGAAATAGATAAGGCTAAGGAAGATTTAAGAACAAGCAGCCAAAGCATGAAGACAGATATAGATAATATAAGGTCGGAGCTTGACAATATAAGAGGGGTAATAGAAGAGGGTGAAGATAAGCTGAAAGCTAAGATAGAAGACAAGACCCTTTATTATGATATTTCAGCCAAAAGTGACAGAGATTTCGAAAAAGCCAAGCTTGTAAATTCTGTAAATAAGGCTGAAGTTATAGGAGATTTTAATGTAGCGGGTATAGTGGGAAGAATAGGTATAGACCTCAAAGAAACCGTAAATGACAATATAAATCTTTCAGACAGAATCAATAAAAGCGGAGAACTCTCACTTAATTTTAGCAACAATATTTATGCAAGAGTTATCAACAATGTTAATGAAGCTGATATAAAGGCAAAGAATGATTATGTAGCCGGAATAGTGGCAAAGGCTGATTACGGTGCTATAACCGGAAATCAAAACTATGGAAATATAAGTTCTGAAAACGGCTCCTACGCCGGAGGTATAGCAGGCTACAGTACCAATATACTGAGCGACTCCTACAGTCTTGCAAGTGTAAGTGCTCTAAATTATGTGGGAGGCATAGCCGGAAGTGCAAAGGAACTTAATAATAATACCGTAATGGCGGAGCTTGTAAGCAAAGAAGATGCTAAAAAGGGAAGTGTGGCAGGTGAGCTTATAGAAAAAGGAAGTGCCACAGCCAACAGATATGTAGACTACGGTGTAGGAGCAATTAATAACATAAGCTTTGAGAAAGAGGCAAATACCGTAAGCTACGAAGAGTTATTGGCACAGGAGCAAACTCCCGAAAGATTTAAGTATTTGGAAGTTAAGTATGTGGTAGGAGATGAGCTTGTAAAAAGCGTAAGGGTAAATTATAAGGATTCTATAGATCCGGCAAAGATTCCGCAGCCGCCTAAAAAGGAGGGCTACAACACCTATTGGGAAGAAAGCGGCAAAGCACAAATAACAACAAACACCACAATACATTTGGTGGAGGCTCTTTGGAACAAGGATATAGTAAGTGTTGAAAGTGTGGGAGATAAGCCCCTGCTTTTAGCAAATTCCTACTTTTATAACGGAACATCCGTAGAAGTAAAAGAGCTTGCCTTATCAGCCGAAGATAAAAACTTTTCTAAAAATGCGGTAAAAAAATACGAGTATAACATAATACCGGGCAGCAACGGTTCCTACATAGAGCTTAGAATACTGAGTGAAGATAAGAATACCGATACAGTGGCGGTAAAAACAGAAGAAGGAATAAAGGTAACAGAAAGCGAGCGAATCGGCTCTTACCTGAGTTTTAAAGTCAATAAATCAAGAGGAGAGTTTTTACTGCTGAAAGATAAGGGAGTGAGTAAGGAAAGAGTAGGAATTATAATTGCAGCGGTTTTGGGCTTGGCTTTGGCTTGCTGGCTGTATATAAAAAAGAAAAAGAAGGCTTAGTAACATAAGAAATTATTATATTGAGGCGAATATAATCAAAAAATTATAGAAGAGATAGAAAACAGCCAAAGTAAGCCTATAAACAGATAATAAGGCTTGCACTAATAAAGCTTGGAATGTTAGAATTAGATTGTAACAAAAAGTTTTAACATTTCGGAGGTGATTATGAATTTAGTTAAAAAGATACTGGGCTGTGTGTCGGTTATCGTAATCAGTTCTGCATTGATTTTTCCAAGCTTTGCCAAAGGTGCGGCAGAGTGGAAGAAAAACGACAAGGGCTGGTGGTATGAGGAGGCGGACGGCTCCTATCCTACGAGTGCGTGGAAGTACATAAACAATAAGTGGTATTATTTTGATAATATCGGCTATATGGTGGAAAACCGCTGGATAGGCAATTACTATCTTGGTTCGGACGGTGCCATGCTTGTCAGTACAAGAACTCCTGACGGTTACTATGTTGATGCAAGCGGCAAGTGGATAGAAGATAAAAAGCCGGCAAAAACTAATTATGTAAGCGGTTCAAGCAGGTCGGGAAGTTCGGGTACTTCAAGCAGGTCGGGAGGATCAGGCGGTTCAGGAAGCTCAGGAAATTCCGGTAGCTCAGGCACTTCCTCAAATACCAATACCGGTACTTCCAATACCGATATACCGGTAGTTAATGAACTTATGTCTCAAGGTTTAAGTAATAAAGAGGCAATGCTTTACTATTTGGTAAATGAATACAGAGAAAGTTTGGGTCTTCCAAAGTTATCACTTTCCAGATCTTTAACTCAAGTTGCAAGGACACATGTGGCAGACTCTAACGCCTATAGTCCTGAGAATCAGGTTGATGCAAGAGGTATACAGGGAAACTTGCATAGCTGGTCAAGTAACGGAAACTGGACAGCTGTAGTATATACTTCCGACCACCGTTATGCCTCTCTTATGTGGAGTAAGCCAAGAGAACTGACCGCTTACAGCGGAAACGGATATGAGATATCAGCAGGAACTTCAGGTTACAGTATGACCCCTGAAAAGGCACTTGATTTATGGAAAGGTTCATCCGGACACAATGCAGTTATTATAGGCTCAGGCGATTGGTCAATGTTAAAAACTATGGGAGTGGCAATAGACGGAGGTTATGCACACATATGGTTCGGAAGCGATGCAGATCCGGCAGGTTACTATGATGTGACAGGATATGAGGTTTTACATCCTTAGTGTCAGGTTAAATTTAAAATCAATTGATTTTTCAGTTTTTTGTAAGTGTTGTATTCTGTGAGTTGACATGCTTGACACTTTATTTTAGTTACCTTGTACCTGAGAAAGCCGGTTTTAAATCATATAAGTTATTGTAAAAATTCTGCTAATGATTTATAACTCATTCGGGCGAGAAAACCCACGGTTTTATAGTGGGATAATGGCATGTTTCTTAGATGTTTACAGTTCGGGTAGTGTTCATCTTCGTAAAAAACTGAAAATGTTTGAATTTTATTTATAAATCAGATGAAGATGAATGTAGG
>CAJPUK010000001.1 GCA_905373785.1 uncultured Johnsonella sp. | reverse complement strand
ATAATACACACAAAAAACTGTATAAAACCATTTTTATTGGCATAACTATAAGTTTTGTTTATAATTTGTTAATTAATGCGTTTGTCGTGAATGATTTGACATAGCAATGGAATGCTTTTATTGCTTGTGATATAATAATGATAAAGTTTTTAAGATAAGGTATCTATTGGTAAATAAGTTGCATTAGATTAAAAAATATTAAGTATTATAAAGGGGGAAGTATGGTAAAAGGTTGGAAAGATAAGTTTGAAAAGTATGTAGATCTGAATGAGAATATTTTTGTGGATATGAAGATCAGAGGCAATGCAGAATATGATTTTTGCTGCTTTGGAGTAGATTCGGAAGGTAAACTTTCCGATGACAGGTATATGGTCTTTTATAATCAAAAAACCACTCCGCAGAAAGAGGTCAGTATAACAGAGCTGCCTGACGGGGTTAGATATACATTAAAATTATCTGCTATTCCCGCCTATATCAATAAACTGGTATTTACCGTAAGTATTGACGGGGCTCAGACTATGGGAGAGATGGAAAACTTTATTACAAAGGTATATCAGCAGGAATCTCAAAGTCTTGAACTTAGCCTTACGGGAGGGGATTTTGCAAAGGAAAAGGCAGTTATTGCTATAGAGATTTACAGAAAAGATGTTTGGCGTATAGGCTGTGTGGCAGGAGGATTTGATGGCGGACTGTCTGCACTGCTTGCGCATTTTGGCGGAGAGGAAGTAGGAGAAGGTACTGCGACCGGTTCACAGGTAGATACTGCTGCAAATATACCTTTATCCCAAGCAATTTCTGAGAAGCCGGCTCCATCTATGGATACTGCTGCAATGTCATCTTCACCACAAGCAACTGACCAAAAAGAGATTTCATCACCTACAGCTGCCGTTAAGGTATCCTTAGAGAAAAAGTTGGAAAAGGCACCGAAGCTTGTAAGCCTGGCAAAGCCCTTGGGAGTGGAATTAAAGAAGAGAAATCTTGAAACATTGGTAGCCAGAGTGGGATTGGTAATAGATATATCCGGTTCTATGACAGCCCGTTTTAAAAACGGTACGGTACAGGAAATCGTCAATAAAACACTTCCTTTGGCAGTGCAGTTTGATGATGACGGAGAGCTTGACTGCTGGTATTACGGAACTACAGCCAGAAGAATGGACAGTGTAAATTTAGATAATTATACCAAAGCCGTACCGAAGGAGTGGAAACAACTGATGTTAGAGCTTGGAGGCTGTAATAATGAACCGGTTGTTCTTAAAATGGTGCTTGATACTTACCGTGATACAAAACTTCCGGTATATGTGCTTTTTATCACAGACGGAGGAGTAAGCAAAAAGAGTGAGATACAAAAAATCATTACGGAAGCCTCTAAACTGCCTATTTTTTGGCAGTTTGTAGGTGTGGGCGGAAGCGGTTACGGCATATTGGAAAAACTTGACAGTATGAAGGGACGCTATGTGGACAATGCGGGATTTTTTGCATTGGATGATTTTAAAAAGGTGTCCAATGAGGAGCTGTATGCCAGAATTTTGGAAGAATTCCCCAAGTGGCTTAAAGCTATAAGGGATAAGGGGATGATATAACACCGCCTTTTAGGAAAAGTGACAAGAAACACGGATGAAAAGTATAGATAAAAACAGAGGAAAATATGTTTGAGTTAAGAAAAGCCATACTGATAACAAATAATGACAGAGTTTATGATAAGTATAAGGATAAACTTGCCTGTATTTATACAAAAGACTATGAAGATACCTTGATAAAAGTAAGAGATTATGTGTATGAAAAACATCAATTACTTACGCATCCTCAGGCTTCAAGCCTTAAGCCCAACCAGACTCCTTATCGCTCGGTGCTTATATATCCTACAGATGAGGATAATACCAAGGATATGTAGGAGCAGTATTAATATTATTTATGCTATGGAAAAATATATCTGACATTTTCTTGAATAAGAAAAAGTCATAATATTACCCTCGAGCCGCCTTTAACGGTTTAGAAAACTGTTGAAGGCGGCTTATTTTATTTGGGGAGAAGCAGGTTATTGATTTTTAATCTATAAGCTCTTTCCAATTATCAGGAAAGCCCATGGTATCTTTCTTCACATGTGGATATTTTTCAAATAGTTTCTCAATAGAAACAATAAACAAATTCCATGCAATATCTTTCTTTAGAATATGAGCCATACAAATAAGTACTCCGAAGATACGGTTATTGGCAATACCGTTTTTTCTGTCTTGAGTATATAGCTTGGGGGTTTTGATTAGTTTGGCATTATAAAATCTTCCATAATGTGCACAGATATTACGAATATATGAAAGACTTTCAATCCAACTCTCAAAGTAGACATATCCAATACCGAAGGTTTGGGCTACGGCTTTCTTATCGGGATTTTTCATATTCTTAAAGAACTTGGACAGTGTGCCAAAGGACAATATCTCAACTAATGCATAGAATGGTATCTTGCCATCCACATAATTTTTCTGAAAGTTAAATATGAATGGAGAACGCTTATTCCTGCTTATCTCAGAATTTACATCTGACATAAACGCAGAGTGATACTTAGAGTTTGAAAAGTAGAAACTGTCATAATATGATAGAACGCCATATGTTGTAGAAATGTAGTTAGATATTCTGCATCTCAAGTTTACCTCTATACGCTCTATCTGCGAAAAAATAAGCTGACGGAAGTTGGAATTGAATAGATATAATTCCCTAAGTTGATTGAAGGTGACATTGGGATTGTAGTTTCCGTTCTTTAACTTCAGTCCGAGGCTGTATGCTTTGATAAAACGAAAATAGGACACATCATTAAGGAAGGAGTTTGCAAGTGCTTCGTCTTCAATGGTGAGTCCTAATTCTTTGAGGTTATTTATTTGCTCCGCTACAGATAAAGGTTCTTGTTGCTCTTTAAGTTCCATGAGTAACCTCCCTATAAATTAAATGACCCGACATGGTACGCATCTTTGAGAGGCGTGTCGGGTACAGTTGAAGTTATAATATCAAAAAAATATAAAAAATACAATAGTTTTTTGAAAAAATCGGGAGTAGTGAAGTGAAAAGTTTATTTCCACTGTGAAGGGGGCAAAGTGGATTTTAGTCTTACACTTATTTTGGCTTTCTAAAAAGTTGCATTTAGTATTGCACTTTACTTATAAATTATAAATTTGCTTAGTCTCTGATTACTTGTATCAAGAGACTTAAAGTCGATAAAAAATATATGTATGAAATCAGTAAAAGCATTAGATAAAGGTGCAGACCCTGCCTACAGTCGACAAAAGCAGCTGTGTATGTTACACTGGCAAAGGAAAAGAGATTTGGACAGGTGGATATTTTAAAATAAATACTATCGAAATACCACATTACTGATAGATCAACTAGTGTATTGTATCATTGACTTTTAATTAATGTCAGAAATAACAGGATAGATCTTAAATTTCTTTATTATATATTTGTTATGATCCATTAACAAAGTAATAATAAGGTTAAATATTAATGATACTATACACTGGCATTTCAAGACTTGGTAAGGTTCTTCTAAATCGGAATATAGGTTTATTTTTATAAAGACTTTATTGTATGACGGGAAGGTGAAGGTTATGCTTAGAGTATGGTTTGGTGATAGGGATAGTGTAATATATAACACATCCGTATATTTTAAAAATAGGTATGAGGATAGTTGGCTTATAGATGAATTTGCAAAAACCGTAATTAAAGATATTGACAGATCGGAGGTCTTAGATGCCCATACCATCAAAAGTCCGGTTCTTGGGCAAATCCCACCGGATAAACTATCCGGAGGCGTCAAAGCTCTTATTCTCATGAAGAATGAGCCGGGTAAAATATTTAATGCATCGAATTGTGGGGATAACTGTGCGAAGTGGATTCTAAAACTTGGAGAAGAGAGGAATTTTACCATAGCTTTATACCATATAATGGATTTTGGTAAAAAAGAATTTAATATCCGTATTCTTAATGACAGAAAGCTGGTAGTGCACAATATGAAGGAATTTTTAAATGCTGCGGACAAGTATCTTAAAGGAGCTAAGGTACAATGATAGGAGCTATAAATATTAAAGTAAAAAACAGGAGAAATAAGCTATAAAACTGTGCTTTACAAATGCTGTAAGATAAAAATATAAACGCCTTGGAGAGGGTTTTAAAAACTACTACTAATTATAGAAGGAATAAGATAAACATGGATAAAAGAGAAGATATCAAAGTTTTAGCATCGGGTTATGAGCTTAGAAGCGTAAGAGCTGATGAGGCAGAGCAGGCGGCACACATAGAAAGATTATGCTTTCCTCCTAATGAAGCCTGCTCAGCCGAGCAGATAAGAGCCAGAGTGGCAGAAACTCCTGAGCTTTTCCTTGTGGCAGTTGACAAGAGTACAGGAAGACTTGCGGGATTTTTGAACGGTTTGGCAACAGATGAAGAAAGTTTCAGGGATGAGTTTTTTAAAAATTCCAAAATGAATAAACCTGACGGAAAGAACATTATGCTGCTTGGGCTTGATGTTTTACAGGAACATAGAGGTAAGAACTTGGCTAGGGAGATTATGAGCACCTATGTAGAAAGAGAGACTAAAAAGGGCAGAAAAAAGCTTATACTCACCTGCCTTGAGCACTTGGTTGAGATGTATAAGAAAATGGGTTACACAGACCTTGGACAGGCGAACTCCACATGGGGCGGCGAAAGCTGGCATGAGATGGTATACATACTCAATGAGTAGCATAGCTGCTTAATCCGGCTACTGTTTATGTTGCAACTCCCCGACAAATCAGAATATCGCAACAATTAAACACCAAGATAAATTATTAACAATACCATCTTGATTATCTTAATATAATAAATGTTAAATTTCCATATTAAAGATGAAAAAAACATAAATAAAATTGTTGAATTACACCAAGGAATATGCTACAATCAGACAAAATTAAATATATACTTATCACATATGTATATGAGAGGAGAATATTATGGGTGTGATTAATAGTATTATAGGTTACTTGGTAGGCTTTGCAGACTGGTTCTGGGGAATACCTATACTTATACTTATCGGCGGCGGCGGTGTATACATTACCCTGCGTATAGGTTTCTTGCAGATTACAAAGTTTCCCTACATCTGTTCACAGACTTTCGGCAAAATGCTGAAAAAGCCTGAGAACCCTAATGAAGTATCGCCGTTTTCGGCAGCTATGGCGGCACTTGCATCAAGTATAGGTGCTTCCAACATAGTAGGTGTGCCTGTGGCTATAGCCCTTGGAGGACCGGGAGCTATATTCTGGATGTGGGTACTTGCACTGATAGGTTGCGGTACCAAGTTTGCCGAAATAGTACTTGGTGTAGAGTACAGAGAAAAAGACAGCAAGGGCGAGTATGTAGGCGGACCTTTCTACTACATACAAAAAGGATTTGCCAAGAACAAGATGGAAGGACTTGGAAAATTCTTAGGTTTATGGTTTGCATTCTGGTTAATGGTTGAGATAATACCGTCAATAGGTGCACAATCAGCTTCAGCTATAGACAACTTAAGTACACTTAATGTGCATCCTTATGTAGGAGCCGGAATTATTTTCGTTATAGTATTAATTGTTGCTATAGGCGGATTTAAGACCCTGGTAAAAGTTACCGACAACTTGGTTCCTATTATGGCTTGTGTATACATACTCGGAGCATTGGTGGTAATATTTGTAAATGCAGCTGCTATACCTGCTGTAATAGTAAGCATCTTCCGGGGAGCATTTACCGGAACTGCAGCAGTAGGCGGATTTGCAGGAGCGGGAACGGCTATGGCACTCAGATGGGGTGCGGCTCGTGGAGTGTACTCAAACGAAGCGGGTATGGGAACTTCACCTATAGCACATGCAACAGCCAATACCGACCACCCTGTAAGACAGGGACTTTGGGGTGTGTTTGAAGTAACTGTGGACACACTTATAGTATGTACTATTACCGCACTTTGCGTACTTTCAACAGGTATGTGGAAGGATGTCGGCATCAGCTCAAAGAATATAGGTGCAGTACCATCTATGGCATTCTCTTCTATATTCGGAGTTGCAGGAGATGTTGTAGTTACTATTTGCGTATTCCTTTTCGTATTATCAACAATTATAGTTATAGTATTTTACGGGCAAAGACAGGCGGAGTTCTTATTCGGAGAGAAGTTTGCAAATATATGGAAGTTTGTATACGTAGCGGCAGTGCTTGCAGGAGCTGGAATATTCGGAGACTTAAGTGTGCTTTATTCACTGACCGACTTCTTCCTTGCACTTGTAATTATACCTAATATGATAGCCGTAATAATGATGGCTCCGGATGTAGCTGCGAAGGTCAAAGAGTTCTTTAACACTCCGGGTAAGTACTATATGGCAGATATGGAAGATAAGAAGGCAAGAAAAATCTAAAATAAAACTTAATAAAAACTGATAAATAACCTATATAAGCTTTGAGAGGAGAATGTATGAATACAGAAGTATCAAAGAGGGTCGAGGAGATAGCCCTTGACCTTACATCACATATAAGTGTAGTGGATACGGCAGGAGAGGTAGCGGTTGCCGAAAGAATACATGCTATATTTTCAGAAATGGATTATTGGAAAAAGCATCCTGAGAATTTAAAGTATGTACCCTTTAAGAATGATCCCCTTTTAAATAGGAAGAATGTCGTTGCAATATTGAAGGGAGAGAAGGCTCCGAGTAAAAAAACAGTAATACTGCTTGGACATTTTGATACGGTAGGTATAGCTGACTACGGAGATTTAAAAGAGTTTGCCGGACAGCCCGAGGTACTTATGGAAAAGTTCAAGTCTTTGGAACTTCCGCCTGAGGTAAAGGCGGATCTTGAGTCGGGAGACTACTTATTCGGAAGAGGACTTTTTGACATGAAGATAGGAGATGCTATCATCATGGCGATAATGGAAGACATTTCCAAAAATATAAAAGAATTTGAGGGCAATCTTATCTATGTAGCTGTAGGTGATGAAGAGGGTAACTCCGGCGGTATGTTAAGTGCGGTACCTGAACTTGCAAGACTTAAAAAAGAAGAGGGTTACGACTACCTGGCACTTCTTGATACAGACTATATGACCTCGGAGTATGAGGGAGATGAGAATAAATATGTATATGTGGGAACAGTCGGAAAGCTTATGCCTACCTTTTATATAGTAGGAAAAGAAACCCATGTGGGTGAGTCCTTTAAGGGGCTTGACTCCAACCAGCTTGCAGCGGAGCTTACAAGAAAAATAAATCTTAATCCGGAGTTTTGTGAAGTGGCGGACGGCGAGGTAACATTGCCCCCTATAACCTTAAAGCAAAGAGACCTAAAACCTGAGTATTCGGTACAGACTTCAAAGTGTGCATATCTTTTCTTCAATTATGCAACACATACAAGCACTCCGGATCAGGTTCTTGCCAAGATGATGGATGCGGCAAAGGAATGTTTCGATAATGTATTAAGAGATCTTAACGAGAGATACGAAGGCTTTTGTAAATTGGCAAAAAGACCGTATAAGCCGCTTCCTTTTAAGACCAAGGTATTAAGTTATGAAGAGCTTTACAAGCTTGTAAAGGCGGAGATGGGAGAAGAGCTTGATAAGAGAATAGAAAGCCTAACCGATGAACTCCTTGAAGACAGAAGCATAGACCAAAGAGATAAGGCTATGAAGGTGGTGGAGCTTGTGCATAACCTCTGGTCGGATAAGAATCCGGTAATAATAACCTACATCAACCCTCCATACTATCCGCATATATTTATAGAAGGAAAGAATGAGAAGGAAAAGAACTTGCTTAATGCGGTTGACGAGGCGGTCAATACCACAAAGTCCGACTACAAACTGGTATACAAAAAGTTCTTCCCGTACATTTCAGACCTAAGCTACGGCTCAGCACCCAAGGATCCTGCGGTCATAGCCGCATTTAAGGCGAATATGCCGGGCTTCGGAAAGCTTTACGAGCTTCCGCTTGAAGATATGCAAGAGCTTGATGTACCTGTACTCGATATAGGTGCATTCGGAAAGGATGCTCACAAGTTCACCGAGAGAATAGAAAAGAAGTATTCATTTACCGTAGCACCTGAACTGGTATATAAGACAGTTATGAATTTACTTAAGTAGATCGATATATCAATTAAAGTGATATATAAGCCGGAAATTATGATATAGATACAAATAAAGCAAGTTTTAGCACGGGTTATTAAACAGGTTGCTTAAACTTGCTTTATTTATGCAATTTTTATATTCCGGGAATAGGCTTGTAATAATATGGCTTTATAAACTCATAAGCCTAAAACATAGCTCTATAGCAGATAACAGTAACAATTCCTTATATTAATATATAATATAATCAAATAAACAATTGTAATAAATATACAAATAATCTTACATAAAATCAAGATAAAAACACAATATACACAATGAGCATTAAGCAAATCTTAAGCAAGGCTTTAAAATTAAACAAAAATAAAAAAATCTTAATAAAATAGAAGAAAAAAAAAAGAAAATGTAGTACAATAAAAGCAAATCAACATATAGGTATAGATATTGATGGGTTAGAGTGTCAGAAGTTGGAATGGGCGGTAGTATACTATTGCGTATTTATTTGTGGTACTCAACCATAAGGTATGTAAAGGTGTTTTGTTTGTCCATCCGGTCTTTGGCACTTTGGCTCATTTTTATTTATACGAACTATTTACATTTCGGATCCTGTCGAATATTGCCCTAAGGGTTCGAGGGTGTTTGGTGTGTTTGATTTGTTATAGTAATTTTACTAAAATAATGAAAAGGAGTGTGTATGGAAAAAAGAAGAGTAATCAAGACAGCACTTGCTTTATCTTTGGCACTTGGACTCGGCTTTGCTTATTCAGGCACGGCACATGCGGTTTCCGGTTGGACTAACGAGACCGGTGAGTGGCAGTATCTGGATAGGGATGATATGCCGTTGAAAGATGTCTGGAAACAGAGTAAGGGCTATTGGTACTATCTTTCTTCAGAGGGAACCATACTCAAAAGCCGCATTTTCAAATGGGGCAGCGGTACCTTCTATGTAGATGGGGATGGCAAGATGCTGAAAAACTCATGGCTGGAAGTTACCCCTGAGATGGATCCTGACGGCAACTATCAACCGGGCTGGTACTATTTCGGTTCAGATGGTAGAGCCTATGTAAATCAAGGAGGTGGTTTCAAGAGAAAAGTAGATGGTAAGGATTATGCTTTTGATGAGAACGGCAAGATGCTTACAGGCTTTATAGACAAGACGGGAAATGTTATAGAGACTGAAGATCCCTTCGTGGGAGCGATGTACTATGCAAGTGACGACGGAGCTTTATATAACAATAAGTGGCTTAACTACGGTTATATAAGTGATACCACAGGCGTGGGCGGCTCTAATATACAGAGTACTGTAAGTGGAAGAAGCTACTCTGACTATGGCAGTATGTGGATGTATTTCGACAGTGAGGGCAAAAAATTCGCTACTGACACAGATACCATAAAAGAAAAAACAATAGGCGGAGAGCTGTATGCCTTCGATGAGTACGGAATTATGGTTCCATGGTGGTCAAAGGCAAGTGTAAGCAATGCACAGCCTGCCAACCCGACAATGGAGAATGATGTAAAGTACTTCTCGGGCTATGATGGCGGCAAGATGCTTAAGAACAAGTGGATCTGGATGTATCCTTCTGAGATCATGGATCAAAAAGACTTTATTGATCAGGAAAGCAGTTGGTTCTATGCAGATTCCAAGGGTAAAATACTTAAGAATACCATACGTACCATTAATGGTAAGAAGTATGCCTTTGACGGCTTAGGCAGAATGCAGACCGGATTTGTGGTTTTCAACAATACAGATGTGCAATTTGTTGCCAGATATGACATGGATGCATTTACATCGGAGCAATTTGCAAACGGTGACATCTATGGCGGCAATAAAAATGACCTCTACTTGTTCTCACCTAATAAGTTGAATGACGGTTCTATGCAAACCGGAGAGATTCAAATAGAGCTTGCTGACGGAGTGCGTACCTTCGGCTTTTCTCCTACTACAGGAAAGGCTTACGGAAGCAAGGATATATTAGGTAAGAAAACCAACAGGTATTATATTAACGGCTTGAGACTTGATGCCGACGAAGACTACGGCTACGGAGTTGTGGCTGTAACTGAGGAAGTGGCATATAGTCCAAGAATACTGTTCTACCAAGTAGTAGATACCAGCGGTAGAATAGTAAAGGGTAACAAAAAAGTGGTAAAGGATAAGGAAGGTGCATATTTTATAATAATGGACAATAAGCTTGCGGCTTATGAGTCAAGATATACACCGAAGTGGCACACAAAGAACGGAGTTACAGGATACTATCAGTATGATAGTGACAGCAAGAAGTATTTAGATTTAATAGTTGCTGCACCTACCAACTCACCTGATCTTAGTGCTATTCCTACAAAAGAAATACTTTACAGACCGTAGAGATAGGAGTGATATGATGAAAAAATTGTTTCAAAAAGGAAAGAGATTCTTAGCTCTGACCCTTGCAGCTGCGCTGTCCCTAAGCGGACTTCCCGCTGTGGGAGGGATGGAAGCTAAGGCGAGTACAGAGCTTACGCCTAAAATTGACACAGATACTAATAATGGCGGTACGGTGTCGGCTTATGAGTGGAGTGGCAATGGAAATTATAGGATTGCAGGTATTAAAGACCCTACATTAATCGGAAGTGCAGACCCATATACGGCAAACTATTCTACAAATGTACAGGCTATTTATGGCTGGGGAACTTATCAAACTAATTATAAGATTGATGGAAATGACAGCTCTGGCGGAGCTCAAAGTTTTCCATATCAAAATGGTGAGGTTAAAGTAGATGGTGATGTAGAGCTTAGGATGAGGATTTATCCGAGTAAAAATGAAAAGTTGATAGTAGTAGAGTATACTACTTACAATAGATCAGCTACTCCACACGTGGTAAGAATTGGTAGCGGTGCGGATGTTATGATAGGCGATGATGATTTTGCCTGGTTATACAGATCTAATAACAGCATAAGAATGCAGAACAGAAATGCCGGTAAAGAGGTCTTTGAACTTGTTACCAATGACCCCACTCAGGGTATAGAAAATACATATAAGGCAACCAACTTAGGATTTCCCGGTGGCGGAGATTTTAAAACCTATATGTGTAACTACTCTCCAAGATCGGGGTATTTATTTCAACAAGATGGTTTAACAGGCAACATATTTAACAGTTCTGTAGATTCATATGGTGGTAGACTGGGTGACTCCGGACTTAACTATTCATGGGAAATAAATTTGGGAGCTTATCAAAAAGTTGTTAAAAAGGTAGCTTTCGCAACCAGAGGTACTTCACTATATGTAAGCTACCTGCATGGACATGATGATTCCACAGGTACGGGTGAACCTGATCATCCATATAAAACTTTAGCATATGCTTTTAGTAAGATAGGCGGCTCAATGGGATATATCTTTATACAAGATTATCCTGACTTTACTTCTGATGCAGATAAACATATGCCGGATATACCGGCAGGTAAGACTGTAGTTATACAATCAGCCGACTACGATCATACAGGTGCTGCTGTCAGTCCGGGAACCTATGTAACCTTAAAGAGAGGTGTAAGTTATAATCAACCTTTGTTCAATGTACAAGGTGGTCTTCGTCTTTCTAATATAATTTTAGACGGTAATAAAGGTGCTGCTACAGGTAACGATTCTGCACTTATAGAAGCCAGCGGAAATGCCAAGGTGTTTATACAAAGCGGAACAACTTTACAAAATAATAAAGTTACTTCAGATAACAAGGGTAGTGCAATAAACATGGCTTCCGGGTGTGAACTTGAAATGAACTATGGTAAAATCACAGGTAACGTTTCAAAGACCGGTGGCGCTGTATGTCATAATGTAAATAGAGTTGCAGTTAAAAATGCTGTTGAGATTAAGGGTAATACAGATGATGGTGGTAAGGAACTCAACGTGGTTATTACAGCAGGTAAGAAAATAGAAGTTGGAGGACCGTTAGTTGATAATGATTCCGGAGCGTCAGCTGATATCAAGGTGACTGTAAAGGGTGTTCCTACAGCTTCAGTAGGTACTACTATTAATTCACCGGCACAGGAAATTATAGTAGCTGAACCTTCAGCAAGCTATGAGAGTAGTGTTGCAGATGTGCCTGCCTTCCTTGCAAACTTCAGCTTTGATGAAGAGGCTACGGTTAACGCAGCAGGACTTACACTGGAAAGCGGACGTTATAACTTTGACGGACAGGTTCAGGGTGCAACTACAAATAATAAGAAAAAGGTGGTTGTAAGAAAAGCAGGAAAGTTAGTAAACTTTGAATTGGTAGAGTTTCCTGATGGTGGTAGCTTGGAGCCACAACTATGGGATGGTACAACTAATCCTGTAGCAAATCCTGCTCCGGTGTCATATGAGAACGGTGCTACAGTAACTACCGATAACATACTTCCTCCTGCTATGCCGGCAGGTGCCAAGTATACATTTAAAGATGCTATTATAGATGGCGGTGGCGGCACACTTACAGTTCCGCAAGCAGACGGATATAAGCTTACGGGAACCATGCCTAATAATGATGTCACTGTAACTTATAGATTTGAAAGAAAGACTTCTACCATAAAGTTTGATGTTAATGGTGGAACCCCGGCTACTATAGCTCCTAGATCAGGAAAACAGCTTAGTGATAATCCTAACAGAACCCTTCCGACAGTAACCAAATATGGTTACAGATTGAAGAATTGGGATCCTACACCAAATAGTAGTGGAGGTGAGATACAGCCAGGCGGAGAACTACCAGAAAAATTCCCTAAGGGGCAGACCGCAGGTCTTCCTACAGATGATGAAGTAACTTACAAGGCTATATGGGAAGTTGATCCTGATGTTGTATCTCAGCTTAAAGTAACTCATAAGAATGCAGCAGGAACGATAGAGTTTACAGATCCTGTAAAATCTCCACATCCTGTAGAAGATGATTTAAGTTTTGATAAGTTGTCTATACCCGGCTATTTGCTGGATGTAGCAACAAGTAATACAACTCCTACAGGAATAGGAAGTTTTAATGCCGGAACCGGTAAGTATACAGGAGATATGCCCAGCCAGGATCTTGATGTAAACTTTAGGTACGTGCCTGATACATCACCTTCAGCTAAGAAGACTTTAACTGTTAAGCATATAAGAACTTCCGATAATGTTCAAATAGGTATCAATACTATACAGCTGGCAGCTGAGGATGATATTAATGCATCAGTAGGAGCAGCTCCTCTTACAGGCTCAGCAGTTGCAGGACTTACCTTTACCGAGGCTGTTGAAGTAGAGCAGGGAGGTAATCCCGGATTACCAGGAACATACATAAGAGCTGTAGAGGGTGCTTATGATTCAAGTCAGAATGCGTATATTGGAAAGATGCCGAACCAAGATGTTACATTGGTATTTAAGTACAATGCAACCGGTTCAGGTCAGAATCTTAATGTAAGTTATATAGATAATGATGCACAGGATCCTAATCTTAAGAGAATAGCAAATCTTAAGGATAGCAACAATACAGATATTGATAATCCTAATGTATCAGCGGTATCGGCAGGTCAGCCTATAGAGACTCAGGACATAACTACATATATGAATATATATGGTTATAATACTACACCGCATAGTATGACAAAGTCCAATACCTCAGCCTCACCGTACTTTGATACAGACTATCATTTTAAAGGTCTTATGCCTATAGGCGGTGATATAAATGTAACCTATACTTATTCAAGAGATGCTTCAAAGTGGAAGAGAATCACTTATAAGCCGGTAGAGGGAGCTACATTAGGTCGTGGTTTAGGAAGACCTGCCGATCTTGTAACAAACGGTGGCGAGCTTTACGTAGATGTACTTATGGCAGGTGATGCAAGAAGTTATACCTGGGAAAACATTAAGGATATGAACCTTGTACCTGAGGTTACACTTGCAGATAATACATATTTTGTACATGACGGTTGGTTTATAGATGCCAATAACAATGGCAAGAAGGACAGTGATGAGAACCTGCTGGAAGACAGTAGTAATTTTAGCAATGATGTAACTGTACTCCCTAATGTAATCAAGACTCCGGGAGCATGGTTTAATGTAACATTAGACATCGGTGACCATATAAATAAGACTGCAGGTGTTGATACTGTTAACACAAGAGCTACAGAGACACTTGCTCAGGTTATAGCAGCATCAGGTCTTACTTATGACATAGAGCCTAACTATCTCTATGACGGTTGGTACATGTTCGGTAATGCGGTGGCATTAACCGATAATGTTCAAAACGGTATGACCTATAAGCTTGAGGTAAAGCCTGATCCTTCGGTATTCGGACTTGCTCCAAGTGCAAAACAGGCAGAGGGAAGTCTGCTTCCTAATGGTAGAGGTAGAGTAACCGTATATGATACCAAGCCGGGATACAAGTATGTATTAACCGATAAGGACGGCAATGTAGTTAATGTTAAGCCGGGCAATGCTTTGGAGAACACAGTAGTGTTCGATAACTTACAGGCAGGAACACAGTATAAAGTGTATGAAGTCAGTGAATCTGTAACTATTGCAGCAGGTGCATCAATAAACAGTGTGCCGGCAGGAGAGAAATCAGCTCCGACAAAGGTTACGGTACCTGTACTTGATAATAACTATACTGTAACACCTGATCCTAATAATGACGGAAAGACCAAGATAACTATTAACCCTGCCGATCCGACACTGGAGTATGCTTTAGTAGATGATGCGGGTAACCTTGTTACTATAGCACCTGAGGCACCTAACGGATGGCAGACACCTACAGGAGGCAATCCTGCGACAGTAACTTTCAGTAACCTTCCGGTTGGTAAGAACTTTACAGTAATTACAAGACCTGCAGGATCTAATGCCAGCGTAGCGGATAGGATAGACGGAGGTTCCAAGTTCAACTCAGATCCGGGTTCAGAATTGGAAGTACCTACCTATATCTTAGAAACCAGAAAAGCGGGTATGGCTATACAGTCTGTAACAAGAGACGGTAACAATATACTTTCATCTCCTACAGATATTTATGAAGAGCTTCATGAAGGTGATAGAGTAAGTCTTTTAGCACCGGCAACCGATGCTCAAGGCAATACCTTTAAGGAGTGGAAAGTCACTATAGGTGCAGCTACGGAAGTTATAGGTACTGCTGCACAACAAAGGAACCTTGATATAACTATAAGAAAGGCTAACCTTGTAATATCAGCTGTCTACAATGTGCAACCAACTATTCCAAGTCTTGCTAATGTACAGGATGAGGTAAGAGGCGGAAGTTCTAAGCAGATAGCACTTGATCCGGAAGGTATTGAAGCACTTCAGAATAACTTAACTACAGCTGAAGACAGAGTGCTTATGGATACAAACCATGTAGATGTAACTTATAAGGTGATCTACAAAAAGTCAGCTGCTACAGCTACAGCATCCGATGCAATTCAGGCAATCTATACACCGGCTGCTCCTGAAGCTTTCACAGCGGCATGGCAGATAGGTGTAAATATTGAAAGATATGTAAACGGAAGAAGGGTTGAACTTCCAAGTGGACATCCTTCAAACTATCCGGGTACACTTACAAGCTATGTACAGCTTGATGACAAGGATATAGATATGCTTGATTACAAGTTATATGAGATAGACGACACTATCGGCAATGTGGTCGGAGAGGTTGCTATGAGCAGAAATCCTGCAGAAGGAAACGGAATTAGCGGACTCTTTACCTTCCAGGCAAGAGTAGGACATTCATATGTACTTGTATACAATAAGGCATTTAAGTTGAGCTTTGTTAACAACCATGTAGATTTCTATCCTACAGCAAGCCAGAATCCTGCACACAAACTTCATACCGTTAAGATAAGAAGAGGTTCGGATTCTAATGATGCATTTACAGATTGGATGAACGAATCTCCTATACTCAGCCCGTATGAAAGACTTGGTATAACATATACCAAGAGAGGCAACGGTTGGAGCTATACAGATACTTTAGCCGTAGGTAAGGCAGGATACAGAGCATATGACCCGGCGTCACCTATACAAAAGAAGACTGTAGTATATGCAGCTTATGATGATGATAGCGAACAAGTTCAGCAGGCGTCAGGAGATTTGGACGGTTTAATAAACAGACTTGTAAATCTCGGAAATGATAACTTCTTAAAGAGAGGCGAGTTCTCAGATATGAAGGCAGGAATCGCTACTCTTAAGAATATAGCTGCAAGACCGGGTATGCTTTCAATACTTAACAGTACTAATCCGGCTGATGCGGCACTCAAGGCTGATTTTGAAAAATATGCAACTATGACGGAGGCACAGCTTGATGAGATAGCAGCTACATTGCCACCGGCAGTTGCCGATAAGTTAATGAAGAGAAAGCCTAACTTAAGAGAGATAGATGCTATCAAGAGATATGAGTCATTTACTGTTACAGATCCTGCAACAAAGCAAAGAGTAAAGAGAGTGCCGGCACTTGCTGAAAGATTCTTCCAGCAACAGCTTAATCCCAGATATGAAGGATATGCCGGTACAGTAAGCAGTAGAAGCAGCGGCGGAAGCAGCGGCGGCGGCGGCGGAACCGGAAGAGGAACTGCTGATAAGCCATTCATACCTACAGCACCGAAGACCTACTCTGTAGGCGGCAACGGAAACTGGGAGCAGCATGCAGACGGAAGATGGAGCTTTGTGCTTACAGGAGGCATCAGACTGACAAGCAAGTGGGGCAGGTTAGAGTACTCCACAGGTGATCGTTCAGCTGACGGTTGGTACCACTTTAACTCATACGGACTGATGGATACAGGTTGGTTCCAGGATGAGAAGGGTAATTGGTACTATTGCAACACAGATAAAGACGGTTTCCAAGGTAAGATGAAGACCGGTTGGGTATACAACGATACTGATAAGAATTGGTATTATCTCGATCCTGATACAGGAATGATGAGAACCGGTTGGGTAGAAGTAGCAGGTAAATGGTACTACTTTGCAACCCAGGCTTCAGCTCAAACCTATGCATACGATGCTAAGGCAGAGCAGTGGAATTACCTTGATAACGGAGTGAAACCAATGGGATCAATGTATGTTAACACAACTACTCCTGACGGATATAAAGTCGGAGCAGACGGTGCATTGATAAATTAAAGGAGGAGTGATAATGAGATTATTGCAAAAAAGCAAAAGAATAATCTCTGCCGGACTTTCAGTCATCATGCTTTCGAGCATGATGACCGGACTTACCGGTAAAGAGGTGTATGCAGCAACACCGGCAGGTCCGGGAAATTTGATGTTTGATGTAGCAAATGGACCGGATTTGTCATTTAGTACTAACTATAATACAGGATTTCCTATAGCTAAGAATGGAAACAATCAATACTTAGTATCTGGTAATGCAGGTAACCGACTGATTGATACAGCGCCATTTAACGATGCAACAGTGTGGAAAGAGGGTAGAATTGATAATCATGGTGTAGGACCAAGACCTGCAATGCCGAAGTATGATAATAGTGCAAATAGTGCTACATGGAAGGGCTTTCATTTTGACGGCTGGTTTGATGAGAATGATGAAGAATATCAACATCTTCCTTATGCTTTTCAAACCGACGGTACATACCTTAAAGCAAAGTGGAGTACATCTACCGAGACAGGAAAGCACTTTTTTAGGGTAAGACATTACTTTGTAAAGTCAG
Organism: uncultured Johnsonella sp.; assembly: GCA_905373785.1. Classification (GTDB taxonomy): domain Bacteria; phylum Bacillota; class Clostridia; order Lachnospirales; family Lachnospiraceae; genus Johnsonella. Next base: position 42,200 of record CAJPUK010000001.1, on the reverse strand, counting down.
GTACTGTAACTAAGGGCAATAATGTGCTTAATCATAATGACAGCAGAATTATACCTTTTAAGTACGATTCTTGGGCAAGTGATAAATTAGTAACCGCAAATCAAAAAGATAATGAACAAATAAGTGCTACACCGGCTAGAGATATTCCGGGATATAAGGTTAAAGCTTATGCTAACGGAGGCTCTGCTATCAGTGCTTCCAAGTACAGAAACTGGGATGATACAGCTGATTTTGGTACAAATGATTTGGCTAAGCTTGATACTACCACTCAGAAAGTATCAGGTATCATGCCTAACCGTGATTTGACTGTTGATTACGAGTATGAAGTAGATACAGCTAAGAAGTTTACCGTTAGAATACAGTATGTAAATGCAAATGATGGAAGTCTACTTAAACCTGATGATGATACAACCTACCAATTTAATGCAGGAGCACAGGTTACCGGTACTCTTCCTGAAAAGCCGGCAAATGATACGCATTCACTTTATGTATTACAGACAGGCTCTGTAACGGACATGGTCGACCTTGCGGGTCTTAGACCGAATGCACTTGCTACAAGCGGTGTATACTCAATACAGTATATAAATGGTAAGGCTGAAGGTGCGGATATGCGTACTTCAGAGTTCTTTAACACTACAAATAAAAGTTTCAGCTTTAAGATGCCGAACCACAATATTATAATCAGAGCCAAGTACAATGTAGATACCAGTGTAACAAGACCGGTAGCGGTAAGTTTTGTAGACAATCATAATGTTGCAATGCCTGCTTTGACCTCAACTGCTACAAGTGAGTCAGGTTCAAAGCAAGTGCCTACTGAATATGAGTTAGTGCTGCCTGTACAAGAAGGATATGTGTATCCTCCAAACGTTGATTTGGGACCAAGTACTACAGACTTTGCAAAACAGGATATAGTACCAACCGGTGTTGTAAAACCTGACGGTACTGTAGAAAAGAAGCTGGTATATAAGGTAACTACAAGCGAACCTGCAGGTGGAAGAACTATCAAGGTAAACTATATAGAGAGAACCTCAGTGGCGAGTTTCTGGACAAAGGTTAACTTTGAGCAGGAAGGAGTTTCAGCAACAGGATTTACTTTACCGGGTCAAAGAGCCCTTAAGAAAGATCCTAAAAATGCTGCCAATGTTTCTATAAACAATACCTTGGCTGATGTTTTAGGTACTGCAGGTACACCGGCTACATCACTTCCGCCGGCAGGTCAGGACTATCTTTTTGATTGTGTATACTGGAAGGGACATCCTGATACAAAGTATACAGAGCTTACAGCTCCGGTAAACCTAAAAGCCGAGGCTAATGGTGGTATAGCTGATAACACCACCGGTAATGCAACCTTAGTAATTAAGTTCAAAAAAGACCCTGCAAAGTGGGCTAAAGTACAGTTTAGAGCAGGTAGCGGTGGAGTTATCAGCGGAACAAGAGTATTCCCTTCAAAGAATATAAATGACACCGTTGCTTCATTTGCACCGGTTATAGGAACCAATGTAAATCCGAAGCCTAATTATCAGTTTGATGGTTGGTATCTTGCAGATGAACATGGCAATGCCACTACAAGGGTTACAACATATGACCCGGCACATGGCTTGACCGGGGCATTTGATCCGACAAGAAAGGTATCCGATTCAGATGTAGCAGAAAATACAGTATTTACATATGTTGCAGTATTCAAGGGTATAGACCCGAGACCGGGTGTATACATAGCACCAAGTCTTGATGCAGGCAATGATGAGAATAACGGAACCGGAACTATAACAGTAAGCGGTTTAAGCGACAGAAGAAGGTATATACTTACAGATGTTGCAGGCAATATACTTGACAACAAGGCAGGAACAGCACTTTCCGGTGGTAAGTTTGCACCTCTTGCCATAGGAAGAAAGTATAAGGTTTATGAAGTAGAAGCTACCGATACAACCTCTACGGGCAATATTTCAGCGGTAAATCCAAAGAGTGATCCGGCAGAAGTAATCGTACCTGTAGCAGCTACAAGTAAAATACAGTCACAAAGTGATAAAGTAACTCTTAGTAGCCCGGTTGCAAATACAGAATATGCTTTAGTCAACTCTGCAACCGGAGAAGTTAAAGCTAATCCGACCCTTGATAATGGTAAGCTTGTATTTGCCGGTTTGACAGCTAATACCAACTATGTATTGGTGGCAAGACCTTCAGGAGATACTACAAGTTTCACAGATCCTGCCATACTTGAAAGCGGTACACCTACATATACAACTTCAGGTATAGCCGTAGCGGCTACTTATAAAATAACCGTAACGGGTTCAGGTGCTAAGATAGAGTCAATTACAAGAAGCGGAACTCCACTTGGAGCTGCAGATGGATTCACACCGGGAAGTACAAGTTATGACAGACTTCAAAAGAAGGATAGAGTACGAATCACAGCAGATAATGAAGTAACTCATCCGAACAGATGGAAGTTCAATAACTGGGAATTAAACTTAGGAGGTCCGGTTACAGGTATAACAAGTGCAGGACGTGAGTATGCTTTTGATATGCCTTCATCAGATGTTATCATAAATGCGGTTCATAAGTATGATAGTTCTGTAGCGGGTGCAACAGCACCTTCAATTGACGAATATAACAGTAGTTTAACCTTCTCACCTATGAACGGTAGGTTCAGTATAGATCCTGCACAGATAAACAGTTATAAGAATACTATCGTAAACAGTACAAGTACAGATCATGATTATATAAATGATCCTCCGGCTGTTATTAGCGGTAGAGAATCAAGCAGGAAGGTAAACTATGTAGTGAAGTTTAATACTCGTAATATTCTTGCATCGGAATCTAATGCAATAAGGGCACTGTCAAGCGATCCTGATCTTATCAGATTTGCCTTTACAGTAGATGTAAGTTTTACAAGGAGATTTAACTCAACAATAGTGGCACTGGATGGCAGCAGTAATATACCGGCTATGAACGTATATGCAAAGCTTGATCCTTCAAGTAGAGGCGGATTCGACTACAAGCTTTACAGAGTGGCAGCCGGAACGGTAACCGATGTATCACCTCTGGGACTTAGTGACCTTGCAGATGAGACCTTTATGATGACAGGAGTAAATCCTAATGCAGGAGAAACTTACATACTGGCTTATAAGAAAAAGAATACAGTAAAGATAATAGATACCAAATCTTATCTTCCTGTAACCGATCCTGCAAGAACAACAGAACATACTGTAGAAGTACCTGAGGGTTCAGCTCTTGAAGATGTGGCAACTTACACAGCTATAGGATTTGATACAGATGCGATTATTGATACAGCACCGACTGACGGAAGAAAGTTTAAGTTACTAGGACTTTACAAAAATCAAGTATATGATAATCAGAATCAAAATAATAACCATAAGTTCTTGCCTACGACTACAGTAACGGACAGTATAACTCTTTATACTCATTATCAGTATCATGAGACAAGAAGAACTGAAATAGATGCACTGGAGGCTAAGATTACAGAGATAGATGCTTTACTTAATAATCCAAATATCTCAACAGCAGCCAGAGGACAGCTTACAGCTGCTAAGGTAGCGGCTCGTTCTGCAATTGATAAGGTAGGTCCTATATCCACTGCGGCAGAACTTACTGCTATGAAGGATACTACAGTACAGGCAGCTATAGATGCAGCTAACAACTCGCTCACAATAGGTAATTCAAGAACCGAACTTAACAACTCAATAGGTCTTTCCAATACCTTACTTGCAGATACTACAAAGCCGGTAAGTGCGGATGACAAGCAAGCTATAGAGGACTTAAGAGACAGAGCGTCATTGCTTTTAACAGATCCGAGCGCTACACAGGCTCAGATAGATGCTATGAGACAGCAACTTAATGATCTTATAGATCAGGCTGAGGCAAGAGCTGATAAGGTTGTTGAACTTAACACAGTTATTAACGAACTTAGAGGTCTTGCACCTAACAGCAAGTTAAACAATGCTGATAGAGATGCAATAAACCAGGCTATTGCAGCGGCTGAAAGCCTAAGAGATAAAACTTCCAATCCGGCTGATCCAAGTCAGGTACAGGCAACTATTGCCGAACTCCTTGCTAAGAAGGCTGAACTTGAGCAACTCGTCAGAGATGTTAAAGCCAAGATCAATAACTCCGGTTCCGGCGGAAGCAGCGGCGGAAGCAGCTCCGGCGGCGGCGGACCTAAGGCTAAGAATGCAACTGTAGCCGGAATTAACTATAAGACCTATAGAAATGAAACCGAAGGAGACTGGAGACAGAATTCAAACGGTAGTTGGAACTTTGTACTTAAAAACAGTGCAGAACCGCTTAAGAATTCATGGGCAGCTATAGTTTACGGTTCAGGCGAGAGTCAAAGCCTTGCAACATATGCCTTCGATGCTCAAGGTAATATGAGAACCGGATGGATACAGGATGATAAGGGTCTTTGGTACTACATGTCAGATACTCAGGGTTCAAGCTACGGAGCCATGGTCAAAGGATGGATCTTCAGTGCCGGAAAATGGTATTACTTAAGTCCGGTAACAGGATCTATGATGACAGGATGGCAGGAAGTAGAAGGTAATTGGTACTTACTTGCAGGAGACGGTTCTCTCTATGTAAATACCACAACACCTGACGGTTTCCCTGTAGATGCTAACGGAGTATGGTTAAGAGAGACACCTTAATCATTTTCAGAATTAATTAAAAAAGATAAACAATTCTTATCTTTAAACAAAGAAGGGGTTTAAGCCTTGGCTTAAGCCTCTTTTTTTATTATCTTAAGCCTGTGGTGCTTAAAATATCGCCTTTTGGCATACAGTATCCTGCGGTCAAACAGCCGATTTAAATCACTTTTATCTGCTTTTATTACATAAAGTAAACTGTCAATACCCGGCAGAAATATATAATTTATGAAACAATTATTACAGTATTATAACAGTGATGATATCCTATTGAATTTTTACTTACCAAATGTTAAGATACAGGTATAATCCACTAAATGTATTTAAATTTAAACAGTGGATGCACCTAAAAAAAGGAGGACAAAGTATGGAAGATGCAATTATATAATCGTTCTTGCAGCATGTGGGTTTTAAGCAATTACAAAACTAAGAAAGGGGTATTATGAGAGTTAAGTTTTGGCAAGTAGGACTCATGACTTCGCTGCTTACAATTTCTTTAAGTTTACCTGCACTTGCAGGTCAATGGAAAGAAGAAGACGGTGGTTGGAAGTATGTTGAGAACGACGGAACCATCGTAACTGACTCATGGAGAAGATCTGAGGATAAAAAATATTATTATCTGGGGGCAGACGGACTTATGCTTAAGGACAGCCTTATAAAAGATAATGATAATCTCTATTATGTGGGAAGTGATGGTGCCATGTATGTCAACCAGTGGAAGGGACTGGCTGATGCGGATGATGCCAATCTTACAAATTGGTATTATTTTAATGAAAGCGGCAAAGCTTATAAGAGTATTTCGGAAAAGATTGCACCCAAGTCAATAAACGGGAAAAAGTACATATTTGACGGGGACGGCAAGATGGTTACCGGACTTGTTAATGAGAACGGATATCCGGTGGATGAAAGTACAAGTAACAAATTCGTAGATGCTTTATATTACTTTGGAGAAGACGGAGCTATGTACAGCGGACAATGGTATTTGTACAATGAAGTTGCAGAAACGGATATGCGCAGTCAATTAGGTCAAAGGGAATACTCGGATTATGGGCTGATGTGGATGTACTTTGATACAGACGGCAAAAAGGTGAAAAGCAATACATTATCCTCTGCTAAGACAAAGGAGATAGACGGTAAAACTTATGTATTTGATGAGAACGGTATTATGATACCCGGAATATCAGTAAGCAATGCCACAGTAAATGCCACCTCAAGCGATGCAAAGTACAGATATTCCGCAGACTCCAACGATGGACAACTTAAAAAAGACTATTGGTCATTTAGAGTTGCCAACGAGGGAATGTCGGATCATGATTACAACGCCCAGGAGTTTAGCTGGTTCAGAACCAATTCGGAGGGCAAACTTTATAAGAATAAAATATACAGTGTATATAACAAAAAGTATGCCTTCGACAAGCTCGGACGTATGCAGACAGGTTTTGTAATTATGTATTATGACGGAACCTTTGCTAAGGCTTATGAAGTGGATACTTGGAGTAAGGCGGACTTCCTTGCGGATAAGGCTCACTCTGAGATCCCTGCATTAGACAGAGGAAACTTATACCTCTTCGGAGCGGACGAATTAAATGACGGATCCATGAAGACAGGCGATGAGATTTATATAGAAATCGCAGACGGACCGGCAGTATTCGGATTTAAGCCTAACGGAATAGCATACGGAGCAGGATTCAGATTGGTGCGTCATTTGAATAGGTTCTACTATAACGGTCTGAGACTTGATGCCAATGAAGATATCGGATACGGAATAGTAAAAGATGCCGATCAAGGAAGTGACGCATGGTTTGTTGTAAACAAAGACGGCAGAGTGGTAAAAGGTAATAAAAAAGTGCTTAAAGACGGCTCAGACTCTTGGATAATAATAATGAATAATCAATTCTTTGCAAGAGTAAGCAGTTCTGAAAGTCCAAGTGCCCCTAAATTTAAGAACGGATCTTATTATATGTATGATTCTTCTAAAAAGGGCAATGACAGATTTGGAGACAGGATAACTGCAGCGCACGGCACAGATGATAAAACCGACTCCCAATTTGTGATTTTCAACTAGAGGAGAGGAGTGTAATATGAAACTAAGAAAATTAAGCAAAGTCCATAAGCGACTGCTGTCAGGTATACTTTCAGCGGCTATGGTACTGAGCGGACTGCCCGCACTTGGAGGCAGTACGGCTCATGCGGCAACAGTGTTGCAGGATGAGACTATAAGTACGGATTATACCAAGACCGGAACGGAGTTCGGTGCCCCGGCTGTTTATGACAGTGGTGAAAGTACGGCTTATGTAGTGGGAAATGAGCCCAATCCTTCAGCTCTTGGTGGTGGTGATGGTCCTACTACTAATAGACAATATAATTCTGCAAAGAGTGCTACATTTAATATCTCAGCTGTAAAAACGGCAGCCAGCAGAACTGACGCTAAGGCAGGTTATAACTTGGATGTTATTACCGGTTATAAGGGCAATATAAGTGTAGGTAACTGGTGGCACTCAAGGTATGCTTTCGGTACCGAGACTGAGGTTACCCCCAGCATATCATGGTCAAATTCTACTCCCGGCAGTACTTCTATCACAAACGATACTAAAAACAGGTTACAAAACTTTCCTGCCAATGTCGGTAACGGTAAGGTGACAGAGTTAACTGACCCGAATAATGCTAATAATAAAGTAGAAGTAAGAAGAAGTGTAAAGATATCCGATGACGAGCAATATGTAATTATCGAATATACCGTACATAATAAGTCGGCTTCACATATAGATTTTTGGATAGGTAATGAGACGGATACTATGATGCATCAATCAGATGACTGTCCTATAATAGTCACCGAGCAAACCGGTGCAGGAGATAAGGATCAGGGTATTACAATGTTCGCTTCTCATGGTGATGCGGGTGAAGGTGGAGATCCCTATCAGTTTACTGATTTTAAACTTCTTACCCATGCCGGTAACGATAAGCTCGGTATAGGCATTACAAAAAGACCGGGTACGGACAGAAGTGAACTTAGAAGCTGGATAGGGCACTGGGAGGCAACGGGAAACGTATATCATGACGGTTTTATCTTTGTTAAGAGTAAGAAAGCTTTCGCAAATGTAGGAGACTCCGCAGCAGCTTTCTCAGCCTATATGGATATGGAGCCACATGAGACCAAAACTGCAAGATTTGCAGTAAGAATGAGAACGGCAGTTTATTATGTAGACCCTACATATACGGGTTCTTCTAACGGCTTTATAGCAAAACCGTATAAGTCTATAAAAGAAGCAGTTAGTCATATGAGTACTAATGGTGTTACAAAGGGTTATATAGCACTTCAAAGTGATGCTAAAATTGATGAGACTGTTGATATTCCCTCAGGTATGGATATTACTCTTACCACTTCAGAATTTGAAAGACCGGCCAATGCACCGGCACTTAATAGTTATGAAACTACCATACCTGAGCCGGTAGCTTATACTGCACCCAGAAAGAAAATCATAAGATCTGAACATGATAAAAATAATCCTGCAATGCAATTTAAAGGAGCTTTGTTTAATGTACAAGGCGGTGCCAAACTGACTGTAGGTGATGTTATTATCGATGGTAACAGTACAGGTGGTGTAAAAGCTAATGAAGCTTTGATTACGGCTGCCGCCGGTGAAGTAAAAACCAGGGCGAAGTCACAGCTTATCAACAATAAGCTTGATCCTGATGTGGCAACCAATGCCGATAAGGCAAGTGCTATCTCAATTACCGGTACAGCTACTCTTGAGATGAGAGACGGTATTATCACCGGTAACGAAGCTATAAACGGTTCAGCGGTGCACATAGATAGCACAGCTGCTAAAGCTATGGATATAGCAGGTGAAGTAACTATCGATGCCAATAAAAACAAAGATACTACCGCAGACAACAGAAATCAAGCTAATGTAAGGCTTGGAAGCGGTAAAGTTATCCATGTCGATAAAAAAAGCTTGGATTCTTCATCTAAGATAGGTATATCTGTTGTACAATCCCCTACAAAGACAACTGAGGGTACAGAAGCGGTAACTTTTACGGGAACTACCATTCCGTATACCGGAAGCAACTTTAAAGCTGATAAAGAAGGTACTTCTACCGTAGGCGGATCAACTGCCAATACGATTACAGGTACTACCCAATCGCAGGTACCGGGACGTATATACATACAGGCAGGTATGTATTCACTTAATATCTACTACGTAGATCATAACGGTAAGTCCATGCAGGATCCGGTTGTACATAGTGAATTTGCTGTCCAACTGCCTTCCAGACCGAAACAGGATGTAAACAAGTCGGATGCGGCGGCAGGTATGATACTTAATAAATCGTTCCCTACCATCTTTAACGGTTGGAAGTACAGTAGTTATACCGTAGAGCCGGCAACTGCAACCGGTGAGGGTGTCAGTATCTCTTCAACCGGTGATGTAACAGGAACCATGCCGGCTAAAAACGTTAATATAACTATCAAACTGGAAAAGATCGGTATTAATTATGTATTCGATCCGAATAACGGCGGTGCGGTTATAAATAAGTTTGAAACTGTTAACCCGGGAGCAGTTGCTTCCACACTTGGAGCATTACCGCAGGTACAAAGGACAGGTTACCAGTTTGACGGATGGTTCCCGTTTAACGATACCAATCCTCAAAACGGTAAGTATGATGCCGGAGAAGAAGTACCCGGCGGTACACAGCTTGCAGCTTATCTGGTACCCCATGCTTCGGCAGAAGGTACACATAGGTACTATGCAAAGTGGTCTCCGGGAAGCGGAACGTATCCGATCGGTATAACCTACAGGAATACAACAGCTTCACTTCCGCTTACCTTCGGTACGGATACACGTAATTTACATGTAGATGATCCTATAAATGAAATGCCTGTGAATGTACCGGGTTACAGATATGCAACTTCTTCAAGAACTCCGAATAAGGGAGTGTTGGATCCGGCTACCGGAAGCTTTACCGGCAACATGCCTCCTCTTGGAATAAGCTTGCTTTACAGATACACGGTAGATCCAAATACACTGTTTAATCTTAATGTAATACATGTGGACAGTGCCGGTAACATAATAAGGACAAACACTCCAACATTACAAAGAAGAGCGGAGCAGCCATTTACCGTATCTAAGATAACCTTACCGGGATATGACTATTTCAGAACAGAGATAGCAGCCGGTGCAGATGATATTCCAAGTCAGTTCAGAGTAGGACTTAACGGAGTGCTGCTTACCGGTATTGACCAGCTTAACGGTCAGGTACAGGGCTATATGCCTAACCAGGATGTAACAATTAAGTTCATTTATAATTCAAACTCCGCTTCTGCAATAACAAGAAGATTTACAGACAGAGAGGAGTTAACCAAGGTTATACACAGTGATGTGACTAACCAGACACCGAACGGCAGTGTATCGGTTCCGGCTATTGCAAGTATGCCGCAGCTATACGGATATGTATATGACACGAATTCCAGTGTTAATATAACACCTCCGGGAACACAGGTCTCAGCCAATCCGGCTACCGGAGACTTATTCGGAACTATGCCTCTGTCAGGCGGAGTTATAGCGGATTACAGATTAAGTAAGGATATGAGTAAGTGGCAGCATATTAATTTCGCATTTACCACTAATTCATTGGGTACGGGAACTATATCACCGACTACCTCGGCAAGACCTGTGCTTCTTAGTGACGGAACTGCTGCCGGTGATCAATATGCTCAAACCTTCGGAACCATAAAGGCACTTGGTATACTGCCTACAGTAACACCCGATCCTTATCATATGGTAGAAGGTTGGTACTTGGATCCGGCAGGAACCATACCTATGGTTGATAATATGAAGCTTGCAATTGTTCCGCCGCCGGGAGTAAGAACTATCTATGTAAGACTTGTGGAAGATCCGAGCAAGTGGGTGGATATAGACTTCGTTACTGCAGACCCCGCACTCGGTTCAGTGAATCCTACAGGTACATATATACCGGGAGGAAGTCCGCAGCATCTTCACTTTGATGAAGTATGGAGCAATGTAGTAACACCTCCTACCACTCCTATAGCCAACTATGAGTTAAAGAATTGGACCTCACCTGCAGGAAGTATCATGAAACCTACAGATACCGTAACAGCAGGTACTTACAAGGCTAACTTCGGTAAGATAGGTTCAACTTGGGGACTTGTTCCGGGAGCATTCAGTGCTACCGGCCATATAGGCTTTGACGGTAGCGGTGAGATACATGTACACGGTACACAACCGGGTAATGTATATGTAGTAAGCGATCCGGACGGCATAATAGTAGGAGTACTTCCGGGACCGCCTACAGGAACCGAGCTTGAGTTTAAGAGCTTGGTACCGGGAAGAACTTACAATGTAAGAGAAGGCGGACCTGATACAACAGCTACAATAGGACAACCTGAAAGCAGCATAGGAGGAAGTAATGTATCGGCACCTAAGCCTGTTACCATACCTTCTATAGATACCAACAAGGCTGTCGGAGCCGATCCTAATAATGAAGGAAAGGCTCAAATAGTAATCAATCCGGCTGACCCCGATGCCGACTACGCACTTATCGACTCAAACGGTAATGTAGTTCAATATCCGGGCTCTGATAACGGATGGATGACACCAAAGGGTAATAACCCTCCGACAGTAACATTTGATAACCTTGATATAGGCGAGACCTATACAGTGGTTGCAAGAAAGAAAGGCAATCCTACAGAGACACCGCTTGGAAATATTCACGCAGGTGTTCAGGTAGTAGCTAATCCGGGCGATATGGTAGAGGCTATAAACTACACCATAGAGACCAGAACTAACGGAATAGGTGCCAATGTTGAAGTAAGAACCGTAAGAGGCGAGGCTATAAATGCACCTTCTTATGACAAAATTCATGAGAATGATGAATTCAGCATACATGCAGATCCTACAGACTCTAACGGTAATCACTTCTTATATTGGATAATTATGAACGGAAGAATCCCGGGTGTAACCGGAAGAATAAATTCCAATGATTATTCAGGAAAGTTAAGCAAGAGTAATGTAGTATTCAGAGCGGTTTACGACCTTCCGAGATTTAACCCGGCAGGTGATAAGATAGCTCCTGTAGAGGAAGTTACAAGAGGCGGTTCAGAGGGCGAGTTTGCACTTGATCCTAACGGAATACCTCAGCTTGAGCAGGATCTCAGCAATCCTACAGATGTAAGCCTTATAAATGTGAACAGAGCTGATGTACGTTACAAGATAGTATTTAATAAGAGAACTGCCAAGACTCCTGAAGTTGATGTAGTTAAGGCTGTGCCTTCAACCTTATGGAACAGATATCCTAACGCTTTCACGGCAGCCTTCGCCCTTGATATCAAGGAAGAAAGATATGTAGATGGAAGATTGGTGCAAAATGCTTCACCGTCCAATGCTTATCTTAAGGCGGTTGTGCAGCTTGATAACCAGGATACAGATATGCTCGACTATGAGATCTGGGATCTGGGTCTTAATGTAGATGCCACATGGAATGCTACAACACCTACTACAGCAACACAGATTGCTATAGTTGAACCTGTAGCGGACAATGCCGGACTCTTCAGTTTCGATGCCAACGTTAACCATACCTATGTATTGGTATACGCTAAGACATTTAAGCTGTACTTTATCGATAATACTCCGGTAAAGAATTCTGTATATCCTGATAATGATACAAGCAGGAACTTCTATAAGAAGATTAAGGTAAGAAAGAAAGATCATGTGTCTGCAAGTGAGTATGCTGCGGATTACGGCGTAGTAACAAGCTATGTAGACGGAAGCGGTGCTTTGCACCTTGAAAGTCCGTTTGACGGAATAGATGGTGTAACCTATATCTTTAAGGATTGGTATAAGAAGAACATAGATACGGTGGACACCGATAACGAGCCGGTTCCGGGTCTTATCTTTGATTCGAATTCAGAGGTTACCAAGACCATGCCTATCTATGCTTACTATAAGACCAATAAAAAGGCTGTAGCAAAGGCAAGAGTTGATCTGACCGATCTTGTAGGAGTGGCTAATAATCTTACCTTGGATCCGTATCTTAGGGAAGGTGAAGTTGAAAGACTTAAGATAGCTATAGGAATAGCACAAAATGTTCTTGACAGGAAGAGAGGCAGATTTGATACCGAGTGGGATAGAATAGCTGAAAGAATGGCTAACTACCCTGAGCTTCAAGATGCTATAGATGCCTTGAGAAGAATAGTTGACGAGATGAACAGGCTTATCGATCAAAGAAGAAATAACCTAAGCTCCCGTATAGGCGGCGGCGGTGGCGGTTCAGGCTCCGGCGGAAGAGGAATGGGTACTAAGACCAGTGCTTTCACATCTAATCCGCAAATCACCTTTACTCTCGGAGTAGACGGTGCTTGGGAGATAAATCCTGTAACCGGCAGATGGTCATTCGTACTTCAAGGAGGTCTGCCTCTTAATAATAAGTGGGCTAAGATCCAATATAGCAATGATAAAGGAAAACTTGTTACAGACTGGTACAGATTTGACAAGCAATCAAGCCTTATAACCGGATGGTATAGGGATGAGAGCAGCGGCAAATGGTACTATATGTCGGAAGAAGCCGGCAAGAAAAACGGTGTTATGCAAATCGGCTGGCTTTATAAAGACGGCAAGTGGTATTATCTCGACCCGGTAGTGGGAGAGATGTATGTCGGCTGGCACATGATAGGTGATAAGTGGTATTACTTCAGTGTCGGCAATGATGGACGCCCTTATGGATCACTTTATATAAGCGAGACTACACCGGATGGTTATAAAGTAAACCATGACGGTGAGTGGGTACGCTAGAGTGAAAAGGAGAGCAGATGAAAAAGATAAATATTAAAAGAAAACTTGCAGTTACACTGACTGCTGCCATGGTGCTTACCATGGCAGCACCGGCAGTGCCGGCACATGCGGCTGTAGGTGATATAGCTTTTGATTTCACAGAAATGACTCCGTCGGTAGGTACGGTGCAGAATATTACTATAAACCCAAATCAGCTTACGCCAGTTAAAAATCCAGGTGATTCAATACCTACTACTACCGGAGCACCGACAACAGGAAGATTTTTAGCTAATAGTACCGGCAATATATATATGCCTTACTGGAACGGGGGATTTAACCACACAGGTAACCATGCAACTTTTAATGGTGAAGATTTTAAGCTTGACGGTTATGTAATCACCGGCTGGTATAGGGATAAAGCATCAATTTATAATCATTCTAATAAAAACTTTATGGATGAGCAATATTATCCTTATGTAGATGGGACAAAGTACATAGCGGTACTTGCTGCGGATCCTTCTACCGATAAGGTATATGAATACAAAGAAAGTCACAAACCTGTAAGTACCGATGTGGTGGTTCCTTCAGAGTTGAATGTAGAAATTACTGAAAGCAGGCATGTATTGGAAGGTGTGCAGGCATCACCGAAGATTATACCGGGTTATAAGCTTGCCGCTGTCGGCGGTGTAAGCTCAAAGGTAAAGATGAGCAGCAATCCTGATGTTTTTAAGGATACCACCAATGGAGATCACATATTTGCAGGCGATACCGGCAAGAACTTTAAGTATGAGAACGGTCAGGTTAACGGTACCATGGTTAATAAACCGCTTGAAGTTGCTTTTAGGTATGAGGTTGATAACAGTCAATTATTCAGTATCAAGGTAAAGCATAAACTTGACGGAGGTACTCCTGTTGTAGACAGAACTCTTAGAGAGTTTGCGGTTAATACGGATCTTGCCACTAAAAATATCAAACCGGATCGCAGTCTTATAGAGCCGGTTGGAGGAGATACGGAACCCAGGTATATGCTGAGTTCTGTAGATATCAAGAATGCGGACGACAATGCGGTCACTTCCAGCTCAAGCCTTTTGGGACTTAGCAATGGAGGAATTACCTATAAACCTGTAACGGATCCGATTGCCACCAAGGGTATGATTACCGGTAAGATGATCAACCAAGGTTTGACGGTAACATATAATTATACAAGTAATCCTGCTTACTATATGACCTTGTCAGTAAGATATGAGGATACCAACGGTGTAAATCTTACGGATAAAGTTGCAGCTAAGGTAGCCGGCAATATAGCGGCTGACATTAACTCATCTACAGCTACCAGACCGGCACGTGCATCAGTCGGTACTCCTAATGACAAGTTTGTATATAAGGTTCCTACATCAGGAGGCAACTATACTGTATATGCTCCGGTACTGGACGGATATACAACCAATCCGCCGCCGGCTATATCTGTAGGTAATTCAACACAGTATGATAACTCAAACTTTTCTCCTCCGTCAAATAGCGGATGGAGTACAGGAACTCCTGTCTTTACCGTTAATGCAGGTTCCGCTCCGCAAGGTTCCGCCGAGGTGGTAGTTACTTACAACCTTGATAACAATAACCTTGCCAACGCAAGCTTTGCGGGCAGTATGGGTGGAAAGCTCATGGTAGGAAATACGGAGTATGATGCAAGCAATATTGCACATCAGGTAAGCTTTATAAAACAAAATAAGATTGCCTCTCCGAGAACCTATGATTTGGTTATACCGTCAGGTAAGCTTCCTACACCGGTAGCTGACGACGGATATAAGTTTGTGAGCTGGCAGCTTGATAAAAAGGACGGCAACGGTTATGTAGATATAACCGTACCGGGAACTTATACTTTACCGGATCCGACTCCGAGTGTTCCTCCGACACCTGACTTGGTTAAGTTTAAGGCGAGGTTTGCAGAGGATCCCGACCAGTGGTCAACTTTCAGATTCCAGATTGCAGACAGCAGCTTGACTGATAACGGTTTAACCACATCTGTAAAGTTGGTTAATAAACAGGGTGGTCTTCCAAGGATACTTAAGTGGAGCGATGTGAATACGACAGATCTGCAAAATGCCGTTACAGCACCTGCAGGTAAGACTGTTAAGTGGTTTGATGAGAACAGTCAGGAGATGAGAAATGATTCGGTTCTCGTGAATAATGCAACTTACAAAGCTTATGCGGTAAGTCCTTCTACAGGTACGGTAAATGTACCGACTGTTACACCGGTGGTTGACCCTATAAGCGGAGTACCTTCACTTAGAGTTACTTCTGCAATAGATACGGATCTTAGATACATAGTAACAGATCAAACAGGCAGGGTAGTTCTTGATGTGCCGGGTACATCTTTGGTTGCAGGCGGTAACATAAGCGGAACCGGAATAAATCCGGGATACACTTATAGAGTACATACAGCACTTTCGGGAGCTGCAGGTATAACAGTAGGACAGCCTATACCGGCTGCAGGTAGCGATATATCGGCAGGAAGCCCCGATGTTACAGTACCGGCTACCGCAACCCCTCCGGCAGTAATAGAAGATCCGAATAATCCGGGAAGAAGAACTATAATTATAACTCCTGTTGCACCTGACACCGAATATAAACTGGTAGATGCCGCAGGAAATGAAGTTTACGATTATGTAGCACCGATTTCGGGCAAGGTTGAATTTACGGATCTTGATCCTAATGTAAACTATACGGTAGTACCGAGAAGAAGCGGAGATACACTTACAGCACCTCCTAACAGTGCGGGTGTTGTAGTCAATACGGGAACTCTAACCCCGCTTGTAATGCCGAGAAAGGTTAGTTTAATACTTCCTTCCGGTATGCTTCCTCAGGTAGCGAAGTTAGACGGAAGTTCGGTAACCGCACAACTTGAGAGGCTCAACAGTGTACAACCGGGTACTCTTGTGGAAATTACACTAAGAAGTATAGATATGAGTACCAACAATATTTTCTCAGGTAATTTTGTTACTACAGGAATAACAAATCCTAATATAACAGGTACTTATATATCATTTACCATGCCGAATAATGATGTAACCGTACAGGCGGTTTACTCAGCACCGGGAGTAACCTGGGATTCGGGCACACCTCCTTCATCAACAGGAGGCAATCCTGTACTTGACCAATCAAACGGTAAAGTAGCGGTTGAAGTTCCTAATATAACCACACCGGGTGAGTACAGACTTCGTATAGTAAGAGATACCAATGTACCCGATACTATAAAGGATGATATACAAGCTCAAGAAGGTGATACACCGTACACCGCTTTATGGCAGGCAAAGGCTGTAGTGGAAGTATGGAACGGAAGTGCCTGGGAAACCTACACAGGCAATGTAGATGCCCTAAGAGCTACATTCAATACCGGCAGTCTGACACAGGGTAACAGAGAGTACAGACTCTATGAGTCGGTGGCATCCGCTTCCAATGCTACAAGGCTAAACGGTACATATGAAGCCGAGTGGACACAGGCTAATTATACGGGTTCATTTGAAACCGCTATAACAAACGGAAGTGTGTATACTTTCGGATATATTGAACATCCTTCTTATAACATAAGGATAAAGAGTACCAGAGAAGGAAGTGTCAACATAGGTGTATTCGTAAGAAGAGGTAAGTCCTTGTCGGATTATGCCGATAAGTACCAAGCGGAACTTGACAGAGAAAAAGCCTTACCGGATATAGATATCAACGGTATTACGTGGATTTTCAGAGGTCTGTCTTCTTCCAGGACGGAATTTGTGGAATATGATGATACAAAAATTGCAAATTCCGACGGTGTAATATATATCTACTTTGATAATGATAGGAAGAGTAGAGAGGATGCATTCGGAGAGCTTAGAAAGGGTATAACTGAGGCTGCAAACATAGCGGCAAGTGCAAATCCCGGAACTCAGGCAAGAATACAGGATGCTATAGATGAGGCTAATCAGGTACTCAATATGTCAACTCCGAGGAAGGCTTCCAAAGAGGAGCTTAGAAATGCTTACACCAAGCTTAGAAATACGCTTATGGAACTTTTGGGCGGCGGCTCCGGCAGTGGCGGTTCCGGCGGCGGCTCCGGCGGTGGCGGTGCTATGACCACCAACAGCGGAAAGAGCATAAAGGTAGGAACCGACGGTACCTGGCAATTAGTTGACGAGCAAAGACATATCTGGCACTTTAACTTAACTTCAGGTTCCAAGATAACAGGTTGGGCAAGACTTGCCTATACAAGTAATGGAGTAACTAAGACCGGATGGTATCACTTTAACTCCGGCGGAGATATGGATGCCGGCTGGTTTGAGTCAGGCGGAAAGTGGTACTTCCTTTCAACAGTTCATAACGGTTTTTACGGTGAAATGCTGACAGGTTGGTACTATGACACTACTTCAGGTAAATGGTACTATCTTGACGAAAGCGGTGCCATGGTAGTAGGTTGGTATAATATTGGAGGCAAGTGGTATTACCTGTCAAATACTGCAAGTAATAATCAACCATATGGCTCATTATATGTAAGTACTTCCACACCCGACGGATATAAGGTAAATGAAAACGGAGAGTGGATACAATAAAGCAATAAACCCACATACTGCAGCTTGATTTATATAGCTGTAACAAAAGCCCGAGACTTAAGCGTGATTTGCAAAAGTTTCGGGCTTTTTTTGCAAAAAATAGAATTTAAGACTTGCAATATAGACTTATATATGGTATGATTTAGTCGTAACAAGGGAAACTGAGTTACACACGTGCATTATGCACTCCTATATCACTCTAACAGGGAATAAGTAGTCTTAGGGCTACTTTTTCTCGTTTAAATGCAGTTATTAAAGTTATATTTGATAAAATAAACCTTGATAGAATCTCTGTTTGCAGCAGTTCTGCCAATCTTATAAAGTCTTGACATATCCGGAATAATTATTTAATATATAATATTAAGAATAATTATTAAAATTAAATCTAAGAGGAAAAAAATGAGAGAATTAAAGTACAGTAAACAAAGAGAAGCTATAGTGGAATGTTTGAAAAACCGACATGATCACCCGAGTGCGGATCTGGTATTTCAGACTCTGAGAAAAGATAATCCGAAGATAAGTTTAGGTACGGTCTACAGAAACTTAAACCTCCTTACTGAAATGGGAGTGATACTGAAGATAAGTTGCGGAGACGGTATAGAAAGGTATGATTACAATACTCATGAGCATTATCATTTTGTGTGTAAGTCCTGCGGCAATGTAGCAGACCTTGAGCCGAAAGATTCATGGGTGGACAATAGTTTGGTAGATGAAAGCGTAGGAGTTGCAGACTCACATTCACTTATATTTTACGGTATCTGCTCACATTGTGCCGCAAAACATACACATTAGCAGTATTTCCAATCAATTGTTTATGTTGTCGCCGATTATAAAATACACAAAACTTTCATAAAGATTGCTTATAAGTACTGGTTACAAAGGATATTCTATGCTATAATACAAAGATGTATATAAGAGGGGCTTGCAGAAAGTACTTTGCTCTATAAAGGAAATCTATGCAGATATGCCAACTGTAGCGGACTCTCTGAAAAATTTTAAATATAGGAGGGATTTTTATGGCAGAGGAAAGTATGAAAGACTTCGAACAGGAGATCAATGAGTCTTTGGAGAATATAAAAGACTACGAGGACAAAGATGCCGGCAAGTGGGAAGTATTTGAAAAACAGCTTGCAGACAAAGAAGTACTCAGAGTTAAAATAACGGAAATCGTCAAGGGTGGATGTGTTGCATTGGTTGATGAAATCAGAGCATTCATACCTGCAAGTCAGTTATCTACAAGCTATGTGGAAAAACTTGAAGACTATCAGGGAAAGAGCCTTGATGTAGTTATAATAACCGTTGACAGAGAAAAGAAAAAACTTGTGCTTAGCCATAGAGAACTTGAAAAAGAAGCAAGAGACAAGGAAAGAAAAGAAAAGGCGGCAGCTCTGAAGGTTGGAGATGTAGTAGAAGGTAAGGTTGAAAGCATACGTGACTACGGTGCCTTTGTTGACCTTGGAGACGGAGTCAGCGGACTTATACACATTTCTCAGATATCACATAACAGAATTAAGCATCCTTCAGTAGTTTTGAAAGAGGGAGACAGTGTTAAGTGCAAAGTTATAGCTAATGAAGGCGGAAAGATCTCACTTTCCAAAAAAGCACTTGAGGAAGAAGTAAGACAAAAAGAAGAAAAAGCCGGTTTTGACGGCTTTAAATACGAGGAAAAATCTTCTGTAGGCATGAGTCTGGCAAGCCTGTTTAAAAATATCAAACTTGACTAAAAGGAGTTTACTATGCCAAAGGACACGGAAAAATTATCTAAGGAGTTGTTATTTTCGTATAAGCATGTAGCAAAGGAAGATAAGAAGGAATTCAAGAAGTCGGATGAGTTTTCAACAGCTTATAAAGAATTTCTCAATAAAGCTAAAACCGAAAGAGAATGTGTGGCTCTTGCCAAAGAGATGCTTACTAAGGCAGGTTATAAAGAATTTGATATAACTAAAAAGTACAAGGCGGGAGATAAGGTGTATAAGATCAACAGAGGTAAGGCTATAATGGCAGCTACCTTCGGAAGTAAGGACTTAAATGAAGGCATTAGAATCAATGCCGCTCATATAGACTCTCCCAGACTTGACCTTAAGCCCAACCCTCTGTACGAGAAGAATGAATTGGCATTTTTCAAGACACATTATTACGGAGGTATCAGAAAGTATCAATGGGTTACCATACCTCTTGCCATGCATGGAGTTGTTGTAAAAAAAGACGGAACAAAGGTTGAGATAAATATAGGAGAGGTTGAAGACGATCCGGTATTTATGATAAGTGACCTGCTTCCGCACCTTGGTATGAAACAGGGTGAGAGAAAGCTTGCCGAGGGCATTAACGGCGAAGAGCTTAATATAATAGTTGCTTCACTGCCTTTGGATGATACGGACATAAAGGATGCGGTAAAGCTGCATGCAATGAAACTCTTAAATGACAGATACGGTATTACCGAAAGAGATTTTGCCAGAGCCGAGATAGAGTTTGTACCTGCATTAAAAGCCAGAGATATGGGCTTTGACCGTTCTTTGATAGCAGCTTACGGACAGGATGACAGGATCTGTGCCTATCCGGCACTTATAGCCGAGATAGAGACCAAAAAGCCTGAGTATACCACACTTACAGTACTTGCCGATAAGGAGGAGATAGGTTCCGTAGGCAATACGGGATTACATTCCAATTTTGTATATGACTTTATATCTATGCTTGCAACTAATAAAAAGGCTGATGTAAGGGTGGTTTGTGAGAATTCCGCCTGTCTTTCTTCAGATGTCAATGCAGCCTATGACCCTACTTTTGATTCGGTATTTGAGGCAAATAATTCCTGCTACTTAAATCATGGCTGTGTGCTTACCAAGTATACAGGTGCAAGAGGCAAGTACAGCTCCTCGGATGCAAGTGCGGAGTTCATGGCAAAGGTTATAGACATAATGGATAAGGCGGGAGTGCATTGGCAAATAGGCGAGCTTGGAGCCGTTGATATAGGCGGCGGCGGTACAGTGGCACAGTTTATTGCCATGCTCAATATAGATGTGGTGGATCTCGGTATACCGGTACTTGCTATGCATGCACCTTGCGAGGTGGCAAGTAAAATAGACTTGTATAATGCATACAAGGCATTTAAAGCATTTTATGCGTAATAAAACAAAGTGTGATTAGGAGAAAGTACTGCACGGTAAGTAGATAGACAAACTACTCAGCCCGAGGTTTACGCTGTGTAAAAACCGGCTATAGGTTTTATTATCGGTTTTTACAGGCTGTAGCAAGTCCGGTTTGTTAGTTCATCTGTTGACAAATAATCGGTGCTTTCCTAATTAACTAAGAATAATCTTAGCTCTTAAGAGGTGTTTATTTTTTAAGTACCTCTTGGAATTTTATATTTAAGGAGAACATATTGAAAATGAAGATAAGAAATATTGTAGCGGTATGTGGTATTGCAG
Source organism: uncultured Johnsonella sp. (assembly GCA_905373785.1). GTDB lineage: Bacteria > Bacillota > Clostridia > Lachnospirales > Lachnospiraceae > Johnsonella. Next base: position 20,751 of record CAJPUK010000001.1, on the reverse strand, counting down.
CTTTAGCAGTGTTTGCAAGTACTGCCTGCTCAAACAAGGCACAGAATAATGATGTAAATAAAGAATCAAGTAAGAAATCGGATAAGGATTCAGGCGCCGGGAAGTCATACGATAATACAGATTATGGAAAAGTAACTCTGGGTGAGTATAAGGGCTTGGAGCTTGAAGTAAGCGATGCCAATGTTACCGATGAAGAGGTGGAATCCCGTATACAGTCTACAGTGTCTATGAATCCGGATAAAACAGCTGTGGAAGGCAGAGCCGTAGAGAACGGAGATGTGGTTAATATAGACTTTGAAGGTAAAATTGACGGTAAGGCATTTGAGGGCGGCACAGCAAAGGGTTATGATCTTACTATAGGCAGCGGAAGTTTCATACCCGGCTTTGAAGAGCAAATTATAGGTATGAACAAGGGAGAAACCAGGGATCTTAATCTTACTTTCCCTACACCTTATGACAATAATCCTGATTTGGCAGGCAAGGCTACAGTATTTACAGTAACCGTTAATGAGATATACAAGGAGACACCTGCAGAGTTCAATGATGCCTTTGTCGAAAGGGTAACACAGGGTCAGCAAAAAACTACAGCAGAGTTTAGAGATGCTATAAAGGCGGAGATTTCAAAGTATAAAAAAGAATCTTCAGATACAGAGGCACAACTTGCAGCTTTGAGCAAGGTTATAGAGAATTCAACCTTTGAGCTTAGTGATGACGGAGTAAATAAAGAGCTTGAAGATATTAAAAAGCAATATGAGCAAATGGCTACATCCTACGGTATGGATATGAAGAAATTCGCAGAGCTCAGTAATATGACCGAGGAAGAGTTCAATGCTAAATTAAAAGAAAGTGCAGAGAACAGAGCAAAGCAAAAACTTGTTATAGATGCAATTTTCGAAAAAGAGAATATGGCTTTGGAAGATGCGGATTATGCAAAACTTGAAGAGCTTAGCGGAATGAAGAAGAATGATCTTGTATTACAATACGGTCAGGAATTTATAGATGAAAGTGTTAAGTCTATAAAGGTTGAAAAGTTCTTAACAGATAATGCGGTTAAGACTATTAAACCGGCTGAGACCACAGCAGTTGCTCCGGAACCTGCAAGTGAGGCGGAGTCAAATGCCGAAGATGCAAGTGCCGAAGCACAAAGTACTGAGGCTGCACAATAGATAAATTAAAGTAATAGAGGGGCTGTTGCTTGCAACAGCTCCCTTTTTCTAAATCAGAGAGGTTTTTATGATATTCAAAGAGATAAAGTATGATGTAAAAGCTGTAATGCAAAGGGATCCGGCTGCCAGAAATTTTCTTGAAGTATTACTTTTATATCAAGGAGTGCATGCTCTTATATTTCACAGATTTGCACATAGACTATATAGAAAAAAGCATTTTTTTACAGCAAGGTTGATATCTCAAATATCCAGATTTATAACCCACATAGAGATACATCCGGGGGCTAAGATAGGCAGGGGAATACTTATAGATCACGGCGCCGGAGTGGTGATAGGAGAAACTGCCGTGGTGGGTGACGGCTGTACCATATACCAGGGTGTAACTTTGGGCGGTGTGGGTGTGAAAAAAGGTAAAAGACATCCTACACTCGGAAAGAATGTTACAGTGGGTGCCGGAGCCAAGATACTCGGTTCGTTTGAAGTCGGAGATAATTGTACCATAGCTGCCAATGCAGTGCTCCTAAAGCCCCTTGCCAATGATATAACGGCAGCAGGGGTGCCCGCAAAGCCGGTAAAGATAGCCGGAGTTGCAGTGGAGAAAAAAGGTGTACAATGCGATCTTTTCAATATGGAGGACAATATTGAAGATTTGCAAAGAAGAGTGGCTTTGCTTGAAGGCATGGAGAAGAAATTAAAAAGAAACAGCAAGACTATTTTTAATAAACAAAGGCAAAGACAGCTTAAGTTCTTAAGAAAGTAATCATAACAATTCATGTCAACTTATGTAGAAAAGCTTTTATATGAGCTTGAACACTCAAAAAGAAAGTGTAAAAATTATACCTATATACTTCTTTGTGCGGATGGAAGTTATTATTGCGGATGGACAAATAATCCCATAAAAAGGCTTAAAGCCCATAACGAAGGCAGAGCTTCAAAGTATACCAGAGCAAGACTTCCAGTAAGTCCGGTTTATATAGAGGAGTTTGAGACTAAGGCGGATGCTATGAAGAGAGAGGCGTATATAAAAAGACTGCCTAGAAGCAGGAAAGAAGAGCTTGTGGGAACATAAGCAATTATGATAGTTTGTGGGTGTAGTTATTAGTTTACAAAAAACTCCTTATAATTCAATCACACCCGCAACCCTTTTTCAAAGCTTCGACAAATTCACACAGACTGCGGAACTCGTGTGCTCGCCTACTCCGTGGCGAGCTGCACTCGAACAGTCCTCGTCTGTGGAATTTGTACCTCGCTTTATCAAAAGGGTTAACCGCTAAAAAGATTGAATTATAAGGAGTTTTTTTATCTCCCATTACGCTACTGTTACAAAGGATATATTTATAATTGTTTATGTTGACTAAGATACCGGCGGATAGGGAGTGTTTCTGACCACTGTTTATGTTGCCAACTACACTGCTTGCATAATTGTTCACATTATAGTACAATAATCTTATATTTCGAGGAGACCCCAAGAGGGTAATTTATTTACAAATCTTTATAAAATCTAAGAAAGTCCATAAAACCTTTTTACCCTGTTATATTAATGAATACATCAACATAAAATGGCAAAAGCTTCCGCCCATCACAAACAAATGGAAAATCTCATGTATCCCGAAATATCTGTGAAACTTATCAAAACATTTAAGCTTAAGTGCATAAACCACTCCGCCCACAGTGTAGATGACACCGCCTACAAGCAGCCATATAAAGCTTATTTTAGGCATGGAAGCTATAATCTTAGTTAAAGCCAAACTGCAAAGCCAGCCAAGTCCTATGTAAATCACGGAAGAAATCCACTTGGGATAATTAATCCAAAATATATTAATAAGTATACCTAAGAGAGAAATACCGCAAACCATACTAAAAAGTGTTATGCCGGTTTTCCCGCCAAGTACACTTAAGCATATCGGAGCATAGGTTCCGGTAATAAGTACAAATATCATCATGTGATCAATTTTTCTAAGTAAAGTATTGATCTTTTTAGAAATATTAAAGGAATGATAAGTTGTACTTGCGGCATATAAAAGCAGCATACTTATTATAAAAATTATAAAAGTTGCCATACTTATAGAGCCTACACGATGCCCCACTGCCTTGGAAAAAAGAAATACCGCAGCTAAAAGAGTAAGTATAAAGGCTAAAAAGTGTGTCAAGGCACTGCCCGGATCTTTTAATTTATCTATAAATTTAAGCATAATAAACCCCTTTCAATAATATCAAATCTAAAACATATAATATTAAAAACTAATAGATATAGTTTTAAAAACTATATGATAAAATATAGCACATACTTAAAATATAATCAAGTACTTTACTTGACAAATAATATTAAAACTAATATACTACTAACAAAGGAACATATGTTCAGAAAATGGAGGCGAGATGAACACAGAAGGAAGAAGAAAAGCACTGGATGAGGCTATTTTACAAATAGAAAAAGCCTATGGTAAGGGCTCCATCATGAAACTCGGAGATTCAAGCAGACAGCTTAATGTAGCGGCTATACCTACAGGCTGCCTTGGTATAGATATAGCACTTGGTATAGGCGGTATACCTAGAGGCCGTATTATAGAAGTGTACGGACATGAGTCTTCCGGTAAGACTACAGTAGCTTTGCATATGGTTGCCGAGGTACAAAAAAGAGGCGGAATAGCGGGATTTATAGATGCCGAGCACGCTCTTGATCCGGTATATGCCAAGGCAATAGGTGTTGATATAGATAATTTATATGTATCACAGCCGGATAACGGTGAGCAGGCACTGGAGATAGCTGAAACCATGGTGCGTTCCGGTGCTATGGATATAATTATTATAGACTCGGTTGCAGCATTGGTACCTAAAGCCGAAATAGACGGAGATATGGCTGACCAGCAAATGGGTCTTCAGGCAAGACTTATGAGCAAGGGGCTGAGAAAGCTTACAGGTATTATAAGTAAAGGCAATACAACTATTATATTTATAAACCAGTTGCGTGAAAAGATAGGTATAAGTTTCGGTAATCCGGAAGTTACCACAGGCGGTCGTGCACTTAAGTTTTATTCTTCTATAAGAATAGAGGTAAAAAGAGTAGATTATGTAAAGCAGGGCGGAGATAATGTAGGTAACAGAGTCAGAATAAAAGTCTCCAAGAACAAGGTGGCACCGCCATTTAAAGAGGCTGAATTTGATATACTTTACGGTAAGGGCATATCTAAAGAGGGCGATATACTTGATCTTGCGGTAGAGGCTAATATAGTAGATAAAAGCGGTGCCTGGTATGCTTATAATTCAGCAAAACTCGGGCAGGGAAGAGAGAAGGCTAAAGACTATCTCTTGGAGAACCCGGATATTTGCAAAGAGATAGAACTTAAAGTAAGAGAGCTATATGCACTGCAAAACAGTGATGAGTTGTTTGAAAGAGATGACGAGGAAGTAAGCAGTAACTTCAAAAAGCCGGCTAAAAAGTCAAAAACCGATAAGAAGAAGGCGGAGACAGTTGTGGAAGAGACTGTGGAAATTCCTGAAGATGAAGCCGCTATCTTTGATGATGATATGGTATAAATATTAATGCTAAAGCAAATATATGTATATTAAAAAAATAATTTCTATAAGCAGTACAAAGAAGAAAATCATTACTGAAGAAGGTATAAGTTTTTGTCTATATAACAAAGAAGTTGATACTTTTGAACTTAAAGAAAATGAGTACTTTGAAAATTTATATGAAAAAATATATCCTATACTTAAAGAACGTATATACAAAAGATTGCTCTATCTCTTAAGTGCCAGAGATTATAACTCCCATGCTCTTAGGCGTAAGCTTACGGAAAGTTATCCGAAAGATTTGGTGGAAGAGGCGGTAAGCTTTGCCGTCTCTAAGCATTATATAGATGATATGGATTACATAGAAAGATATATAAATGCCAATAAGACTAAAAAAAGCAAACTCTTCCTTAAAAATAAATTGATAGAAAAGGGCTTTGATAAAAAAGTAATAGATGCAAAACTTGAAGAATTACATCTTAATGAGTATGATAATATAGAAGCCCTGCTTAGAAAAAAGGATTATTATAATCTAAGTGATGCGGACTCAAAAAGAAAGGTTATCAATTACCTTTTAAGGCAGGGATATAGGTATTGTGATATAAAAGAATTCATTTAAGCGAGTTTAAAAAGCCCGGCAGGCTTGAGGTACAACCGGTTTATAATACATTGAACAAGCTTAGATAAGCAAACTCAAAACAATGATCCGGAAAATTAAAAGAAAACTGTGGAGATGACTATGAAAAGTATTAAAAGAAAGAAAAGGGAATTGGCATATCAGGGTGTTATATTAAAGGTATATAAAGACTATATGGAGACCGAAAGCAACAAGGAAGTAATATGGGACTTTATACATCATGACGGTGCTGCCGCAGTGATTCCTGTAAGAGAAGACGGCAAGATACTGATGGTCAGACAATATAGGAATGCTCTTGACAGGTTTACTTTAGAGATACCGGCAGGTAAGGTCGACAGTCCGGGTGAGGATAAGAGGTTGTGTGCATTTAGAGAGCTTGAAGAAGAAACCGGATACAAGGTTGCAAGTCCCGATGATTTGGAATACCTTATAACAGTAAATACTACGGTTGCTTTTTGTGATGAAGAAATAGAAATATATATAGCAAAAAACTTAAGAATTTCAAAACAAAACTTAGATGAAGATGAAGATATTGAGATAGAAGCGTGGGCACTTGATGATTTGATGAAAATGGTATATACTGGAGTCATAAAAGACGGTAAAACAGTAGCAGCGTTAAGCGCTTATGCTTATAGAAATCTAACTATTTAAAGGAGAAATGCTTATGGGACTTATTAAATTAGTTATGGACACCGCAGGTGGAGTAATATCCGACCAATTTTTGGAGTATTTTTATTGTGACACTATAGATAATAATACTTTGATGGTAAAGGGTACCAAGGTACAGACTTCGAGAGGGCAGAATAACAAAGCTTCTGATAATATTATCTCCAACGGCTCAAAAATAGTCATCAATGAAGGTCAGTGTATGATGATAGTTGATAACGGAGCTATAGTTGAGGTATCTGCCGAAGCCGGGGAATATGTATTCCACAATAATACGGAGCCGAGTATATTTGCAGGTAAGTTCGGTGAAAGTATCGTAGCAAGCTTTAAGCAATTCGGAAGAAGGTTTACTTACGGTGGCGAGACCGGTCATGACCAAAGAGTGTATTACTTTAATACCAAGATTATTACAGATAATAAATACGGTACAGCCAGCCCTATACCTTTCCGTGTTATAGATAAGAATATAAGCCTTGATATAGAGATAGGTATACGTAGCCACGGTGAATTCAGTTATACCCTTTCAGACCCTATAATCTTCTACAAGAAACTTGCGGGTAATGTTACGGACAGATATGACAAGGCAGATCTAAATAAGCAGCTTACTGCGGAATTGGTACATGCTTTTCAACCGGCATTTACAAGAGTTGCAGATCAGGGAGTAAGATATTACCAACTTACAGGTAACGTAGATGTTATAAGCAAGGAAACCAAAAAAGAACTTGAGAATTGGAAAGAAGATTATGGTGTAGAGCTTGATAAGCTTACTCTTCGTTCAGCAACAGCTTCTGAAGAAGATCAAAATATGATCAAGGAATTACAAAAGAACGCGGTATTCAGAAGTGCGGATATGGCAGCGGCACACCTTGTAAGCGCTCAAGCCGATGCTATGAAGGCGGCAGCTTCCAATACAAGTACCGGTCCTATGATGGCATTTGCAGGTATGAACATGGCTAATGCTGCCGGCGGAGCTAACTCTACAGCACTTTACGGTATGGCACAGCAACAACAGATGCAAAATCAGCAATACGGAGGCTACCAGCAGGGAATGCCCCAACAAGGCTACCAACAGGGAATGCCACAGCAAGGATACCAGCAAGGACAGCCACAGCAGGGTTATCAGCAAGGAATGTCTCAACAGGGCTATCAGCAGCAGGGACAGCCACAACAAGGTTATCCGCAGCAGGGAATGTCTCAGCAAGGACAGCAGGCACAGCCGGACGGTTTCGTAGGTCAGGTTGGAGGACAAACTCAAGTAAATGCAACAGCAGATGGAGAGTGGGTATGTGGTTGCGGTCAGCATAATACAACTAAGTTCTGCTCAAACTGCGGTTCTAAGAAGCCTGAAAGTACAGGAGGCTTTAAGTGTGATAAGTGTGGATGGACACCGGCACCGGGAGCGGCTGCACCTAAGTTCTGCCCTAATTGCGGCGATATATTTGATGAAAACGACAAGATCTGATTATTTTAGAAATTTATAAATTATAATGCACTCAAATAAAAAAGTACTCTGTAAAAGGGGTGCTTTTTTATTTTGCAAAAATATTCTACGGAAACTATAACCTTTTGGAGAACTTCGTCTTGCAATCAAGTGGGCAGGATAAAGCACCTCTAAGAGATTTATTATTTTATTTTCTTTTTTAAGTGTATTTTCAGTTTAGTACTTTATTATATGCGACAGGAGGTGATGATATGGCAAAGCGAATATTTGAAAGAATAGAAAAGAAGTATATAGTTCCAAAGTACAAATATGAAGAACTTATGCAGGAAATTAAAAAATATATGAAACTTGATGACTATGGCAAACATACTATATCAAACATATACTTTGATACTGAGAATTTTTATTTGATAAGACATTCATTGGAAAAACCTTTATATAAAGAAAAACTAAGACTTAGAGCATACGGAGTGCCAAGTGATAAAAGTGAAGTATTTATAGAAATAAAGAAAAAGTATCAACATGTAGTATATAAAAGGCGTATAGCATTAAAGCTTAATGAGGCAAGGGCGTATTTATATAATAATATAAGCCCTGAAAAATTAAAAAAAGAACAGATATTTAAAGAAATAGAATACATGAAGCATAATCTTGATTTGGAACCCAAGGTATATATAGCCTATGACAGACTGGCTTATTATGGGATAGATGATGCGGAGTTTAGAATAACCTTTGACACTAATATAGTTGCAAGAGATTATAATCTTGATATAACAAAAAGACAATGTAATATAGATCTTTTGGGAAAGGATTTTTATATAATGGAGGTTAAAATCAATATGGCAATGCCGCTGTGGTTATGTCATATATTATCAAAACTTAATATATATCAAAGTTCATTTTCCAAGTATGGAGAATACTATAAGTCAACTATATATAAAAATATAAATATAGCTTCAAAAAGAAAGATAGCGGTAGGCAGGTGTGCGGCGGCATCTGTTTAGTATCACTAAACGATAAATATCTAAAAAGCAGATAGAGGTAGGCAGGTTTGCATCTGCAAATAAGAGAAATAGCGGTAGGCAAACTTGCAGCAGTGTCTGTGTAGCAACACTAAAAATAAATATCTAAAAATAAAAACAGGAGGAGCAAAATGCTTAACAGTATACTTGCAAGGGTGGCTTCAACCTCAAGCATAAGCCTTAATGAATTTATAATATGTTCAACGGTTTCTGTGGTTTTGGGAATAGTGCTGTCCTTGGTTCATTCATACAAAAATAAAACAAGTTTGAACTTCAGTTTGACACTGATATTATTACCCTTAATAGTTCAATCGGTAATCATGGTGGTAAACGGTAACTTAGGAACCGGAGTTGCGGTTGCGGGGGCATTTTCATTGGTAAGATTTCGTTCGATGCCGGGTACATCCAGAGAGATAGCCAGTATATTCATATCAATGGGAATGGGGCTTGCAAACGGTATGGGCTATGTGGGAATAAGCTGTATCTTACTTTTAATGGTTTGTATAATAACTCTTATCATAAGCTACATACAGTCAAAGGCTGTTAATGATAGAGAGCTTAAAATAACTATAGCGGAAAATATGGACTACGATACGGCATTTGATGAGGTATTTAATAAATACACCAAAAGAGCCGAACTTCAAAAGGTAAGAACAATTAACATGGGAAGCCTTTATGAGCTTCATTACCTGATAACAGAAAAAAATGTAAGTAAAGAAAAAGCTATGCTTGATGACATAAGAGTCAGAAACGGTAATCTTAACATAACCTGCGCTAAGCCGGGAGTAGAGAATATGCAATTGTAATAGGTTGCAATATAGACACTCAGTCAAAACACTCATATTTCAATCATACTCGTAGTACTGTTAATAAAGTTTCGACACATTTATTACAGATTGTAAAGCTTGTTTGATTGCCAAAAGAGGGCCGGTTGTGGTTGAACCGGTACATCGTTTTCTTTGAGCACCGATCTACAAAGAGGCTTATATAAGGAGTGGATATTGGATACATTTATGATATTTCAAACTAAATACAAAAAAGAATATAGAAGACAGCAACAGAAAGGCAGATAGATTATGAAAAAAAGTGAAATAAAAATGGCAGCTTGGTTACTTAGCCTATCCTTAATGGGATTTACTATAACAGGTTGTGCTGCAAATGCGGCAAAGAACAGCAGCAATGAAAGTACCATAAGCGTACAGCAGACAAGCAGTGTCAAGAGTAGCGATACTGAAAGCAAAGATAATGAAACCAAGACTACAAGTACAAGTAACAGAGATCTAAGCAGTATATATTCCGAAGAAGATCTTAACACAAGTTGGGATAAGTCAAGTTCAACTATAATTACATTAAACGGCAGCGAAGCTGAGATAGAAGGCTCGGGAGCTAATTACTCTGACGGCAAGGTCAATATAACAAGCTCAGGCACCTATGTGCTAAGCGGTAAGTTTACAGGTCAGGTATACATAGATGCCAAAGACAGTGCGGTAGTACACCTTGTACTTAACGGAGTGGAGATAAACAGTGAAAGCGGTCCGGCAATTTATGCGGCTGACGGTAAAAAGGTAATACTTACCTTAGCGGAGTCGACTGAAAATATCTTAAGTGATACAAGTAACTATACCTTTGCGGATGGAGAAGACGAGCCGGATGCGACCTTATTTATAAAAAATGACCTTGTAATAAACGGAAGCGGTACGCTTAAAGTAAATGCAAATTATAAAACCGCAATCAAGACTAAGGATACATTAGCAATCATTTCAGGAAATTTTGACCTTACATCAGTGGATAATGCTGTAAGAGCCAAGGATGCACCTACGGTAGAAGCCGGAACTTTCAAAGTAAATGCAACAGGTAAAGGCTTTACCTCAGACGGAGAACTCAATATATATGACGGAGATATAAATATAGAAAAATCAGAAGAAGGTCTCGAGGGTCTTACTGTAGAAATCTACGGGGGAAATGTAGATATAAGCGCAACTGATGACGGAATAAACGCAAGAACCAAGTACGATGACAGTGTAAGTGATGCTGAAAAAGAGATGCTTGGAAACCAAGACCAAGACGGTGTAGAAGTGCGTATAGCAGGAGGTACGGTTAATATTAATGCCTCAGGAGATGCTATAGACTCCAACGGAGACTTATATATAGAGGGTGGTGAAACCTATATAAGCGGACCTACAAGCGGTGGTGACGGCACTTTGGATTACAACGGAGAAGCTAAGATTAGCGGGGGAGTATATGTAGGAGCCGGAAGTTTTGGAATGTTCCAAACATTTTCGGAGGACTCAAGCCAAAACTTCATAAATGTGTATTATGACAGCACACAGGCAGCAGGAACTACTATAACTTTAAGTGATGAGTCTCAAACTAAGTTGATAGAATTTGTGGCTGAAAAAGAATTCGCCACAGCTGTAATTTCACTTCCAAGCCTTGAAACAGGCAAAACCTACACCCTAAAAACGGGCGATACAGAGCAAACTGTAACTATAAACTCAGTAAGCTCAAGTCTGGGTACAAGTAGCGGAGGTTTTGGAGGTCCCGGCGGACAGGGCGGACCACAAGGCGGAGGTTTTGGAGGTCCCGGCGGACAGGGTGGTTTTGGAGGACCACAAGGCGGCGACCAAGGTAGCTCAAAAGGAGGTGGCTTTGGTGGTTCGCAAGGTGGCGGTCAAGACGGATCACAAGACAGCGGACAGGGCAGACCCGGCAGAAGACAAGGCGGCGGCTTTGGTGGACCGCAAGGAGGCGGTCAAGGCGGATCACAAGGCAATGGACAGAGCAGACCCGGCAGAAGACAAGTAGGCGGCTTTGGCGAACCGAACGGACAGCAGCCGCCTGACAGAAGAGGAAGTTCAGAAGGCAAACATGGCAGCTCTTCAAATAATCAAGATGCAAGAGGAGGAAGAGGCAGAAACTTTGACAATCGGGAACAATATGGTTGGGAAAACAATTCTTGGGATAATGGTGCATGGGAAGGAGGACAATATCCACAGGATAACCAAGACCGGGGAAGTTATGATAGCCAAGGTTATTATTAAATAAAATTAGGCTGCATACATGATAATCAGATAAACATAAAGGAGAAAAAGATTGAGGTTATTATTAAATAAAGGAAAACTGTATAAAGAATAATAGAAATGGAATTTGCTATGATAAGCAAGGTTATTATAAAAAAGGTTACATTAACATAATAGTGTAATATATCGTTGATTATTAAATCGAAGCTCAGTTCTCCTTATTATATAGTATTACGATATATCAACAAAGTAGTAATAAGGTCGGATATCAATGATACACTACAATAGTTTCTCAGAAAAATCAAAAAAGGCTGTTGCATTAAAATAAAATAATACTTTATAGAGTGGTTTTGACTCACTGCTGTATTTTGTATATTTTATTCTTAGTGCAACAGCCTCTTTAACTTAGTAGCTCATCTATATTTTGCTTTGAGTACAGGAGCCTTCGTACTTCCATTGTATTACCGATTACAACATAGAATACAGAAAAGTTGCGAACATTGATCCTATAGTAAGTATGCTTTCTTAATTTTGATGATTTATATGGAGCAAATGAAAGAGGCATTTTAAGTCTATTGATGATTGCAGTCTCAATATCATCAATTAAGTTATGCGCCGCATTTGGATTATTAAGCGTGTTAGCTATATAGTCTGTAATTGCAATTAAATCTTCTTCAAAAAGCGGAAGGAAAGTTAATTTATAGCTTTGCTTTTTCATCTATTATCTTCCTTGCTTTATTAAAGACTTCTGATTTGGAAAGGCGTATAGGAGAATTTTGTGCATAAGCATCAGCTTCATCAAGTTTTTTCTCAAAGCTGTCACTAAGTACAGAATATTGTTCAATACTCATTAATACCATTACTCCATAACCATTTTTAGTAAGAAATACAGGTGCATTTGAATTAATAACAGTTTCTTCGATCTCAGGGAATTTATTCCTTAAGTCAGATACCGGACGAATATTTATCATATATTATACCTCCTTTTATCAAAATAACAATGATATATAGTAAGAATCTTATAATTAGGATAGGTCATTTATCTTTGTCAAAAAATAAAAAGGTTTAAATTAGAAGTAAGATAAATGCCGACAGCAGTACGATAAATATCCATGTATAATATACCAAATAAAACTTCTTTCAGCTGTGTATTAGGATATCTAACCTCCTAAACTAACAAAAACCGCAATCTATAATTTGCTATAAAAAAAGGGCTGTTGCATTAAAATAAAATAATACTTTATAGAGTGGTTTTGACTCACTGCTGTATTTTGTATATTTTATTCTTAGTGCAACAGCCTCTTTTTAGATATTAAAGTCAATTTCAAATTATTGCTATAATCAAAACAAAGCTTTTTTTTACTGTTTTAGATATTAAAGCTAATTCCAAGTTATTAATATGCTCAAAATAAACCTGCTTTTTTACTGTTTTTGCTATTAAAGTTAATGTCAGATCCTGCTTTTACAGATGAGCAACAGCCTCAATTTCAAGTAACACATCCTTAGGAAGTCTTGCCACTTCAACACATGATCTGCAAGGATAAGGCTCAGCAAAAACTTCGGCGTAAATAGCATTGATCTTAGCGAAATCATCCATGTTCTTAATAAATAAAGTAGTCTTTACAACCTTTTCGATAGAAGAGCCTGAAGCTTCAACCAAAGCCTTAAGAGAAGAAAAAGCCTGTCTTGCCTGCTCCTCAACGGTGCTTGGAATCTCGCCGGTTGCGGGATTAACCGGAATAACACCGGAGGTAAATAACATCTCGCCTAACTTAGTTGCCTGAACATAAGGACCAATAGCAGCAGGTGCCTTATCAGTAGAAATAATTTCCTTCTTCATAAAAACCTCCATAAAATAAATATTAAGAAATGGGTATATGCCCTCATTTCCTAAATACAATTATATATGCTATAATACAAAAATACAAATCAAAGAAAGGTAAAATATTTATTATGAAGTTTTTTTATAAACTCGAAAGAAACTTTGGAAAGTACAGCATTAGAAATCTGATGAACTACTTTGTTATATTTTATGTAGTAGGTTTTGTTATAAGTATAATGAACTCTTACATTTACTATGAATATATGGCACTTGATATAGGAAAGGTACTTGAAGGTCAGGTGTGGAGACTTATTACATGGCTTGCCTATCCTCCGACTAACAGCATGATTTTCGGGCTTTTTATGATAATAACTTACTACAGTTTGGGAATTGCCCTGGAAAATGTGTGGGGAAGTTTCAGATTTAATGTTTTTATGTTTATGGGCTGCCTTTTTCATATAATAGGAGCCTTGCTTATGTATGTATACGGAATAAGAATGGGAATAGAAGAAAGCGGATACAGTTATCTGACACCCGATAACCTGAACCTGTCAATATTTTTGGCATTTGCACTTACCTTCCCCGAAATGGAATTCAGGCTATACTTTGCCATACCGGTAAAGGCAAAGTACCTTGCTTTTTTCTATATACTTTTGGAAATCTACAGCTTTATAGTGGGAAGCATCTCAAGTAAGGTTACAATAGTACTTTCACTACTTAACTTTATAATATTCTACTTTATCAGCAGAAGAAAAAATATAATAAATGATGTAAGTAATATGCAAAGAAAAGCTCAGTACAGAGTCAAGATAAGACCGGTAAATGAAAGCAGACATAGATGTGCGGTATGCGGGAAGACGGAAAAAGATGATGAGAATATGGAATTCAGATACTGCTCAAAATGTAAAGAAGGGCTTGAGTATTGTATGGATCATTTATATACACATGAGCATGTAGAGTAAATCATTATATAAATGTATTGTGGACAAGTAATGATTTAAAATAAGACAGTATTAACACTTAAAGTGGCTTAAATTCATGAAAGTAAAGGAATTCCTACTATAGATTTAAGCAAGGTTAATACAAGCTACAAACAAAACCAAGACCGTTTGTAATAATTTCGTAAGAAATTGTCTATAGAAAATATATATCAATTCTATGAAAAGTGGTATATACTAGGCTCGTACTCAAGGAGATGAGAAAAATACTTAAAGTAAAAAATCAGCTTGATTAAATCGAAGTTTGATAGTATTATATTCCTTGACGCAATTAGGAATTTCAAATTAATAATTAAAGGAGAGTGCATTAATTATGAGAAAGCAGACAAAGATAGCTGCAATCGTATCAGCAGCAGCGTTACTTGCGATCGGTGCTTCAATGACTTCTCTTGCAGCTGAAGGATGGCAGGAAGAGAACGGCACATGGTCATATTATAACAGATTCAATGAGAAGGTAACAGAGCAGTGGCAGAAGTCAGGTGACAAGTGGTTTTGGCTTGACGCTGACGGAAATATGGCAACAGATTCAATCGTACAGGACAATGAGAACTACTTCTACGTAGACGCTAACGGTGTTATGGTTACTAACAACTGGGTAGAAGTTGACAACTCAAGTGATGATTCAGAAAGTGCTCCTGCAACAGTATGGTATTACTTCCAGGCTAATGGTAAGGCATACAAGGGTGGAGAGAACACATCATTCAAGACTATCAACGGAAAGAACTATGCATTTGCTTCAGATGCTAAGATGCTTTTCGGTTGGGTAGACGGAAACTCAAACAGAATTACAGGCGATGATGCATGGCAGAATGCAGAGTACTATTTAGGTGCTTCTGATGACGGATCAAGAGCTACCTCTAAGTGGGTACAGATTCATGTAAACGATTCAACCAAGGATGATCCGGAGCAGGATTATTGGTTCTACTTCCAGGCTAACGGTAAGAAGTATACCAGCAAGTGGGAAGGTCAGACAATCAACGGTAAGAAGTATGCATTTGGTGAGTATGGTAACATGTTAACTAAGTGGGTTGGAACACCTTCAGGATCTACTTCAGCTGATAAGTTCAAAAACTTCTCATCAACAAATGAAGATGGTTCTATGAGATCAAAGACTTGGTTCAAGGCTGTTCCGGACGAGTTATTTGATGCAAAGAACTCAGAGAACCAGGATGATAAGGAATTATGGTACTACGCAGACGCTAGAGGTAAGTTAGCTTACAGCGAGATCAAGACAATCAACGGTAAGAAGTATGCATTTAATGAAAAGGGTGCTATGCTTAGCGGACTTTGGTACTTAACAGTTGATAGCAGCAACAAGATAGCTTCAGGTTCAAATGCAACTGTTGAGCTTGATTCAGAGTCTAAGCTTAATGAGTATACTAAGTTAAGTTCAACTGCATCTACATTTGCACGTCCATCATCAAGTGATCCTAAGTCAGGTTTATACTACTTTGGTGATGAGTCAGACGGTGCTATGAAGACAGGTAATGTAAATGTTACTATAGATGGCGATAGCTATGCATTTAAGTTCAGAACTTCCGGTGACAAGGGTGTAGGTATCGACGGACTTGACGGAAGTACATACTATGTAAACGGTAAGAAGGTTAAGGCTGACAGCGATGACAAGTACAAGGTATTTGTAGTTAATGCTGACAACAAGGTAGTTGCAGAAGTTTCTAACTCTGTTAACTTAGTTGACAGAACATTAGGCGATAACAAGATAATAGGTTCAAGAACCTCTTTCGTACCTACAGGTATCGCATTATCAAAGTGTGTAGTTGTTTCATCTTCAGGTGCTTTACAAGGTAAGGGCGAGAAGAAGGATGGAAACGAAGTACATCTTGTAGTAGATGGAAAGAAAGAACTTGTAGGTGCTTACATCAGTAAGTAATTAATAAACAGCTATTAGAAAATCGAATAGAAATACTAATTGCGGCAGAGGGGCTTTAAGCCCCTCTGTTTTTATATGTCAAAGTGTTACAGTTTGGGTAGCTCATTCATAACTTGTCAAAACAACCTAAAAATATTTAATCTTATTTATAAATTAGACGAAGATGAATGTTGGCAGTAGCCTGTTAGATATATGTATAATATGTGTTACAGTTCAGGTAGTGAATTCATCTTCATCAAAAAAACTAAAAATCTTTATATTCCCTTGCTTATTTCTCTTTTTTTTGATACAATATTCTACCGTAACATATTCCTTGCTTCCGAAAAAAGGAGGCTGAATAAACCATAAGGAGGTTAAAATGACTAATAAATACGAATTGGCACTTGTGCTTAACGGCAAGCTTGAAGATGAGGCAAAGAACTCAGCACTTGAGAAAGTTCAGTCTTACATCACAAGATTTGGCGGAACTGTAAGCAATGTTGATGACTGGGGTAAGAAGAGACTTGCCTATGAAATTCAGAAAGTAAAAGAAGGTTTTTACTACTTTATACAGTTTGAGTCTGAAGACAAAAATTGTCCTAATGAATTAGAAAACCATATACGTATTATGGAGCCTGTATTAAGATATTTAGTAGTAAGACAATAAGCTTGTGGGCATAAGTCCATAAAAGGAGAGCTTGTATGAACAAAGTAATATTAATGGGAAGACTGACCAGAGATCCGGAAGTTAGATATTCCTCAGGAGAGAGATCCATGGCTATAGCCAGATATACATTAGCGGTAGATAGAAGAGGGCGCAGAAGTGAAGGTAGTGAGCAGACAGCTGACTTTATTCCTTGTGTAGCATTCGACAAATCAGGTGAGTTTGCTGAAAAGTACTTTAGACAGGGGATGAGGGTACTTATATCAGGTCGTATACAAACCGGAAGTTATACCAATAAAGAGGGTCAGAAGGTTTATACAACAGAGGTAATAATAGAAGAACAAGAATTTGCAGACAGTAAGAACTCATCAGGAAGTTCTACAGGTTCAGGCTATAACGAAAGTTTCAGACCGAGTCCTGAGAACGCAAGCAGCGAGGGATTTATGAATATACCTGACGGAGTAGATGATGAGGGACTTCCGTTCAATTAGTAGATGAAAGGGGACTATAATGGCATTTAAGAAGACAGACAAGTCAGAGGGTCTTAAGAGTAGAAGACCGGGCGGCTTACGTAGAAGAAAAAAAGTATGCATATATTGTGGAGATGAGAACAAGGCTATAGATTATAAGGATGTAGCTACATTAAAGAAGTATATATCTGAGAGGGGTAAGATATTACCAAGGCGTATCACAGGCAGCTGTGCTAAGCATCAAAGAGATATAACAGTTGCTATCAAGAGAGCAAGACATGTAGCACTTCTCCCATATTTATACGAATAATAAAAACTCTGGTTTATGGAAATATTCCGTAAATCAGAGTTTTTTTGTGTTTTTTACTATATTAAACAGATTAAAATACACACATATTTGGAACTTATTATATGTTTACAGAAATTATAATATATCTTACAATGAGCTTATCAATTTGGAAAATTTTAAGGAGGTAACTGTATGGATTATCAAAAGTCTGCAAAAGAAGTGTTACACGCCATAGGTGGGGCTGACAATATAGTCAGTGCAGCACATTGTGCCACCAGACTCAGGCTTGTTATAGCCGATAACTCTAAGGTGGATAAGAAAACCCTTGAAAACATTGACGGTGTTAAGGGTGTGTTCGAAGCGCAGGGGCAGCTGCAGATTATCTTTGGAACCGGTGAGGTTAACAAAGTATATGAGGAGTTTATAAAGCTTGGTAATATAGGTGCGAGCAGTACTGAGGAATTAAAAAAGCAGGCGGCAAAGCAGGGCAATATATTCCAGTATATGATCAAGACTCTGGGTGATATATTTGTGCCCATTATACCTGCCATAGTTGCAAGCGGTTTCCTCATGGGTATTATGAACTCGCTTGATTTTATGGTCAATAATAATTTTTTAAATATAGATACCTCAAGTTCTTTATATGTATTTGCTAATCTATTTTCCAATACAGCCTATGTATTCTTACCTATACTTATAGGTTTTTCAGCTGCCAAGGTATTTGGGGGCAATCCCTTCCTTGGAGCGGTTATGGGTATGATTATGATACATCCTAATCTTCAAAATGCTTGGACTGTAGCAAGTGAGGGTGTTAAGGCTATGCAGCCGGTATTTTTCGGCTTATATTCTATAGAAATGGTAGGTTACCAAGGTCATGTTATCCCTATAATTATATCCGTGTGGGTAATGAGTGAGATAGAAAAAAGACTGCATAAGGTAGTGCCTGCCATGTTTGATCTTTTTGTAACTCCTTTAGTATCCGTATTCGTAGCAGGTTATCTTGCACTTAGTATTATAGGACCGGTCTTTGTTAAACTGGAAAACGGTATACTTGACGGTGTTCAGTACCTGATAGGACTGCCTTTCGGTATAGGTTCTTTTGTAATGGGTATCTTCTATGCACCTACTGTAGTTATGGGTATACATCATATGTATACAACTATAGACTTAGGTCAGATAGGAAAATTCGGAGTTACTTATTGGCTTCCCCTTGCTTCCGCTTGTAATATAGCACAGGGTGCAGCCTGTCTTGCAGTTGGATTAAAAGCCAGAGATCCTAAGATAAAAAGTCTTGGACTTCCCTCTTCACTTTCAGCATTTTTAGGTATTACCGAGCCGGCTCTTTTCGGTGTGAACTTAAGATTTTTCAGACCGTTTATAGCAGGTTGTATAGGTGGTGCGGCAGGTGCCATGTATGCTTCTTTAACACATATAGGAGCTACCGGTACCGGAGTTACGGGAATTTTCGGAATACTTCTTTTCCTTGACTATCCGCTACACTATATAGTACTTTTTATACTTTCATCAGCAGTAGCCTTTGTGATTTCATGGCTTATAACACCAAGTACGCTGATAGATGCAGGCTTACAGGAAGCAGCGGCTAAAAGTGAGGCACAACTTAAAAAGAGTGAAGAAGTAAAAGTTGACAGTGAAAAAGTAGAAGAGACAAAGGCGGCAAGTCCTATTATAAGCTCTCCTCTAAAAGGCGAAGTTGTAGATATGGAAGAAACCAATGATCCTACATTTATTGCCGGCATATTGGGAAAAGGTGTAGCCATAGTTCCTTCCGAGGGCATGGTGTATGCTCCGGATGATGCCGAAATAGTTACTCTTATGGGTCACGCAGTTGCTTTTAGACTGGCTAACGGTGCGGAAATGATAGTACATGTAGGTATCAATACCGTAACCCTTGAGGGTAAGCATTATGAAGCTTTGGTAAAGGTCGGTGATAAGGTTAAGAAGGGTGATAAACTGCTTAAGTTTGATATAGAAGCTATAAAGAAAGAGGGTTATCCTATAGTTACACCGGTTATCGTTACCAATACATTTGAATTTAAAGACATAGATATAAAAACTAAGGCAAATACTAAAGTAGACCTCGACAATCAAATATTTGAGGTAAGTGCTAATGAGAAATAATTATAAACTTTTATATCATCTTTACCCTGAGCAGGGTTGGATGAACGATCCCAACGGATTATGTTTTTTTAAGGGATATTATCATGTATATTATCAATATAGTAAGGAAGCCGTAGGAGGACTTAAGTATTGGGGGCATTTTCGCTCAAAGGATTTACTTAATTGGGAAAGCTTGGATATCTTCTTAAGTCCTGATAAGGATTTTGATAAAAGCGGTGTGTACTCAGGTTCTGCTCTGGTGCATGAAGATAAGTTGTACATTTACTACACGGGAAATGTAAAAGAAGCAGGAGATTATGACTATATATATGAGGGAAGGCAGCACAATACCGTACTTGTGGTAAGTGAAGACGGTATGAGTGCAGAAAGTAGGCAGGTAGTGCTTTATAACAAGGACTATCCTAGCGATATGAGCTGTCATGTAAGAGACCCGAAAGTATTTGCCTATGATGACAAGTTCTATATGGTACTTGGTGCAAGAAGCAAGGATGACAAGGGGCAGGTCTTGGTGTATGAGTCGACAGATTTATATAACTGGAACTACATAAACAGCATAAAAACCGACTATGACTTCGGTTATATGTGGGAATGCCCCGACCTCTTTTTACTTGACGGCAAGTGGGTATTGCTTTTATCTCCCCAGGGTATAGAAAGAAAAGAATTTGAAGCTCAAAATGTGTATACCAACGGATATTTTATTCTTGACGGAGATTTTCGCTCTGAGTATACCTTATCCGAATACAGGGATTTGGATTTCGGTTTTGATTTTTATGCCTGTCAAACTTTTGAAAAGGATAATAAAAGATATATGCTTGCATGGATGGGTATGCCGGATGCGGAGTATACCGCTCCTACCATAGAAGATGGTTGGCAACATGCCATGACCTGTTTTAGAGAGCTTAGCCTAAAGGATGATAAACTTATAATTAATCCGATAAAGGAGCTTGAAAGTATATTTGAAAAGCCGCTTGATTATATCGTAAATAAAAGTATAGAAATTAATTTGGAAACCTATGCCTTTGATCTTAGGC